>JBBPYA010000158.1:0-3958 GCA_038200385.1 Mycobacteriales bacterium
GGGGTCAGCCGCAGGATCCGGCCGGTGGGCCGTTCGGCCACGAGGGCGTCGCCGCCGGGCAGGAACGTCAGACCCCACGGGACGGCCAAGTCCGACCCGACGGCCACCGGTGACCCGAACCCGGGGAGGGGGACCTCGGCCAGGGCGGTCGCCGTGGCGCTGCCCGACCCCGGGCCCGTACTCGTCGCCGGGTCCCGGCTCGTGGTCGGCTCGCCGCCCGCGCAGCCGGCCACGCCCAGCAGGACTGCGGTCAGGGCGAGCGCCCGCCAGCGGGCTGTCGGTGACATCGCTCCACCGTGCGTCCCCTTCCGGCGGATGGCAAGCGCCGAACGGCGGATTCGTGCCGGCGCCTCACCGCCGTCGGGGGTCCTGGTCGGCCTGGCTAGGCTCGACGCGCCTGGCCCGTCCACCACGCTGGAGAGCGGCACGCCATGGGTGAAATCGTCGTGTTCTCCGGGTCCGCACACCCCGGTTTGGCCAGCGACATCTGCCGGTTGCTGGGGACCGAACTCGCGCCGAGTCGCCTGGTGCGCTTCAGCAACGACTGCCTGCAGGTCCAGCTGCAGG
This sequence comes from Mycobacteriales bacterium, assembly GCA_038200385.1. Classification (GTDB taxonomy): domain Bacteria; phylum Actinomycetota; class Actinomycetes; order Mycobacteriales; family Geodermatophilaceae; genus JBBPYA01. The sequence goes on from JBBPYA010000158.1 coordinate 568, forward strand.
CCAATTGTCGCCAACGCGACGTCTACGTCATACAACCCCTCGTGCCGCCGGTCCAGGAGAATCTTGTCGAGTTGCTGATGATGCTGGACGCGGCCCGCGGCGCCTCGGCGGCCCAGGTCACCGCCGTCATCCCGCACTACGCCTACGCCCGCTCGGACAAGAAGGACGCGGGGCGGATCTCGATCGCGGCCCGGCTGGTCGCCGACCTGATCGGCACTGCCGGGGCAAACCGGGTGCTCACCATGGCGCTGCACGCGCCCCAGGTGCACGGCTTCTTCAGCGTGCCGGTGGACCACCTGACCGCGATCGCCGACCTGGCGGCGCATTTCGCCGGTCGGGACCTGACGAACACCGTCGTGGTGTCCCCGGACCTCGGCAACGCCAAGGCCGCCACCCAGTTCGCGCGGCTGCTCGGGTGCCCGGTCGCGGCCGGCAGTAAGCAGCGCCTGTCCGACGACGTCGTGGTGATCGAATCGATCGTCGGGGACGTGCATGGCCGGGACGTCATCGTCCTTGACGACGAGATCGCCACCGGCGGTTCCGTGCTCGAGTTGCTGACCCGGCTGCGCGAACACTCCGTCCGGCGGATCTCGCTGGCCTGCACCCACGGTCTGTTCACCGGCTCGGCGCTACCCCGGCTCGCCGCGGTTGAGGACCTGACCGAGATCGTGACCACCGACACCGTTCCACCCCCGGCGGGGGAGCGGCCCGCGCGTCTGGTGGTGCGTTCGGTGGCGCCATTGTTCGCCGACGCCATCGGCCGGATCCACCTCGGCGAGTCGGTCAGCGCGATGTTCGCCGACGTCGCGAACCCGCACTGAACGAGGGGTCGCAAGTCAGCATCTGTAAACGGTTGCAGCCGCTGCGTCAGCTGCCTACGGTTGAAACCGGAAGGGACGAGACAGGGGGTCTGAGTCCGTATCCGGGGGGTGCCGATGGCCACCATCGACGACGTCGCGCGGCGCGCGGGCGTTTCCACTGCGACGGTGTCCCGGGCGCTGCGCGGATTGGGCAACGTTCGGAATCAGACCAGGCTCGCCGTCGTCGCCGCCGCAGCCGAACTGGACTACGTCGTCAGCCCCTCAGCGGCCAGCCTGGCGACCGGGCGGACCCGGGCAGTGGCCGTGGTCACGCCGTACCCGTCCCGCTGGTTCTACGCCCAAGCTCTGGCCGGCGCCGAGAACGCCGTCCGCGAACAGGGCTTCGGTCTCCTGCTGTACGGCGTCCCCACCCCCGAGGCGCGGGCCCGCTTCTTCACCGAGTTGCCGCTGCGCAAACGGGTCGACGCCGTCCTCGTGCTGTGCCTGGACCTGAGCGCCGCCGAGGAGGACGCGCTGCGCGGTCTCGACGTCCCGGTCGGGCTGGTGGGCTCGCGGCGGACCGGGATGGCCTCGGTCTGCATCGACGACGAGGCGGGAGCGCATACCGCCGTGAGCCATCTGATCGGCCTGGGTCATCGCCGGATCGGCTTCATGGGCGGTGAGCGCAGCGAGCCGATGCCTTTCGCCACGTCGGCCACCCGCCGCAGCGGCGCGCGGCGGGCGCTGGCCGAGGTCGGCCTGGAATGGGTGTCCGAGCTGGACGTCGATGGCGAGTTCACGGTCGGCGGCGGGGAGCGGGCCATGGAGCGACTGCTGTCCCTGCCCTACCCGCCGTCGGCGGTGTTCGCCGCCTCCGACGAGATGGCCTTCGGCGCCCTGACGGTGTTGCGCCGGGCCGGCCTGCGGGTGCCGAGGGACATGTCCGTGGTGGGCTTCGACGACCACGAGCTGGCCGGCGTGCTGGATCTGACCACCATCGCGCAGCCGGTGGCCGAGCAGGGTGCCTTGCTCGGCCGGATGCTGCTCGACGCCCTCGGAGGGTCGCCCGATGCACTCGTCGAGACCACGGCGGCGCTGCGCCTGGTCGTACGCCGGTCCACCGGGATCCCCAGCGCCCGCGGCCTGGCGGGGCGGCGGTGCACAGAGAGGTCGTCGCGGGACCCCGCTGACAGGGCAGCGCATCAGTAACATGACATAATGTATCTTATCGGCGTACGGGTGTGAGGGCTGGTCGACCACGATGCTCGACCTGCCGCGGCGCGGCCGCGGCAGGGACCATGCTCGCAGTGGGCACGTCGCCCGCCCGAGGAGGACCGATGCCCACGATCACCCGTACCGTGTCCGCCGCCCGGCCGATCGAGACCGTCTTCGGCTACCTGGTGGACTTCAGCAACGCCGAGGTATGGGATGCCGGGACGGTGTCCTGCCGGCGGCTGTCCGGTGACGGTGGCGTCGGCACCCGCTACGAGAACGTCTCGTCCTTCCTGGGTCGCGAGACCACCCTGGTGTACGAGGTGATCGAGCTGGCGGACAACGCCAAGCTCGTCCTGCGCGGTTCCAACAAGACGGTCACCGCGGTGGACTCGCTCAGCTTCACCCCGGGCCCGGAGGGCACCCGGGTCACCTACTCAGCGGACTTCACGTTCAACGGGCTCGCCCGGTTGGCCACCCCGTTCCTGGTCCGGCCCCTGAACAAGCTCGGCGACGAGGCCGAACGCAGTCTCGCCGAGGCGCTGGCCCGGCTGTAGCCGGTCAGTCCACCGTCGCCAGCAGGTCGGCGAGCTGCCGCGCGTTGACCTGGGCGTAGTTGCGGTAGCAGTTGTTGAGCAGGACGTGGGTCTCCCCCGCCTCCGCCGCCAGCCCGGTGATCTTCGGCGCCCACTGCGCCAGCTCGGATTCGGAGTACTCGTACCCGAACCGGTCGTAGATGTTCTTGCTCGTCCACTTCTCGCTGTGCCCGTGGAAGCGGACCACGGCCAGGTCCGCGGTCGCCGCGACCACGGGGGGGACCGAACTGGCGTGGCCCTGCGGCATGTCGACGCACACGTAGGGCACCCGGTAGGAGCGCAGGAAGTCCAGCGTCTCGGCCTGGTTCTCCTCGCTCATCCACGTCTTGTTGCGGAACTCCACGCAGATTCGCATCGGCGCGGCCCGCTCCTGGCAGCGCAGGATGTACTCCCTGTTCCGCCGCCCGATCGGGAACCACTGCGGGAACTGGAACAGCAGCGCCCCGAGCTTGCCCGCCTCGTGCAGCGGTGTGAGCGCTGCGAGGAACCGGTCCCACACCTGCTCGATGACGGTGGCCGGCAGATCCTTCGGGTACAGGTTCTTGGTGGCGCCCTCGGGTCGGAGATCCTTGTATAGCGCGCCGGGTTTGGTGGGGTGCTGGGTCAGCAGCGAGAACGCCTTGACGTTGAAGACGAAACCGGGCGGCGTGCGCTGCACCCACAGCTCGCTGTTCCGCTCGTTGGGCGGCGTGTAGTACGTCGAATCCACCTCGACGAGCGGGAACTGGCTCGCGTAGTGCATCAGCCGGGTCGCCGGGGTGTCCGCCTCCGGCGGATACCACC
>JBBPYA010000159.1:0-3576 GCA_038200385.1 Mycobacteriales bacterium
TGAGAAGTGGTCCTGACCGTCCCACACCGCCCAGGCGATAGCTACGTGGGTCACCGGGGCCGCGGGCGGGGCATCTAGGGCATCCGGCCCTACGGCCCGATGCGTGTCCCTGACACCGTCAGAAGGGATCGACGACAAGGGCAAGCCATGACCAGCGACCAGACGAGCATGCGGCGACGAGTAGTACCGGGTTCTCCGCACCAGGTACGCGTCCGGACAGATGCGCTCCGTTCAGACAGCGGCCCGTACATATCCGCACGATCGAGCCGAGCGATCCTGACTCCATGCGGGCGCTGCACCTGGACGCATCCGATCGGTCCAGCTACTTCCCTTCTTCGGCGTCGGACGGAAGCTGGCGCTCGACTACCTGCCGAAGCTGATGAAGCCGGCCACTGGCGACCACCACGCGCTGGCCGCGACCGTCGGGACGGAGATCATCGGTGTGGCGTCCTTCGAGCACAGCGGATCCTCGGCTATCAGTTGAGTATCGAGTCCGACCGCGGCACGATGACCACGACCTTCGACCTGGAGTCGGCTCCCCGCGCCGCCGCGGCCACCGCGGAGCGCCGACACTTGGCGGAGGTCGCCCTCGATCACCGTCGCGCTGCCTGCGTCGAGATCAGGAGCACCTCGTGACCACCGGGGGCAGGCACGTCGTCGTGGGGATGGAGGGGTCCAAGAGATGCCGACCAGCCCGGGCTCGTCAGAGGAGGGCGCCGATGCCCGGTGACTCCCCCGCGGCTGGCATCCCGCCGACAATCCGGATCGCCACCACGCTGATCTGGGCGCTGGTCGCGCTGATGGCCGTCCGGACGGCACTGTCGTTCACCTTCGTCGATCAGCCCGCGCAGACCTATGTGCCGACGGCGCTGGGCTCGTTGCTGCTGCTCGGTGGACTGCTCGCCCTGGCCGCGCTGAACGTCCAGCGCGGCGTGCGTTGGGCCCGGTGGCTGGCCGCGATGTTCGCCTCGCTGGCCGCGTTCGGGGGCCTGCTGGGTCTGGCCGCGCCGACCTCAGTGCAGTTCACCCTGATCGGGCTGGTCAGCGCGGCGGTCGCGGTGACCGTCATCGTGCTGCTGTTCTCCGGGCCGGCCCGGGCCTTCTTCCGTCGCAGCGGCGGCCGTCCGACACTGCGCTGACCAGCCGCGTTCGTGTCCGCGTCAGGCCGACTTCTTCGCCGCCGTCGCCTTCTTCGCGGCCTTGCGGGCGGGGGCCTTCTTCGCCGCCTTCTTGGCCGCGGAACCCGACGTCGACTTGGTCGCGGACTTGGCGGGTGACGTCGAGGCCGGCTTGCGCGTCGATGTTGCGCCGGACTTTCCGCCGGAGGAGGCCTTCGCGGCCGTGGACGAGCCGTCCCCCGCGCGCTGCTGTTTGGCCGCGTCGACGCTGCGCCGCAGGGCTTCCATCAGGTCCAGCACCTTGCTGTCGTCGACCTCCGGTTCCTCGGGGCGCACGACCTCGCGGCCGGCGGTCTTGGCCTCGATGACCGACTCCAGGGCCTGCCGGTAGTCGTCGGTGAACTGGTCGGGCTCGAAGTCGCCGGCCAGCGCCTCGACGTAGGACTCGGCCATCGTCATCTCCTGCGGGCGCAACCGGACGTCCTCGTCGAGGAAGGAGAAGCTCGGCTCGCGCACCTCGTCCGGCCAGAGCATGGTCTGCAGCACGAGCACGCCGTCCCGGGGCCGCAGGGTGGCCAGCCGCTCCCGGTTGCGCAGAGCCACCTTGACCACCGCGACCTTCTCGCTGTTGTCCAACGCGTCGCGCAGCAGGACGTAGGGCTTGGCGTCGGAGGTCGGTTCGCAGTAGTAGGGCTTGCCGAACTGCACGGGGTCGATCTGCTCGGCCGGCACGAACGACAGCACCTCGACCGAGCGGCTGGTCGAGATCGGCAGCCCCTCGAAGTCCTCGTCGTCGAGGATCACCATGTCGCCGTCGGGCAGCTCGTAGCCCTTGGCGATGTCGGAGTACGGGACCTCCTCGCCGTCGACCGAGCACACCCTCTTGTACCGGATCCGGCCGCCGTCGGAGGCGTGCACCTGACGGAAGGAGACGTCCTTCTCCTCCGTCGCGGAGAACAGCCGGACCGGTATCGAGACCAGGCCGAAGGAGATCGAGCCCTTCCAGATGCTGTGCGGCATGACCGGCTCCTGGTACGTCGTGGACTGCGGTGGGTGATTCATGATCCCCCGTCCCGGGCCCCCGTGCGCACCGGCAATCCTGGTGCGCTTCGACGACACACCAGTGGACCGCCGGAGAAATGTCGGGCGGCCGTGTCACGGTGTGAGGGTCGGCGTGACCAGACGAACACGAGGGGTCCGGCACCGCCCGGCAGGAGGAGGCAGACCGATGTCCGAGGAGACGGCACACCTGTCCTGGTGCGACACCTGCGCCGACGAGCAGTCCTACGAGCAACCGCCGTGCCCGGACGGGCACGGGACCGACTGCCCCGAGTGGTTCTGCCTCGGCTGCGGGTACGCCGTCGTCCTGCGGTCGCTGCCCGCCGCCGCCTGAGCCGGCGGCGACGGGGGTCCGGTCCAGCCGGACCGGCCCGCCCTGAGCCGCGGGCGCCGGGTACGGCCAGCGGGACCGACGGCACCGGGTCGGCGCATCGGCACCGGCCGGGGTTCAGCTCAGCGACACCAACGCCACGGCGGCGGCGGCCAGGCCCAGGCCGAGTCCCTGCCTCCGGTTGACCCGCTCCTGCAGGACGAGCGCGGCCAGGGCCACGGTGAGCGCGGGGTACAGCGACGTGATCACGGCGGCCAGCGACACGAGCTGGGCCCGGGCCGCCAGCTGGTAGAGCAGGGTGGCCAGCGCCGAGCACAGCCCCACCAGGACGCTGCCCGCGCCCACCGCTCGGCCCACCCCGCGCACCGGGGCGCCAGCCACGACGGCGCCGGTCGCGATCACCGCGAGGGCCACGCACTGTCCCAGGGCCAGCGGCCAGAGCCCGGCGGACGCAGGCACCTGCCCCAGCGCGACGAAGAGCACGCCGAAGCTGGCCCCCGCGAGCAACCCGTCGCGGACGCCGGCCGCGGCCGATCGAGGCCTGCCGCGGCCCGGGCCGGCCCGCGACACCAGCCAGATGGCGGGAAAGGCGCACGCCACCCCGACCCAGGCCGTGACGGCCGGTCGCTCGCCCAGGCTGACGCCGACCACGACCGGCACCAGGGCGGCGCCCAGCGCGGACAGCGGCGCCACGACGTTCATCGCCCCGGCGGCCAGACCGCGGTACAGGAACGCCGTACCGAGGCCGCTGCCGATCCCGGAGGCGGCGCCCCACAGCAGCGCCGTACCGCTCGGGTCGGCCGGGATCCGCCACGCGGCCAGCGCCAGCCCGACCGCGCCGACGGTCTGCGCGATCAGGGCGACTGACCAGGAGGAGGCCCGTCGGGACAGCACGCCGCCGAGGACATCCGACAACCCGTACGCCAGGGCGGCACCGAGGGCCAGCACGACGCCCATCGGTGCGCTCCTGTCCAGCGCGGAGGATGGGGGATTCGAACCCCCGAGGGCTTGCACCCAACACGCTTTCCAAGCGTGCGCCATAGGCCAACTAGGCGAATCCTCCGCGCA
>JBBPYA010000160.1:0-17937 GCA_038200385.1 Mycobacteriales bacterium
GCGCAGGACCCGCAGCCGCTGGACTACCTCACCGACGCCGATCCGTGGGCGCTGGACCTGGCGATGTCCGTGGAGTGGAACGGCGACGTGGTCAGCCGGCCGCCGTTCGGGTCGATGTACTGGACGCCGGGCCAGCAGCTGGCCCACCTCACGGTGAACGGCGCGAGCCTGCGCACCGGCGACCTGTACGCCTCCGGCACGGTGTCCGGACCGGACAAGGGCCAGCGCGGGTCCTTCCTCGAACTGTCCTGGGGCGGCGCCGAGCCGGTCGAGGTCGGCGGCAAGCAGCGGACGTTCCTCGAGGACGGGGACACCGTGGCGATCCGGGCGACCGCTCCCGGGGCGGACGGGACGACGATCGGCTTCGGATCGGTCACCGGGACGGTGCTGCCGGCCTTCTGAAGCGGCGCGAGCGATGCCGCGCCCGCGCTCAGCGCGAGCCGGGCGGGTAGGCCCGGTGCGCGGCCGCGGTGGCCGCCCGCAGCACCTCCTTGAGCGGGCGGTCCAGTTCCGCCGCAGCCCGGCGCACGTCGTCGAACTCGACGCTGACGTTGACGATCCGGCCGGCGTCGCGGGCGATCTTGACGCCGACCGGCTGCCCGTCCACCCGCACGACCGCCTGCTCGCGGTCCAGGACGATCTTCTCGACCTGGCTCTGCCGGAGCCCGATCGTGGAGGTCCGGACAAACACCGTGCGGCGGACGTCGTCGACGCGATCGGTCGCGCACAGGACGTGCAGGGTGTGCGCCGGGCGACCCTTCTTCATCAGGATCGGGCTCAGCCACGCATCCGACGCCCCGGCACCGAGCAGGCTGTCCAAAACGTCCGGCCACAGTCGGGGGTCCAGGTCGTCCACGTTGGTCTCGAGCAGTACGGCGCCGCCGGGGGTGGCCGAGTCCACCGGCTCACCGACCACCAGACGCAGCACGTTCGGCACCTCGTCGAGGTCGCGGCTGCCGGCCCCGTTGCCGACCGCGGTGACGGTCATCGGCGGCATCGGGCCCCAGTCGGTCACGGTGGCGGCCAGCAGCGCCGCGCCGGTCGGCGTACACATCTCGAACGGCGCCGGACCCGACCACACCGGCGCCCCGGCCTCGCGCAGCAGGGCCAGCACCGCGGGTCCGGGGACCGGTATGAGCCCGTGCTCGCCCCGAACGATCCCGCTGCCCAGCGCCACCGTCCCCGCGCCCAACCGGCGGATGCCCAGCGCGTGCAGCCCCGCACACACGCCGACAACGTCGGCGATCGCATCGAGGCCGCCAACCTCGTGGAAGTGCACCTGCTCGGGGCTGGTGCGGTGGGCATCGGCCTCGGCCCGGGCCAGCCGGGCGAACGCGTCCAGTGCCATCCGGCGTACCGCATCGGGCAGCTCGGCGGACTCGAGTTGGCCGCGGATGTTCGCCCAGGTCCGCGTCACGGTCGACCGGGGGGCGTTGACGTCCACCTTCGTGGCGGCGATCCCCTGCCGGGTCACCGCCGCCGCCGACAGCAGGATCGGCTCGACGGCCAGCGCGTCCACCGCCGACTGCATCGCCGCCAGCGGAGCCCCGGCCCCGGCCAGTGCCCCGAGCAGCATGTCCCCGCTCGCGCCGGCAGCGCAGTCCAGCCACCCGATCATCGGCTCAGCCTGCCAGTCCGGCACCGGTCCGGCGGGCCACCCGGGCCGCGAACACCCCGGCGCCGAAGCCGTTGTCGATGTTGCACACGACCACGCCGGGGGCGCAGGAGTTCAGCATCGTGAGGAGGGCGGCGACCCCGCCGAAGCTGGCGCCGTACCCGACCGAGGTCGGGACCGCGACCAGAGGGACGCCGGTCAACCCGCCGACCGCGCTGGGCAGCGCGCCGTCCATGCCGGCGACGACGACCAGGCAGTCCGCCGAGTCCAGCACCTCCCGCACCGCCAGCAGCCGATGGATCCCGGCCACACCGACGTCGCTGACCCGCGTCACTCCGGCCCCGAAGACCCGGGCGGTGAGGGCGGCCTCGGCGGCCACCGCGGCGTCCGAGGTCCCGGCGCTGACCACACAAACCTCCCCGACCGGAGCCGGCAGCCCGCCTACGGCGACCGCGCGTGCCTCCGGGTCCACCGTGCAGTCGGGGAAGTCGGTCCGGACGGCGGCCAACTGCGGCGGGGACAGCCTGGTCACCAACACCGGATGGTCGGGGTTGGCCCGGCGGAGCACCGTGACCAGGGCCAGTACCTGCTCGACGGTCTTGCCCGCGCCGTAGACCACCTCCGCGTCACCGGTGCGCGCGACCCGGCCGGTGTCCGCCCGCGCGAAGCCGAGATCGACGAACTGGGCGTCGGCGGCGTCGTCCACCCGGTCACTGTGGCCGACGGTGCATCCGTACCCGACGGCGGGGCGACACAGGGGCCGGCCAACGGATGCGGATCCGGTCCCGGGCGAACCGGATCCGTATCCGTTGCAGGCACTTCCCGCCACCCGGGGCCCGGTCGCAGCCGTCACTAGGCTGGCCCGATGCCCGGCGTACCCCCGACCCGCTTCGCCTACCTCGGGCCGGAGGGCACGTTCGCCGAGATGGCGCTGCGCACCCTGCCGGCCGCGGCCAGGGGCGTGCTGCTGCCGCAGGCCACGATCGCGGCGGCCATCGACGCCGTCCGCGGCGGCGAGGCCGACGCGGCCGTCGTCCCGCTGGAGAACTCGGTGGAGGGTTCGGTCCCGGCCACCGTGGACGAGTTGGCCTCCGGAGAACCGTTGGTGATCACCCGCGAGATCCTGCTGCCGGTCGCCTTCGCGCTGCTGGTGCGCCCGGGTACGCGCGGGGAAGACATCCGGACGGTGGCCACCCATCCGCACGCCGAGGCGCAGTGCCGGCGCTGGCTGCGCGAGCAGCTCCCGGCTGCGGACGTCATGCTGACCAGTTCGACGGCGCAGGCCGCCGCGGGGGTGGCCCAGCGGACGTACGACGCCGCGGTGGCCGCGCCGGTCGCTGCTCAGCGCTACCGGCTGACAGCACTGTCCGCCGGGATCGCCGACAATCCCGACGCGGTGACCCGCTTCGTGCTGGTGTCCAGGCCGGGACCACCGCCGGAGCCGACCGGGCTGGACAAGACGTCGCTGGTGGCTTTCATCGCCGACGACCACACCGGCGCGCTGCTGGAGGTGCTGACCGAGTTCGCGGTCCGCGGGGTGAACCTGAGCCGGATCGAGTCCCGCCCGACCAAGGACCGGATGGGCCGCTACAGCTTCACGCTGGACTGCGAGGGTCACCTGCTCGACGCCCGCGTCGGGCAGGCATTGCTCGCGCTACGCCGGATCTGCGCCGACGTGCGCTACCTCGGCTCCTATCCGCGCGCGGATGGCACGCCGATGAAAGCGGTTCCTGACAAGGCCTCCGATGCCGCGTTCGCCGACGCCGAGGCGTGGCTGGTCCGGCTCCGGGAGGGACGGGCCTGACCGGTCCGCAATCGGCGTACGGTCAGTCGGCCGTCACAGGTACAGGCCGGTCGACTCCTCGATCCTGGGAGCCGCGACCGCGTGGATGTCCCGTTCGCGCAGGATCAGGTACTCCTCGCCGGAGACCTCGACCTCGTGCTGGTCGTCCGGGCTGAAGAGCACCTGGTCGCCGACTTTGACCGCGCGGACGTGGTTGCCGATGGCCATCACCTCGCCCCAGAACAGCCGCTTGGCGACCTGGGCGGTGGCCGGGATGAGGATCCCGCCGCTGGAGCGCCGCTCCCCCTCCTCGCGGGGCATCCGGGCCAGTACCCGGTCGTGCAGCATCTTCATCGGAAGCTTGTCGCCCACCACCTCGACGCTACTCGTCAGGCCCAGCCCAGGTCGTGCAGTCGGGCGTCGTCGATGCCGAAGTGGTGCGCGATCTCGTGGACGACGGTGACGGCGATCTCCTCGACCACGTCCTGCTCGGTGTCGCAGAAGTCCAACAGCGCACGCCGGTAGATGACGATCCGGTCCGGGAGTTGACCCCCGTAGTCCCAGCCGCGATCGGTCAGCGCGATCCCCTCGTACATGCCAAGCAAGGAAGGTTCCTCGTCGTTGCGGTCCTCGACCAGGACGACGACGTTGTCCATCAGCCGGGTCAGTTCCGCCGGCACCTCGTCCAGCGCGTCAGAGACCAGCTCCTCGAAGCGGGTCCTCGACATCCCGATCACCGCGTCATTCGAACACGCTCACCGCGCCGTGGACCGGTCCTCGCCTTCCGCACCGCGGTCGGGTAGGCGCTCACCAGTTGGTCGGGAGCGGACGACCCTCCTCGTAGCCGGCGCTGCTCTGCAGGCCGAGGACGGCCCGCTCGTGGAACTGCTCGAGGTCACCTGCGCCGGCGTACGTGCAGGAACTGCGCACCCCGGCGACGATCTGGTCGAGCAGGTCCTCCACTCCCGGGCGCTCAGGATCGAGGAACATCCGGGCCGCACTGATGCCCTCCTCGAACAACCCACTGCGGGCCCGCTCGAAACCGCTGGACTCCCGGGTGCGCTGGCGGACCGCACGCGCGGAGGCCATCCCGAAGCTCTCCTTGTACTGCCGGCCGGTGCCGTCGCTGTGCATGTCCCCGGCCGACTCGTACGTGCCGGCGAACCAGGACCCGACCATCACACTGGCGGCTCCGGCGGCCAGCGCGAGCGCGACATCGCGCGGGTACCGCACCCCCCCGTCGGCCCAGATGTGCCGCCCCAGCTCGCGGGCGGCGGCGGCGCATTCCAGCACGGCGGAGAACTGTGGTCGCCCGACGCCGGTCATCATGCGGGTCGTGCACATTGCCCCCGGGCCGACGCCGACCTTGACGATGTCCGCACCAGCCTCGATGAGGTCGCGGGTGCCGTCGGCCGTCACGACGTTTCCGGCCACGATCGGTACGCCGGAGGCCAGCGAGCGCACCGCGCGCACCGCGTCGAGCATCCGGTCCTGGTGTCCGTGCGCGGTGTCCACGACGATCGTGTCGATGCCGCAGCCGAGCAGCGCGGTTGCCTTGGCCGCGACATCGCCGTTGATCCCCAGCGCGGCACCGACCAGCAGCTTGCCCTGCCCGTCGACGGCCGGCTCGTACAGCGTCGAGCGCAGCGCCGAGCGACGGGTCATCATGCCGACCAGCTGACCGGCCTGGACGACGGGTGCGGCGTGCAGCCGGGCGTCGGCCAGGACGGCGAAGATCTTCGGCAGGTCGGTGCCGGCCTCCACGCAGAGCGGGTCGGGCGTCATCACCTCGTGCAGCTGGGTGAACCGGTCGTGCCCGACGGTGTCGTGCTCGGTAACGATGCCGCGGACCCGCTCGCCGTCGGTGACGACAACGGCCCCGTGGGCCCGCTTCGTGATCAGCGACATCGCCTCGCCAAGGGTGGCGCTGGGCGGCAGCGTGATCGCGGTGTCGTACACCGGGTGCCGGTCCTTGACCCAGCGGACCACCTTCCCGACCACGTCGGCCGGGATGTCCTGCGGGATGATCGCGATGCCACCCCGGCGGGCCAGCGTCTCGGCCATCCGCCGGCCCGAGATCGCGGTCATGTTCGCGGCGACCACCGGAATCGTCGTACCGACACCGTCGGAGGTCCGCAGGTCGACCGCCAGTCGGGAGCCGACCGCGGACCGCGCGGGGACCATGAACACGTCGGAGTACGTCAGGTCGTACGGCGGCCGCACGCCGTCGAGGAACTTCATGCCGCCCATCCTCCCTGCTCCACCCACACCCGCGCCCGCCATGTGGTTGCCAGCACGGGCGAAACGGGCGTTCTGCACCACCACGCCAGGGGCCGGGTGGAGCTAGGAGGGTCGGACCCGGTGCCGCCGGTAGCCTTGACGAGGTGATCGATCTCCGGCTGGTACGCGAGGACGCCGAACGCGTCCGGGCCAGCCAGGCCGCCCGCGGCGAGGACCCGGCAACGGTGGACGGCCTGCTCGCCGCCGACGACCGCCGGCGGGCCGCGGTCGGCCGGGCCGACACGCTCCGGGGGGAGCAGAAGGCGCTCGGCCGGCAGGTCGGGGCCGCCCCGGCCGACGAGCGGACGGGCCTCCTGGCGCGGGGCAAGGCGCTGGCCGCCGAGGTCCGCAGCGCCGAGGCCGCCCAGTCCGCCGCGGAGGCCGACCTGCGCACCGCCCACTTGGCGGTTCCGAACGTGGTCGAGGACGGCGTACCGGCCGGCGGCGAGGACGACTACGGCGTGCTCAAACACGTGGGCACCCCGCGGGAGTTCGACTTCGCCCCACGCGACCACCTCGAACTCGGGCAGCTGCTCGGAGCGCTGGACATGGATCGCGGCGCGAAGGTGTCCGGGGCCCGGTTCTACTTCCTGACCGGGATCGGAGCGCTGCTGCAGCTGGCCCTGCTCAACATGGCCGTCGCCCAGGCGGTGGAGGCGGGCTTCACCGTCGCGATCACCCCGAGCCTGGTGCGGTCGGACGTGATGGCCGGCACCGGGTTCCTCGGCGCTCACGCGGCGGAAATCTACCGGCTCGAGGCCGACGACCTGTACCTCGTCGGTACGTCGGAGGTGGCCCTGGCCGGCCTGCACATGGACGAGATCCTGGACCTGTCCGCCGGGCCGCTGCGGTACGCCGGGTGGTCCTCCTGCTACCGGCGCGAGGCGGGCTCGCACGGCAAGGACACTCGGGGGATCATCCGGGTCCACCAGTTCGACAAGGTGGAGATGTTCTCCTACTGCGAGCCGGCAGCGGCCGTCGAGGAACACGCCCGGATGCTCGCCTGGGAGGAGCAGATGCTCGCCAAGGTCGAGCTTCCCTACCGCGTCATCGACACCGCGGCCGGCGACCTCGGTTCCAGCGCCGCCCGCAAGTACGACTGCGAGGCGTGGATCCCGACCCAGGGCCGCTACCGGGAGCTCACGAGCACGTCGAACTGCACGACGTTCCAGGCCCGGCGGCTGAACATCCGCTACCGGGACACCGACGGCCGCCCGCAGACGGCAGCCACGCTGAACGGCACCCTCGCGACGACCCGCTGGCTGGTCGCCATCCTGGAGAACCACCAGCGCCCCGACGGGGCGGTCGCGGTACCGGCCGCCCTCCGCCCGTTCCTCGGCGGCCGTGACCTGCTCAGCCCCGGCACCGCCCGCACGTGACGTTCCGGCCCCGGCTGATCGCCACCGACCTCGACGGCACGCTGCTGCGCACCGACGGCCTGGTCTCCGAGCGGACCCGGCGGGCGATGCGGCTGGCCGCGGCGCAGGGGATCCCCCTGGTCGGTGTCACCGGGCGCGGTCCCCGGCTGCTGGACCTGGTGCGGCGAGACGTGGGTACGACGGGCCTCGCGGTACTCGCCCAGGGCGGCTACGTGGTGAACCTCGCCACCGGCGAGGAGCTGTTCGTCGCCGGGCTACCGGCCGATGTCGCAGCCACCGCGGTCGGGCTCGTGGAGGCAGCGGTCGGCGAGCTGGTCATCGCCGTCGAGGAGGCGGGCGAACTGACCGGACCGCTGCGCGTGCAGCGCGGCTTCGACTGGCCCTATCCGGATCCGTCGGTGCTGCTCGAGCGGTCGGAGGTCCTGCGCGGGGACGTCCTCAAAGTGTTCCTGCGGTCGGCGCGGCACACCCAAGACGAGTTGCTGGCTATCGCCCGCACCGTCGTCCCTTCCGGGCTGGTCGAGCTGACCCACGCCGGGCTCGGGTTCATCGAGATCTGCCCGGCCGGGGTCACCAAGGCCACCGGCCTGGCCATCGCGGCGGACCGGCACGGCGTGCCGGCCGAGAGCGTGCTGTGCTTTGGCGACATGCCCAACGACCTGCCGATGTTCGCCTGGGCCGGGCATGCGGTGGCTGTCGCGTCCGCGCATCCGTCGGTGCTGGCCGCCGCCGACGCGCTCACCCTGTCCAACGACGAGGACGGCGTGGCGGCCTACCTGGAAGCGTTGCTGGAGACCGCGGCGTGAGCGAGCACAGCATGCGCCCGGCCGGGCGCGGCGCGCGGAGGCCGAGGCTGGTCGCCACCGACCTGGACGGGACGCTGCTCGGACCGGACGGCCGGGTCTCACCGCGCACCGCACGGGCCGCCGCCCGGGTCGAGTCGGCCGGCGTGCCGCTCGTCCTCGTCACCGGTCGGCCGCCGCGCTGGCTCGGCGCGGTCGGGGAACAGCTGGACCACCGGGGTATCGCGGTCTGCGCCAACGGCGCGCTGACCTGGGATCTGCACACCGGCGCCCGGGTCGGCTGCGATCCGCTGGATCCGCAGGTGCTGGCCGAAGTCACCGGACGGCTGCGCGCGGAGTTGCCGGAGGCGACGTTCGCGGTGGAGTACGGCGAGTCGTTCCTGCACGAGGCGGACTACCCGGTGCGCTGGGAGTCGGACAATCCCGGCGTGCGGATTGGTGCGCTGCCGGACCTGCTCGCCGTACCGGCGGTGAAACTCCTCGTGCGACACAAGGACTACGACCCGGACGAGCTGCTCGCCCGGGCCGAGCAGCTGCTTGGCGACCGGGTCACGGTGACGCACTCCTCGCCCGACGGCCTCCTGGAGATCTCCGCCGCCGGGATCACCAAGGCCAGCGGGCTGGCCGCGGTCGCCAGGGACCGGGGCGTCGACGCAGACGACGTCCTGGTCTTCGGTGACATGCCGAACGACCTGCCGATGTTCGCGTGGGCGGGACGCTGCGTGGCGGTGGCCAACGCCCACCCGGCCGTGCTGGCCGCGGCCGACGACGTCACCGGCTCGAATGCCGAGGACGGGGTGGCGGCCTACCTGGAGACGCTCTTCCGCTGAGCCCTGTGGACCCGGCGTACGGCCTACAGATACTGCCCAGTGCCCATCGACGACGGCTGGCCCGGCGCGGGCTGACCGGGCTGCCCACCCGGCGGGTTGGCTCCCGGGGGCAGAGCGCGGCGGCGCATCTCCTCCAGCTGCATGCGCGCCGACATCTGCTGGGCGAACAGCGCGGTCTGGATGCCGTGGAACAGCCCCTCGAGCCACCCCACCAGCTGGGCCTGGGCGATCCGCAGCTCGGAGTCGGTCGGTGTCGCGTCCTCGTCGAAGGGCAGGGACACCCGGCGCAGCTCCTCACGCAGCTCGGGCGCCAGCCCGTCCTCGATCTCGTGGATGGAGGACTCGTGGATCTCGCGCAGCCGGGCCCGGCTCGCGTCGTCGAGCGGCGCCGAGCGGACCTCCTCGAGCAGCTGCTTGACCATCGTCCCGATCCGCATCACCTTGGCCGGCTGCTCGACCATGTCGGCGACGTTCGCGCCGGAGTCGTCGTCGACGGCCAGTTGCGCCACCGGGCGGCCGTCCTGGCCCACCACCACGACCTGACGCGGTCCCGACTGGCCGGGCTGCGCGGCCGGCTCCGACTGCTCTGAGTACTCGCTCATCGCCCCATCCTCGCTCACCACGACCCTCGGCGCCCAGCCACCCGGATCGTCCGGTACCCCGGGGTGTCCCACCGCCGGTCCGGCAGCTCTGCTCGCGGCGTACGCCGTAGTCTCTGCCGCATGCCGCTCGACATCGCCAGGATCCGCGGGCTCTTCGCGACGCTGGCCGACGGTTATGTACATCTGGACGGGCCGGCCGGCAGCCTGGTGCCCGAGAGTGTCGCCGCCGCGATCGGTGGCTCGCTGCACGCGCCGATCGGCAACCTCGGTGGCGCCTTCCCGTCCTCGGTCCGGGCCGGTCAACTGCGCGATGACGCCCGCAGCGCGATGGCCGACCTGGTCGGCGGCGAACCGCACGGTGTCGTCCTGGGTCCGAACATGACGTCCCTGACGTACACGCTGTCGCGGGCGCTGGCCAAGACCTGGCAGCCCGGTGACGAGGTGGTCCTGAGCCGGCTCGACCACGATGCGAACATCCGGCCCTGGGTGCAGGCCGCCGAAGCCAGCGGTGCCACTGTCCGGTGGGCCGAGATCGACATCGAGAGCTGCGAGCTGCCCGAGGGACAGTACGACGACCTGCTGACCGAGCGGACCAGGCTCGTCGCGGTCACCGCGGCCAGCAACGCGGTCGGGACCCGCCCGGCGGTCCGCGGGATCTCCGACCGGGCCCATGCGCTGGGCGCCCTGGTGTACGTCGACGCGGTGCATGCCGCACCGCACATCCCACTGGACCTGGCCGAGCTGGGTGCCGACTTCGTCGCGGTCAGCGCCTACAAGTGGTGCGGGCCGCATATCAGCGCGGTGATCGCCGTCCCGGAGGCGCTCGAGGCGCTGCACCCGGACAAGTTGCTGCCCTCCCCGGAGCGCAGCCCGGACCGGTTCGAGACCGGGACGCCGCCGTTCGAGTTGTACGCCGGAGTCAGCGCCGCCGTCGATCACATCGCGGCTCTGAACACCGAAGACATGAACACCGAAGGCACGGACACCGAAAGCCCGGACAACGCAGACCCCGCTACTGCCCACCCGAAGGACGGCCCGGACCGGGCCGGACGGCGGCGGCCGGCGGACCGCCCGGTCGCGGCGGGTCCGGACCGCCGCAAGCGGGTGCTGCTGTCGATGGCCGCGGTCGAGGCCTACGAGCGCGAGCTGTTCGCCGTCCTGGAGCAGGGCCTGCGCGGGATGCCGCACGTCACGGTGTGGGGCGCGCCGGCCCTGCGCACGCCGACGGTGTCCCTCACCGTCGCCGGGCGGACCCCGCGGCAGGTCACCGAGGAACTCGGGCGGGCCCGGATCTGCGCCTGGGACGGCGACTACTACGCCCGCGAGCTGATGGACACCCTGGGCCTCGGCGAGTCCGGCGGAGCGGTCCGGCTCGGACTGGCGCACTACACCTCCGCGGCGGAGGTGGACTACCTGCTCGACGTGCTCGGCGAACTGGCCTGAGGCCGGCTGCGGGCTCGCGGCTCGCCCGGCCGGCGAGGGCGGCGAGGGCGGCGGCGGCGCAACGCGGCGGGCGGCACTGCGCGGCGGTCGGCTCAGACCGCGAGCAGCACCTTGCCGATGTGCGTGCTGGACTCCAGCAGCCGGTGCGCCTGTGCCGCGTCGGCCATCGGCACCACCCGGTCCACGACCGGGCGCACCTGGCCGGCCCCCACCGCCGGCCACACGTGTTCGCGCACCTCAGCCACGATCTCGGACTTGCCTCCCGGCCCGGTCGCCGGGCGTCCCCGCAGGGCCGTCGCCGCCACCGAGGCCCGCTTGCGCAGCAGCACCCCCAGGTCCAGCTCGGCCTTGACGCCGCCCTGCATCCCGATCACGACCAGCCGCCCCCCGGTGGCCAGCACGTCGACGTTGCGGGCCAGGTAGGCCGCACCCATGTTGTCCAGGACGACGTCGGCACCGTGCCCGTCGGTCTCCTTGCGTACCCGCGCGACGAAGTCCTCGGTGCGGTAGTCGATCGCGACGTCGGCGCCCAGTTCCCGGCACACCTCCCGCTTGCGCTCCGACGATGCCGTGGCGAAGACCCGGGCGCCGGCCCGGACGGCCAGCTGGATAGCCATCGTGCCGATCCCGCTGGAACCGCCGTGTACGAGGAAGACGTCGTCGGCGGCCAGCCCGGCGAGCATCATGACGTTCGACCACACCGTGCACGTCACCTCCGGCAGCGCCGCCGCGGTGACCAGCTCGACCCCCGGCGGCACGGGTAGCAGCTGCCCGGCCGGTACGGCGACCAGCTGCGCATACCCCCCGCCGGACAGCAGCGCGCAGACCTCGTCACCGACGCCCCAACCGGTGACCGAGGCGCCTACCGCAGCGATCCGCCCGCTGCACTCCAGTCCGGGGATGTCGCTCGCCCCCGGCGGCGGGGTGTAGTTGCCCTGCCGCTGGAGTACGTCGGCGCGGTTGACCGCGCTGGCCGCCACCTCGACCAGGACCTCGTCGTCGGCGAGCCGGGGATCATCGACCTCGGTCCAGGTCAGGACATCCGGGTCGCCGAATCGGGGCAGGGTAACGGCATGCATGGCTATAACCTAGGCACACCGTCGCTACGCGGTGGGGCACGGGCCTCGCCCGACTCGACGCTGCAGCAACGTCCCGAGGTGAGCAGATGGCCGATGTGGTGATTCTCGGCGCAGGGCTGGTCGGACTCGGTACCGCCATGCTGCTGGCGCGGGACGGCCACCAGGTCACCGTGCTGGAGCGGGATGCCGCGCCACCGCCGGTCGACGCCGACGTCGCCTGGTCGGACTGGGACCGCCGCGGGGTGAACCACTTCCGGATGCCGCACTTCCTGCTGCCGCGGTGGCGCCACCTGATGGAGCGGGAGCTGCCCGACGTGCTGGCGACCCTGCGCGAGGAGGGTGCGCTGGTGTACAATCCGCTGTCCTCGATGCGGGCCAAGCACACCGGCGGATGGGTCGACGGCGACGAGCGGTTCGAGTCGGTGACAGCCCGCCGTCCGATGCTGGAGTCGGTGCTGGCCCGCGCCGCCGCGGCCGAACCGGGCGTGCTGGTGTGTCGCGACGTGACGGTGCGCGCGCTGCCGACCCTGGTTCAGGGGAGCGAGGCGCCACGGGTGCTCGGCGTCCTGGTCGATCCCGCCGAGTTGATCACCTGCGATCTCGTGGTGGACGCCACCGGTCGCCGGTCCCGGGTGCCGGCTCTGGTCACCGACACCCGGCAGCCGCCGGTGGACCACCGCGAGGAAGCCGGCTTTGTCTACCTCAGTCGGCATTTCCGGGCCACTGGCACGAGCGGGATCCCCGAACCAGCCGCGTCCCTCGTGCAGAACTACCGCGACCTGACGATCCTGACCCTGCCGTCGGACCACGACACCTGGTCGGTCTCGATGGTGATCAGCACGCACGACCGCGACCTGCTGGGGCTGCGTGAACTCGCGGCGTGGTCCATGGCGCTGGGCCTGTTCCCCGCCGCGGCACACTGGGCCGACGGCGAGCCCATCAGCGAGGTCAACGTCATGGCCGGCATCGAGGACCGGATCCGGTACTACGTGCCCGACGGCCAGGCGTCGGTGACCGGCCTGCTGGCTGTCGGCGACGCCTGGGCGTGCACGAATCCGTCGCTGGGGCACGGTACGTCGCTCGGCTTCGAGCACGCCTGCGCATTGCGGGACCTGCTGCACGCCACCCCCGAGGACCCTGAGCAGCTAGCCCTGGAGTGGGACCGGCGGACCCGGACGTACCTCGAGCCGACCTACCGGTGGACGGTCAACTACGACCGGCACCGGCTGCGCGAGATCGAGGCGCATCGCAAAGGGTTGGCCTACGAGACCGACGACCCGATGTGGGCGGACAACAAGGCGTTGACCGCGGCCGCTCCTACCAACCCGCACGCGTTGCGCGGGCTGTTGGACCTCACGAGCCTGCTGGCCAGCCAGGACGAGGTGCTCGGTCGACCGGAGATCGCCGGGCAGCTCGACCGCAACGTTCTGCCCCGCCCGCTGCCGGGCCCGGAGCGCAGCGAGTTGCTGGCCGCCGCCGGCGTCTGAGCGTCACCGGACCCGGCCGGGTACTCAGGCGCTGCGCAGGTCCTTGCGCAGGATCTTGCCGCTGGCCGACTTCGGGATCGCGTCGATGAACTGCACCGCGCGGACCTTCTTGTGCGGCGCGACGATCCCGGCCACGTGGTCCATGACGTCCTGCTCGGTCATCTCCTGGTCGGGCGCGACCACGATGAACGCCTTCGGGATCTCCTCGCCGTCCCGGTCCAGGGTGCCGATCACGGCGGCGTCGGCGATCTTCGGGTGACCCAGCAGGATCGCCTCCAGCTCCGCGGGAGCGACCTGGTAGCCCTTGTACTTGATCAGCTCCTTGAGCCGGTCGACGATGTAGTACACGCCGCGCTCGTCGACGGTGCCCACGTCGCCGGTGTGCAGCCAGCCGTCCCCGTCCAGGGTGGCCGCCGTGGCCTCGTCGTTGTTCAGATAGCCCTTCATGACCTGCGGTCCGCGGACCCACAACTCCCCCGGCTCACCCGGCGCGGCATCCTGGCCGCCCTCGACTGACACGAGCCGGCACTCGGTGTTGGGTATCGCCAGCCCGATGCAGCCGGGCGGCAGGTCCATGTCGTCGGGGATCGAATGGGACACCGGGGACAGCTCGGTCATCCCGTAGCCTTGCTTCATCTTGCAGCCCAGCCGCTTTCCGCAGGCCGTGGCGAGATCCTCGTCCAGGGGCGCGGCGCCGGAGAAGATCACCTTGAGCGAAGACAGGTCGAACTTGTCCACCAGCGGGTGCTTGGCGAGGGCCAGCACGATGGGCGGGGCGACGTACGCGCGGGTGATCCGCTGGTCCTGGATGACAGTGAGGAACTGCTCGAGGTCGAAGCGCGGCATCGTCACCACTGTCGCGCCGGTGGCCAGCCCGACGTTCATCAGCACCGTCAGGCCGTAGATGTGGAAGAAGGGCAGGACCGCGATCAGCCGCTCGCCCGGCCCGACGTCGAAGAGCGGATCGACCTGGGCGCAGTTGGCGACCAGGTTCCGGTGGGTCAGCATCACGCCCTTGGGCAGCCCCGTGGTGCCGCTGGAGTACGGCAGTGTCACCAGGTCCGTGGCCGGGTCGATCTGTACATCGGGGGAGGGGGCCTTGGAGCCGAGCAGGTCGCGCAGCGAGGTGTAGCCCTCCGCGCCGTCGAGGACGATGATCTCGCGGACCGGCTGCTTGTCCGTCGCCGCCATGGCCCGGTCGAGGAACGGTGCGACGGTTATCAGTACCGAGGCCCCGGAATCCTGCAGCTGGAAGGCGATCTCGTCCGGGGTGTACAGCGAGTTGATGGTGCTCGACAGCGCGCCGGCCGCGGCGATGCCGTGGAAGACCACCGGGTAGTAGATGGTGTTGGGGCTGAGGACGGCGACGGTATCACCGGGCTTGACCCCGCGTTCGGCCAGCGCCGCGGCCATCCGGTCGATGTAGGTGGCCAACTGGCCGTAGGTCAGGGAGTCCCCGGTCAGGCCGTCCACGAGAGCCTGCTGGTCCTTGTTCGCCTCGGCGTTGCGCAGGACGTATGCCGGGACCGACAGGTCCGGGATCTCGACGTCGGGAAACGTGCTCGGCAGCGTCACTGGGGCTCCTCGGTAGTCGTCTTCGCCGGCCAGAGCACGGCTTGGGTGCAACGGAACAGCGCGATGGTCTTTCCAGAGTCGTCGTGCCGCACCACGGCATCCCATACCTGGGTGCTGCGCCCGGCGTGGACGGCGGTCGCGTCGGTGCTGATCATGCCTTCCCGGGCGGTGCCGAGAAAGTTGCTCTTCAACTCGATGGTGGTGAAACCCGCAGCTCCCTCCGGCAGCACCGACCGGCAGCCGAACCCGCAGGCGGTGTCGGCCAGGGCGACGATCGTAGCCGCGTGCAGGAAGCCGTTGGGGGCCAGCAGGTCGGGCCTGACCTGCAGCCGCGCGCTGAGACTGCCGCGGCCGGCTGCGGTGATCTCCAGACCGACCAGTCCCGGCAGGCAGCCGTCGGTGAGACCCTGCAGTTCGGCGACGGACATCACCACGGGCTGCCCGCGCCCGCAGCCCGCGACGGCGCGTCGGTCGTGGGACGGGCACTCATCAGGGCACCTTAGTCGGTGCCGCCAGTGCAGGACGCCCGTCGGCAGGCTGCCCCCGATCGTGCCCCCGCTGCCCGTCGGTGCTGGCGGTGGCTGCGGCGGCCGGCCGGGAAGCTGCAAGGCCAGCCCCTCGTACGCCGCCAGCACCGCGACACCCGGATCTCCGAGGTCGGCCACCATGCCGTCGATCCGCTCGTCGGTGCGCCCCGGCGAGTGGTGGAAGAGCACCACGGTGCTCACTCCGGCCTCGCGGCCGAGGGAGGTGGGGCGCGCGAGCAGGGCCTCGGCCGGCTCGTCCTGGCGCGGGCTGCAGACCGGACCCGGGCGCCGGCCCGGCCGCCGGCGCCGAAGAACGGCATCCCGTGGGTGTGGTCCCAGTGCAGGTGTCCGAGCAGCACGCTGCCGGTGCACGCCCCGGTCAGCAGCGGGGACACCGCCTGCATCCCGGTTCCGGCGTCCAGCACAGCAGGGTGATCGGCGCCCCGTCGGCCTGCACCGCCACGCAACAGGTGTTACCGCCGTAGCGCACGAAGGCCGACCCGGGGCCGGTGTGGACCCGCGGACGCCGCAGAACGTCACGATCACGGGTGGCCCGCCGCCATTGTCCGCACTCGATGATTGCCGCCTGCCGGATCTGCACCACCGTCATCAGCCTCGGCGGGACGCGCCGGCTGCGGTCAAGGCTTGAAGTCGATCTTCGGTGTCCTCAAAGGACGCAAAGCGATCTTCGTCAACCCGATCGGCGGCTGGTCACCGGCCAATACCCAGGAACGCGAACCGCTGCCCCAAAACCCGGCCGTGCTGCGCGAGGCCCTGAACTCCACCGACCCGGCCCGGACCGCGATATCGCCCCCATCGCACACCACGGCCTGCGCATCGGCGCCGCGCGGCGGCTGCTGCTGCTCACCGACGTCCACGATCGGCTGCTGCACCAAGACGAGCGGCAGATCCCGCTCGCACCCGCGGTCGGCACGCGCATCGCTACCTACCTCGACGAACGAGTGCTCAACTGGCCCGCGACCGCGGACTCGCACCTGTTCGTCAACGGTCGCTCCGCGTGGCGCGACACTGCCGTCGGGCAGCAGGAAGCAGCGCAGGCAGCACCCCGGCCGGGCCCAACAGCTTCCGGGCGTCGGGCAGACTGCCCGGCATGACCGACTCGGCCGACGCGTCCACGGGCACCGCAACCGAGCCGGAAGCCGAGCGTTGGCTCACCCCTGGCGTCGCCGGCATCGGCAGCGCCAGCCTGTTGTCCGATCTCGGCCACGAGATCCCGACCGCGCTGCTCCCGAGCCTGCTCACCAGCACGCTCGGCGCACCCGCAGCGGTTCTTGGGCTGATCGAGGGCGTCTCCGACGCCCTTGCCGGCGGCGCGAAGTTCGCCGGCGGCGCGCTGGCCGATGACCCCACCCGCCGCCGCACCATCGCGGTCGGCGGGTACGTCGGAACCGCAGTGCTCGCGGCCCTCACCGGAGCGGCAACCGCGGCATGGCAGGTCGGTGTGCTGCGTGCGGCCGCGTGGACCTCCCGCGGGATACGCGGACCCTCGCGCAATGCGTTGCTCGCCGATGTCGTCGCGCCCTCGGCCTACGGCCGCGCCTACGGCTTCGAACGGATGATGGACAACCTCGGCGCCGTGATCGGTCCGCTGCTCGCCCTCGGTCTCGTCGCCTGGCTCGGCGTCCGGACTGCGATCGGACTCTCGGTCATCCCGGGGCTGTTGGCCGCAGTCGCGATCATCTACGCCATCCGCGCCGCCAAACTGCCCGAGCACCGCGACCGGGTCCCGCTGCGATTCCACATCCGCCCGGTCCTCGCCGGTGACCTGGGCCGGCTCATGGCCGGTGTCAGCGCATTCGAGATCGGCAACGTCGCCGCAACCCTGTTCATCCTGCGCGCCAGCAGCCAGCTCGACGCCAACCACTCCACCAAGGCCGCGACCACCCTTGCGCTCGCGCTGTACGTCATCTACAACCTCACCGCAACCATCGCCTCGATGCCGGCCGGACGAATGGCCGACCGCCTCGGCAAACGCGGACCGATCCTCGTCCTCGCCGCCGGCGCCGCGCTGTTCCTGCTCGCCTACCTCGGCTTCGCGATCTCCACCACCGACATCGTCCTGCTCGCAGCGCCCTTTGCCATCGCCGGCATAGCGATCGGCTTCGCCGAGACCGCACAAAGCTCCGCCGTCGCCGCGCTTGCCCCGGCGAACATTCGCGGCTCGGCGTTCGGGATGCTCGCCACGGTGCAGGCACTCGGCAACCTCGCCGCCAGCGCCGCCGCCGGACTGCTCTGGACTGCCATCTCGCCCAACGCCGCGTTCCTGTACCTCGCAGCCTGGATGCTGCTTGCCCTCGCCATGCTCACCCGCACGGCGATCCAGCAGCATCGCGGACTGTCCACCCCATGAGACCGACAGGGCGCGGGCGCTGCCAGCACAGAACAGCGCAGGCCGAGAAACCTTGACTCTGGACCCGACTCCAAGATCTACGCTCGATTCATGCCGACTCTCACGACATAAGCGCTCACCCTGGGCCAGCTCGCCGCCCCAGCCGATGTCCGACCCGACACCA
>JBBPYA010000161.1:0-2685 GCA_038200385.1 Mycobacteriales bacterium
CAGACCGGTCCGGACACCGACAATGTCAATGACCAGCAGGGCGACCAGACCGGTCCGGACAACACCAGCGGCGGCCCCGATTCGGCGGAGCAGACCGGCCCGGACACCGACAATGTCAATGACCAGCAGGGCGACCAGACCGGTCCGGACACGCCGTAGCCCCGGCGCCGGTCCTAGGACGCGCCCGCCCCACACCCAGTAAAGGAGGCCGTCGACAGCCACCATGCGGGTACTGGTTGCCGACGACGAGGTACGCCTCGCCGACATGATCGGCCGAGGGCTGAGCGTCGAGGGCTTCCTCGTCGAGATCGCCCACGACGGACCCGCCGCGGTGGCGATGGCCACTGCCCGGGCCTACGACGCGATCGTGCTCGACATCATGCTCCCGGGACTGAGCGGCTACCGGGTCTGCGAGCAGTTGCGCGCTGCCGGGGTGTGGACGCCGATCCTCATGCTGACGGCCAAGGACGGCGAGTACGACGAGGTGGACGCCTTCGACCTGGGCGCGGACGACTACCTGACCAAGCCGTTCTCCTTCGCCGTCCTCGTCGCGCGCCTCCGGGCCCTGGTCCGCAGGGGCGCACCCGAACGGCCTGCCGTGCTCGTCGCCGGTGACCTGTCCCTCCACCCCGCGAGCCGCCGGGTGGAGCGGGCCGGGCAGTCGATCGCCCTGACGCCGCGGGAGTTCGGACTGCTGCACTACCTGCTGCGTAACAGCGGCAGCGTCGTGACGAAGGGCGCCATCCTGGACAACGTGTGGGACATGAACTTCGATGGCGACTCCAACATCGTGGACGTCTACATCGGGTACCTGCGCCGCAAGGTCGACCACCCGTACGGTCGCCGTTCGATCCGGACCGTCCGCGGGGTCGGCTTCCTGCTCTCGGCCGACGGCGGCTGACGTCGGCCGTCGCTACCCCGAGGGTGCCGCCGGCCCGGATCGGGCTCGCACGGACCAGGCCGACGCGTCGACCACGAACGGCGGGGTGGGCAGCAGGTCCGCGCAGCGGGCGCGCAGCGCCTCGCGGCCGGCCTCGTCCAGCCCGCCGACGTACACACCGGCCGGCCCGACGCCCAGGGTGAAGGGCTCCCACCAGTCGGCGAAGGACGCGAACGACACGTGCACGGTCAGCGTCGAGGGCTCGACGTCCAGCAGGCCGGCGGCCTGGCACAGCGTGGCCAGGTGGCCCTCCCGCACCCCCGGCAGGTCGGACTCGTCCCGGGCCGTACCGTCCAGGTCGTGCACCGCACGCCAGAACAGCGAGAGGGGACCGCTGCCTCCGGCGTGGTCCCAGACGCAGGCGGCCACGAGACCGCCGGGCCGGACGACCCGCGCCATCTCCTGCAGCCCGGCCACCGGGTCGGTCAGGAAGTGCACCACGAGTTGGGCGGCGGCGATATCGAACTCATCGTCGGTGAAAGGGAGCGCCTCGGCCGCGGCACGACGTACGTCGATACCCGGGAAACGTTGCGCCGCCGCCGCCACGAACGACGTGGACGGATCGACCGCGCTGACGGCGTCCGCCCCCAGCTGCTCCACCAGATACCCGGTCAGGGCCCCCGGCCCGCATCCGACGTCCAGCGCCCGCTGACCCGGACGCGGCTGCAGCTGCGGCCCGAACTCCACCGCGAGCGGTTCGGAGAACCGGCCCATGAAGCGGGCGTAGTCCGGCGCGCCGACGTCGAAACTCACGGTCGGACTTTAGGTCGTACGCCCCCGCCGGGCCCAGCGCTGCCGGCCGCCGAATCCGGTGTTTCGGGCCGACGACGGACGGGAAGCTAGCACCCGTGACGCGCTCCCCGCTGACCCGATGGCCGTTGATCCGCCAGCTCACCGGGCCCGACACGTTGGCCCGCGGCAGCGCGGCGCGTTCGGCCCGGACCGACGCGCTGACCCCCCGGACCGCGGAGGCCGACCGGGTCGTGAAGTCCATCTGCCCGTTCTGCGCGGTCGGCTGCGGGCAGCAGATCTTCGTCCGCGACGAGACTGTCACCCACGTCGAGGGCGATCCCGACTCGCCGGTCAGCCGGGGCCGGCTCTGCCCCAAGGGCAGCGCCACCTTGCAGCTGGTCACCAGCCCGGAGCGGGAGCAGCGGGTGCGCTATCGGCGCCCGTACGGGACCGAGTGGGAGGATCTCGACCTCGACACCGCGATGGACATGATCGCCGACCGGGTGCTCGCCGCGCGGGACCAGGGCTGGCAGTGGGAGGTCGACGGCAAGCGGACCCGCCGCACGATGGGGCTGGCCAGCCTCGGTGGCGCGACGCTGGACAACGAAGAGAACTACCTGATGAAGAAGCTGTACACCGCGCTCGGCGCGATCCAGGTGGAGAACCAGGCCCGGATATGACACAGCTCCACCGTCCCCGGTCTGGGGGCCTCGTTCGGTCGCGGCGGCGCCACGACGTTCCAGCAGGATCTGGCCAACTCCGACTGCATCGTGATCCAGGGCTCGAACATGGCCGAGGCGCACCCGGTCGGCTTCCAGTGGGTGATGGAGGCCAAGCGCCGGGGCGCCACCGTGATCCATGTGGACCCGCGCTTCACCCGGACCTCGGCGGTCGCCGACCTGTACGTCCCGATCCGGGCCGGCACCGACATCGCGCTGCTCGGCGGCCTGGTACACCACGTGCTGAGCAACGAGCTGTACTTCCGCGAGTACGTCCTCGCCTACACCAATGCC
>JBBPYA010000162.1:0-7599 GCA_038200385.1 Mycobacteriales bacterium
AGTCGTTGGTAAACGTCGAGAATTGCCGTGAATTCGTAAAGAGTGGTAGTCGTTGGTAAACGTCGAGAATTGCCGTGAATTCGTAAAGAGTGGTAGTCGTTGGTAAACGTCGAGAATTGCCGTGAATTCGTAAAGAGTGGTAGTCGTTGGTAAACGTCGAGAATTGCGTCACAGCGTTATTGGCCGCATTCCAGTGCGTAGGTCGGCTCGGCCGGCGGCTTCGATGACGGCGTGCCAGGTCTGCGGTGGCGGGTGAATCGCGTGTTGTGGCGAAGCGGACGTCGTAGCGACGGGCGGCGTCTGGGCAGTCGTGCAGTTGCGGCGGGCGGGTGAGCAGCAAGGTCGTTGCGTCGGGCCACGGTGATCGGGCGTCCGGCACGAGCCGTGCAGGCTGCAACGAGGGTACGGAGGGAGCGACCGGAGAGCACAGGGGGCTACTTGAGAAAGTCTTGAGATTGCCGAGTAACGCCGCCGGCAACCCCAAACCCGGCGTTGGGACCTCTCCTCCACGGTAGCTGCCGTGGGCCGCGCCGAGGATCCCTCCTTACGCCTGAACTGCGACTTTAGGTTCCTTCCGTACCGGACGAGGCCACCTCCGCGACTGAGCGGAAGGATCTCGGAAGGATCCACTTGAGACTGCTGAGCATCATCGACAGCGAGGGATCGCGGTCTGGATACGTCGGCCGCTCGACTCGGCCGCCCACGCCGATGCGCGTCCCTCGCCGCATGCATCGACGATCGGAGTGATCATGGACCAAATTGCTACCCCAGACGCGGGGATGAGCGCGCAATTGCTCACCCTCGCCGAGGCCGCCGACCGGCTCCGTACGCCCGTGGCGACCCTGCGGTACTGGCGGCACCTCGGCATCGGGCCGGACAGCTTCCGCCTCGGCCGCCGTGTCGTGTACCGGCGCGAAGACATCGACCGTTGGATCACCGCACAACACGACAGCCAGGCCGTGCGCCCTCGATAGGGGAAGGCAACCTTTACCTGCACGGTACGCAGGGTCAGAATGCAGGACAGCAATCTGGAGGGTGCATGGCCAGCATCGTCAAGCGTCTGAATGGGCAGTGGCGAGCGCGATACCGCGACCTCGTCGGGCACGAGCATGCGCGTCACTTCACCCGGAAGGTCGACGCGACCCGCTGGTTGGACTCGGTGGCCGCCGCCGTCGAGGCAGGGACCTATGTGGACCCGAACGCTGGAAGGAGCACTCTGGCGGAGTACGCGCCGCTGTGGCTGACCCGCCAGGTACACCTCAAGCCCTCGACTCGATCCCGCTACGCCGCTCTCATGCGCTGTCACATCGTCCCGACGTTCGGTGCCCTTCCGCTGGCCAAGATCGAGCGCTCGGCGGTAGCGGCCTGGGTCTTGATCATGATCGACGCCGGACTTGCTGGTCCGACCGTTCGTCACGCCCACCGGGTCCTGCACATGATCCTGAACGCGGCGGTGGATGACGGCCGGCTCGCGCGGAATCCAGCATCGCGGGTCAAGCTGCCTCGTGATCGCCGGCGAGAGAAGCGGTTCCTGACCCACCCCGAGGCGGCGGCACTCGCCGACGCCGCTGGCCCGGACCGACTGGTCGTCCTGGTACTCGCCTATTGCGGTCTGCGCTTCGGGGAGCTGGCCGCGCTCCGGGTACGCAACGTCGACCCGTTGCGCCGGCGGCTGCAGATCCAGGAGTCAGCGACCGAGGTCGACGGGACGATGGTCTTCGGCACGCCGAAGTCTCACCAGTGCCGATCCGTCCCCGTTCCCCGGTCATTGATCGACGAGCTGGCCGCAGCCTGTGCGGGCAAGGCACCCTCCGATCTCGTGTTCACCGCGCCGCAGGGGGGCGTGCTGTGGCTTCGCAACTGGCGGCGACGGGTCTTCGATCCGGCCGTCACGGCGGCCGGGCTGGGCGAGCTGACGCCGCACGAGCTGCGGCACACGGCGGCGAGCCTCGCGGTGGCCGCCGGTGCCAACGTCAAGGCCGTACAGCGGATGTTGGGACACGCCAGCGCGGCGATGACCCTCGACGTGTACTCCGGCCTGTTCGACGACGACCTCGACGCCGTAGCCGACCGCTTGGATGCTGCTGCCCGCACGGCACGCGAGCCTTCAGCGAGCCAACGGCAGTCAGTCAGCGGCCACGTGATCACCATGCCGCGCTAGACGTTTCGCAACCTAAGTTGCGTACCCACGATCTGGCAACGTATGTTGGAGGCGGTCGAGCCGCTGATCGTCGCCAGCGCTCGCAAACATGGCATCGCCGACCACGACATCCTCCACGCCTTCAACCACCCGGTCCGCTACGAGGTCCTCGATGATGGATTCGTAATGATCATCGGACCCACCCGTTCCGCCCAGCTGATCGAGCTCGGGTTGATAGACACCGGCCACGGCCCGGTCATCGTGCACGCCATGACAGCCCGGAGAAAGTACTTGAGGTGATGACCATGCCCCGTAGCCTGCAGGAGATCCTCGACCACGCCGACGAGCTGGCACGCCGCTTCGAGGACCACGATCCGGCAGACGTCCGCGACGCAGCGCCTTTGCGGGCCATCCGCGACGCCGTGACCGGGCGCGCCGCCAACGAGCGGCGCGTCGCCGAAACGGTCGCCACAGCCCGCGAGGCCGGCGTCTCCTGGTCCGCTATCGGCGCCATGCTGGGCACCTCGGGTGAGGCAGCCCGCAAGCGCTACAGCGGACACCACGCCAAGACCGGGTAGCGCGACCGCGTCACGCACTCAGCGCAGGCCGGGCCGGTCGCGGACCCCGTGCGGACTTCTTGCGGACTGAGTGCGGACTGAGGGCATCCGGGCCCTTCGAGTCCGAACCCCGGAAATGGAAAAGCCCTGGTCAGAAGCCACTTTCTCGGGTGGAGCTGAGGGGACTCGAACCCCTGACCCCCACACTGCCAGTGTGGTGCGCTACCAGCTGCGCCACAGCCCCTTGATGCGAACGCCACCATACCGCGCAGCCGCGAGCGCGCCGCGCGGTCCCGGTCAGCCCTGCATGATCAGCGGCAGGTCGTGCGTCATATCGGCCGGACTGCTGCCGCCGACATGCACCACCCGTGCCAGGTCGTCCGGACCGTACAGCTGCAGCTCGGCGGAATGCGTCTTGCCCATGTCCTGCGCGACGGGCACCCGCGCAGCCCGCTGCGCGGCCTCGACCTCGGAGATCGTCCCGGTCAGCCCGATGAAGCGGTTCGGGAGGCCGCCGTCGAACTGGCCCAGGAACGTGGCCAGCTTCGCCCCGGTGTCCGCCGTCGGGTCGGTCGTGACGAACACGACGCGCACCTGGTCGGCCAGCTCGGCCGGCAACTCGCGGATGGCGGTCGCGACGTCGGCCATCGTGGTCGGGCAGACGTCCGGACAGGTCGTGTAGCCGAAGAACAGGAAGGTGGGACGGCCGGCGGTCTCGGTCAGGAAGTCGTACGCCGCCCCGCTGGTGTCGGTCAACGTGAAGTCGGGCCGGGCCAGCGGAGGCTGCAGCTCGAGCCCGCGGTAGAGCGTCGCCGGCGCGGACACCGACGCGACCGGGTTCGACCTGGCAGTGCCTGTGGTGCCGGCCTGGCTGCAGCCGGTCAGGCCGAGCACCGCCAGCGTCAGCGCGGCGAGAATCCGCCTCACCACAAACCTCCCGTCGGGCTGGACCAGCCAAGCCCTGACCTGCCCACCGTACGTCGCGCGTCCGCCGACGGACCCGAACCGTCGACGCGGGTCGGTTCGCAGCGACCACCGCCAGCGCGCAACGCCCAGCCCCTCACAGCTTCACCAGGCACACTGGCGCCAGGAGCCGAGAACGCCGGTTACGCCCTTCCCGCGCCCGCTGAACCGTGTGACGGCTGCGCCCGTGCACAAGGACAGCGCCTCGAGAGGACACCCGTTGTTCGACACCGTCTTCGGTCTGCCCGTACACGCGCTGGTCGTGCACGTCGTGGTCGTGCTGCTGCCGCTCGCGGCAGTCGGGGGCGCCGTCGTCGCCGTCCTCCCCTGGGCCCGCGAGCGCTACCTCATCCTCATCACCGCGATCGCCATCGCCGTCGTACCGGCGGTCATCGTGGCGACCAAGAGCGGGCAGCAGCTGCAGGACCGGCTCAACCGCACGTTCGGGCCCGGCAGCGCCCAGGAAGCCCAGCTGATGGAGGAGCACGTCCGGCTCGGGAAGAACCTGCTGCCGTGGGCGATCGTCCTGGCGGCCGCGCTCGTCCTCCTGCTGGCCGCGGTCTACCTCCGCCGCCGGCCGGAAAGTCCCTCCTGGCTGCGGGCTGGCGGGTACGCCGCCTCGGCGGCGGTGCTCGTCGGCTCCGTGCTGAGCATCTACTGGACGGTCCGGATCGGCGACGCCGGCGCGCGGGCGGCCTGGACCGACGTGGTCCAGTCCAGCAACTGACCCCTGGCGTTCCCGGCCCAGCCGCCGGGGCAGCCTAGGATCCGCGGTGACCCCGCTACAGCCGCTGGGGCCGTGCTCTGGACTCGGAGATGCCGTGGCGCGCAGCAAGTTCAGCCTCAAGGACCAGAGCTTCTTCGAGATGTTCACCGCGTCGGCGGACAATCTGGTCGCGGCGATGGAGACGTTCGAGCGGTTCGTCCGCGAGATCGCCAACCGCGAGGAACTGGGCAAGCTCCTGCGCGACCACGAGCATGCCGGGGACTCGGTCACCCACCAGATCTACCGTCAGCTGAACTCCAGCTTCGTCACCCCGTTCGACCGGGAGGACATCTACCGGCTGGCCGGCAACCTCGACGACGTCATGGACTTCGTCGAGGCCGCGGCGGACCTGATCGTGCTCACCGGGTTGGGGACGCTGCCCGGCGAGATGAGCCAGCAGGTCGAGCTGCTGCAGCGCGCCGCGCAGACCACCGCCGAGGCGATGCCCAAGCTGAAGTCCATGAAGGGTCTGTCCGACTACTGGATCGAGGTCAACCGGCTGGAGAACGAGGCGGACAAGATCTACCGGCGGTTGCTGTCCCGGCTGTACGGCGGGCAGTACAAGGCGCTGGAAGTCATGAAGCTCAAGGAGGTGGCCGACCAGCTGGAGGAGGCCGCCGACGCCTTCGAGCACATCGCCAACGTCGTGGAGACGATCGCGGTCAAGGAGAGCTGACCTCCCGGCCGCCCACCCGCCGGTCAGGCCATGCGGGTCAGTCCAGCGGCATACCGAGCGCGTCCTCGACGTACATCACGCTGGCGTCCCGGTCCTGCCCAGCCACTCGGAGCAGGTCGATGGCGCAGGCCCGCAGCTGTCCAATCACGAGCACGGTCGGGAACGGCGGGTTGCGGGCCAGCAGGGCCGCCCCGGATCGCACGGCGGCCAGGACCGCTTCCCCGGCCGCCGCCCGGGGATCGTCCCGCTCGTCGTACGGCGTGTGCAGGGCGATGGTGACCGCCGCGGCCACGGTCCGAACCGCCCTGGACATCAGCCGCACGGCCGCGACCAACTCGCCGTCCACCGGCTCGGCGCGGGTGGTGATCGTGACCGCGAGGCGGGCGAGCACGCGCACGTTGCGCACCAGGTAGTCGACCTGCTCCGACGCGGCGTCGACGGCATCTACGGCGGACAGCCGCTGACGGCGCCGCAGGTCCACCCACAACGTCTCGCGGGATGCCGCCACCTGCCCGCGCAGCTGCTCGACCCCGGCGTCGGCCTGCCGGGCCCGCGCAAGGACGTCCCTGGCGCCAGGCAGGTCGTTGTCCCCTATCGCCGTCGCGGCGTCCTCAATGACGGTGGCCGCCTGGTCGAGCACCGACAGAGCGCGGGAAATCAGCCCGGCCAGTGGGTCGCGCGGCCGCGACAGCTGCGAGGCGACCAGCGCGACACCGCCGCCGATCAGGGCGTCGATGAAGCGGGTGGGGACCAGCGAGTCGGTCGGCGGGGCGATCACCGCCACGTAGAGGCCGGAGATGGCCGCCTGCGTCGACAACAGCGGCCCGGCACCGAGCAGGACCGTGATCGTGGTGACCAGCAGGACCACGACCACGATGGCCGCGGTGGAGCGGGTACCGAGCAGCGCGACCACGAGATCGGCGGCCAGCACACCGCCGGCGACACCGAGCAGGATCTCCACCGTGCGCCCGATCCGCTCCCCGCGGGTCTGGCCGAGCACGATGAGCGCCGCAGCGGGGGCGAAGAAGGGCTGGACGTGTCCGAATGCGGCGGTGGCCACGAACCACGCGATCGTCGCCGCGGCAGTGGCCTCCAGGATGTTGGGGCCGCGCTCGCGCAGTCGACGCCAGGCCGGTACCGCGAACTCGGGCCGGGTCACGGCTCAGCAGCCTGCCACGGGGGCTGACGGCAGGCACGAGGCGGCAAAGCGGTGGAGGTGGCGGGAATCGAACCCGCGTCCTCCGGCGGCTTGACAGGGCTTCTACGGGCGTAGTGCGCGTTGTCCTACTCGGCCTCACCGATCATGCGCACGAGTCGGTGTGACAGGCCCAGCTGCTGTGAGATGTCCCGCCGGCCCCCGCAGCCGGGTCCGGCGGTGATCCTCCTAGCGATGCCAGATTACGGGCCGGAGGCGCTCCCGGGCTGACAGACCCGCTGTTGCTACCTAGGCAGCAAGAGCGAAGTCACGCTGACTATTGTCGGCGCTTGATTTGTTTGCGACATTTCGTGGTTAACGAGATCATCGTCGCCTTCCTCGGCCCGCTTCCCCTGCCTCGACGTCCGGAGTCGAGACCAATCACCCCCTGGTCGTGTACAACAGCACCCCAGGGTAACGCCGGGCGGCAACCAGGATCATCCCCGTGCTGCCGGGTCCGGCGACGATCAAGGATTCGGGGTCGGTTTCGTCCCGTCCCGGGCCATGCACTGCGTCGCAGGTGACCCGGAATCGCGCCGTAGCCCTCGCCGCGGCGGCCCCGGGGGCCGGTCAGGGTACGGCGGGAACGACGCGCTCCCAGCTGGTGACGCTGTGCGTCACCGCGAACCCGAGCCGCTGATACAGCCCGAGCGCGCCGCTGCCGTTGGCGCTGTCCACATCGAGCCCGGACAGGTCGTAGCCAGCGTCCCGGAACGCCGGCAGCGCGTGCGCCAGCAGCGCCGTACCCGCGCCGCGACCCCGGTACAGCGGCAGCGTCCCCAGCTGGCCGATGTGGGCCTGCCGCTTCCCGGTCGCCGCCTGGTCGGCGTCGTAGAAGTAGGTGAGGAGGTACGCCGCCACCGGCGCGTCCGGCTCCGGACCGGCCAGCACCAGGTAGCTGTCCTCGGCGCGGAAGTTCCGGCTGCCGGTGAACCACTGCTTCCAGGACGCCGGGTCCCGCTCCGTCGAGCCGTAGTGGTCGCGGAAGGCGACGTTGTGCGCCCGCCGTACCTCGTCGTCCCGATCCCAGCCGAAGCCGACGATCCGCAGCGGCGCCGGCAGGTCGCGCCGCGGAGCGTCGCCGGCGCGCAGGTCCAGTTCCATGTCGAAGAAGTGCCGCTCGCGGCTGAGCCCGGCCGATCGCATCAACGCCGCGGCCGGGGTGTTGTGGTCGAACACACCGACCGCCAGCCGGGCGGGATGGCGCGGGTGCCGGGCGGCATGCAACTGCGCGGCGCGGTCCAGTTGACGCCCCAGCAACTCGCGGCCGATCCCGCGGCCGCGGTGTCCGGGATGGACCAC
>JBBPYA010000163.1:0-5638 GCA_038200385.1 Mycobacteriales bacterium
ACGGCGGGGGTCGCCTCGACGTCGACGACCAGGCCGCCGGCAGAGGTCTCCTCGACCCGGCGCAGGCCGCGGGGTACGTCCGTACGGGCCATGGCCCCGAGGGTAGCGCGAGGACCTGGCTAGGCTGGCCGGTCGTGACCAGGGCCGCCCGGGGATGTCGACGCCGCACTGCCGGTGCCGGCCTCGACGGTGCGCGCGGGTCGCAGCGGGAGTCGAGGCACCCGGTCGCCGAGGGGTCCCGGCGCCGATGACCGCCCGGCTGACCCTGCAGCGCCGGCTGGTCACCGAACTGCTCAAGCTGGCCCCGTTGCTCGGCGAGCTGCGGGAGCGCTTCGCAGTCGCCGGCCACGATCTGCACCTCGTCGGCGGTTCGGTTCGCGATGCGCTGCTCGGGCGCGGCATCGGCGACCTCGACCTGACCACCGACGCGCGCCCGGAGCAGGTCCTCGTCCTGGTCGAGGGCTGGCCGACGTGGAACACCGGGCTCGCCTTCGGCACCGTCGGCGTCCAGCTCGGGGAACACCGGGTGGAGATCACGACGTACCGGGCCGACCGCTACGACCGGGTCAGCCGCAAGCCCGACGTGGTCTACGGCGACTCGCTGGTCGACGACCTGGCCCGGCGCGACTTCACAATCAACGCGATGGCGTTCTCGGTGCTGGACCAGACGTTCACCGACCCCTACGGCGGTCTGGCCGACCTGGAGCGGCGGCGGCTGCGGACACCGGCGACACCCGAGGAGTCCTTCGCCGACGACCCGCTTCGGCTGCTGCGGGCGGCCCGGTTCGTCTCCCAGCTCGGTGTCGTCCCCGATCCGGACGTGATGAAGGCGATGTCGGAGTTGAGTGGCGAGCTGGCCCGGATCTCCACGGAACGCGTGCAGTCGGAGTTCTCCAAGCTGCTGCTCGGACAGTACCCCCGGACCGCCCTGGAGCTGATGGTCGACCGGGGGCTGGCCGACGGCGTACTGCCCGAACTCCCGGCGCTACAACTGGAGATCGACGAGCACCACCAGCACAAGGACGTCTACGCGCATTCGCTGACCGTGCTCGAGCAGGCCATCGCGCTGGAGGACGACGGCCCCGACCTGGTGCTGCGGCTGGCCGCCCTGCTGCACGACATCGGCAAGCCGGCCACCCGTCGGCACGAGCAGCACGGCCGGGTCAGCTTCCATCACCACGAGGTCGTCGGGTCGCGGCTGGTCCGTGACCGGCTGCGGGCGCTGCGCTACCCCAAGGACGTGGTGCGTGACGTGGCGCAACTGACGTTCCTGCACCTGCGCTTCCACGGGTACGGGCGCGGGGAGTGGACCGACTCCGCCGTACGCCGCTACGTCGTCGATGCCGGGCCGCTGCTCGGCCGGCTGCACAAGCTGGTCCGCTCGGACTGCACTACCCGCAACGAGCGCCGGGCCCAGGCGCTGTCGGCCAGCTACACCTCCCTGGAGGAGCGGATCGCGCAGCTGCAGGCCAAGGAGGACCTGGACGCGGTCCGTCCGGACCTGCGGGGGGAGGACATCATGGCGCTGCTGGACCTGCCGCCGGGCCCGCTGGTCGGGCGGGCCTGGCAACACCTCAAGACGGTCCGGCTCGAACGCGGCCCGCTGCCCCGGGCGGAGGCCGAGGCCGAGCTGCGCCGCTGGGCCGCCGAGCACCTGCCCGGCGACTGAGTGTGAGGGTCAGCGGCTCCGGGTCGAGGTGGCCAGGGCGTAGCCGGCAGCGCTGAGGGCGTAGCCGCCGCCGATCAGACCGAGGACCAGGTAGCTCTTACCGGTCTCAGGCAGCGTGAACGCCGCCAGCACCGCGGCGCCCACGAACGCCACGTTGAACACGGTGTCGTAGACGCTGAACACCCGGCCGCGGAAGGAGTCGTCGATGGTCTCCTGCACGATCGTGTCGACGCACACCTTGACGCCCTGGCCGACGAAACCGATCACGGCGGCGGCCAGGAGCACGGTGGTCATCCGGTACGGCGCCCCGAGTATCGGCTGGCTGACAGCGGCGGTGGCCAGCAGCGTCACGATCCAGCGCGACTTGCCGATCGACCGGACGACGACAGGGGTGACCGCCGCGGCCACCAGCGCGCCGATCGCGCCGGCCACCAGGACCTGGGTGAGCCCGGCCAGCCCGGTCCGGAGCAGGCCCGAGCCGACGAAGTAGTTGCGGTACAGCAGCAGGATGGCCACCGAGGCAAGCCCGAACAGGAAACGGTGGGCGCCGATCGCGGCGAGCGCGGTCGACGCCCGGGGGTGACCCCTGATGTGCCGGGCGCCGGCGACCAGCCCCGCCCAGACGTGCGCGGCGCTGCTCCGGCCGCGCTGCTCGGACTCGTCGGGCCCGAGGTGCCAGCGGGCGAACCCGGCGCTAACCAGCGCGGACGCCGCGTAGCCCAGCGCCGAGGTCGCGGCCATCTCGGCGTAACCGGCGTCGCCCGCGGCGAACAGCACCCCGAGGCTGACCCCGCAAGCTCCGCCGAGCACGACGGACATCGTGCCGACCGTCGTGGTCACGGCGTTGGCCGATACCAACTGCTCGCGGGTCACCACATGCGGCAGGGCCGCCGACAGCGCCGACAGCACGAACCGGTTGACCGAGATCACGCTCAGCGCGGCGACGTACAGCGGGAGCCCCGTACTCCCGGTCCAGACCAGCGCGGCCACCAGCACGACCAGGACGCAGCGCAGCAGATTGGACACCAGCAGCACCCGCTGGCGGCTCCAACGGTCCAGCAGGACACCGACGAACGGTCCGAGCACCGAGAAGGGCAGCAGCAGCACAGCGAACGCTGCAGCGATGTCAGCCGGCGTGGCGGCGCGCTGCGGGTTGAACAGCACCGTGCCGGCCAGGCTGGCCTGGAACACCCCGTCGGCCCACTGCGCGCTGATCCGTACCGCCAACAGCCGCCGGAAGTCCGGGCGGCCGAGGTAGCCCCGCGCGGTCCCGACCGACGGGCCGGGCGCCGAGCGGTGCGGCGCCGGCCCGAGGCTCATCGGCTCAGACTACGGCGGGAGTTCTCCGCGGACCGGCCGTGGGGCACAGTAGGACCATGCTCCCCGTGGCGACCGGAGTCCTGCTCGTGGCGATGCCGGTGCTCACCGATCCGAACTTCGATCGCACGGTGGTGTACGTCGTCGACCACGGGGACACCGGGACGCTTGGGGTGGTCCTGAACCGGCCCAGCGACACCGAACTGCTCGACGTGCTGCCTGGTTGGTGGTCGCTGGCCGCGGCGCCCAGAACGTTCCATGTCGGAGGTCCGTGCGAGACGAACACCGCGCTGTGCCTCGGGGTCGGCAACCCGCCCACCGGCGTCCCCGGCCTGCGGCCGGTGGCCCAGCCTGTGCACCTGGTCGACCTCGACGCCGACCCGAAGATCACCGGCGCCGTGCTGGACCGGTTGCGGATCTTCGCTGGGTACGCCGGGTGGGCGCCGGGGCAGCTCGCCGCCGAGATCGCGGCGCAGGCGTGGGCCGTGGTGCCCAGCGAACCGGGTGACGTGGTCAGCGAGACCGGCGCCGTGCTGTGGCGCACGGTGCTGCGCCGCCAGCGGGGACGCCTTGCGCTGCTCTCGGCGTACATCGAGGACCCGTCGCTGAACTGAGCGCCGGCTGCTTCCGCGTAACCGCCCTGCCCCGCCCCGCCGCTCGCCCTCCCTCCCGCCGGTCAAGCTGACGCGGCTGGTTCTAGTAGCCGAACTCGGCGGCGATGTCCGGGTACGCCGAGGTGTCGGCAATCTGCTCTTCCGGCGGGAAGTCGATGGTCCGCTTCCCGTGCCCGGTCAGGGTGATGGTGACCGGGAAGTCGCCGCCCGGAACCGGCGCGACGAACTGGTGCAGCAGCTTGTCCTCTACGCCCACGCTGACCGTCCCGCTCTTGGTGCTGTAGGTGTTGGCCAGCACGTTGTCGATCCGCCCGGGACCCTCCCAGCGGTAGCCGGCGAGCAGGAGATTCCTCGGATCGTCGGGCTTCGCCGCGGTCAGCCGGGTGATCATGCCGAAGATGTTGTCCGCCAGCCGGGCGGCCGGGTCGAGGGGGGCGCGCAGGTACTGGACGTCGGGTCGGCCATCGGCCTTCATCGCATCGGTCAGTCCGGGCAGATTTCCGATGATCAGGCGGTCCGGTGTGAAGTAGATCGTCCTGGTCTCGTCGGGTTGCCCTGTGGTGTACGTCGTAGTGGCGTCGAAGGTGGCCGTCCCGGTGGTGAAGTCCACCGTCCCGGTCATCGTGAGCAGCGCCTCCTCGGCGAACTGCGCCCGCACCGTGACGTCGGCCCCGCCGTTCTGCCCGTCGAGGTAGAGCACGTCGGCGAGGATCTGCGCCTCCGCCAGGGTGATCTTGTCGCCGGGAGCCCGATTGCTGTACTGGTCATTGCTGGTGCACCCGGTCAGGACGAGGACCGAGGCGAGCAGCGCCAGCACGAACCGGCTGCCGGGCATAGGCATGCAACCACCCTAAGCGGGCTCGCGGAGGTTGTTCGCGGGCGCGCTCGGTGTTGCGGCGGTCGAGGCCCGGCGCCCGCCCTGGCCGGTAGCCTCCAGTGGCATGCGGGCGGTGCCGGTCACCCTGGCCTTGGTGGCTTTGTTGGGTGGGTGCGCCGCCCCTAACGGCGCGGCGGCGGCGGGGCCCGGCCGCGTTAATGCCACGGCCTGCCCCGTCAGCATGCTGGGGGTGGTAGCCGCACCGGTCGGTGAGCCGGACAGCGAGGCGTCTGATGTGTTCTTGGTCGATGCGCAGTTGGGGTTGACGCCGCTGACCTCGACTGGGCGTGCCTTCAGTCCCGTGCTGGACAGGTCCGCGACGCGTATCGCGTACTTGGGCAACGATGGCTCGATCGTGGCTCGTTCGGCCAGCCCGCCGTACCAGTTGTGGGTTGGCGAGGTGGCCGGTGTGCGGTTGACCAGCCACATTTTGGCGCAGAGCGAGTCGTTCACCTCGGTGGCGATGGCCCCGGACGCCAGTGCGGTCGCCGTGGTGGGCACCTCGGCGCTCGTGGGTCCGGACGCGCCGCGACCGGAGATCCCACTCAAAAACGAAGGCTCCTTGCCGGACCGACAGGACTCGCTGTAACTGGTCGATCTGGCCACCGGCCAACCGCGGGTGCTGGTGCAGGGCACTCCCGACGCCTGGGTCGGCGAGGTGTCCTGGACCGACGACGGGTCGACCCTGGTCTACACGGTGATCACCCGGACAGGTGAGCGGTTCGCCACGACCGTGTGGCGACGTTCGGCCACCGATCCGGAGGCCGAGCCGACCCGGCTCTACATCTACCCGGACGATTCCGGGGTGTCGGTGCTGGAGCCGGCCGCGGACGGTTCCGCGGTGACGGCTCGGGCTCTGGCTGCGGACGGCCTGAACACGACACGGATCCCCCTGGACAGCGGGCCGGCGGCACCCGTGGTGGGGGCCGATCCGCTGTTCACGTTCTCGGCCATCTCCGGCGGCTCGCTGCTGGGCGTGCGGGATCAGTCGCCGGTCGACGGCAAGGTCGAGGTTCAGGCGGTTCTTCCGGATGGATCGTCCCGGACGCTGGGGACACTCGACGTGTCTCGGGTGTCGGACAGCGAGTTTCTGCCCTGCCTGCGGTGGGGGCCGCGATGAGGCGTGCGCGCTCCCTGCGCGGGTGGGCCAGCGGTCGAGCA
>JBBPYA010000164.1:0-15983 GCA_038200385.1 Mycobacteriales bacterium
GACCAGCTCATCAACGCGCTGCGCGCACGAGACGCCCGCTGGGTCGGCCGGCTGGCGTGCAACGACCTGCAGGAGCCGGCGGTCGCGCTGCGCCCGGGGCTCCGGGCCACCCTGCGCGAGGGTGCCGATCTCGGCGCGCTGACCGGCCTGGTGAGCGGGTCGGGTCCGACCTGCGCGTTCCTGCTCGGTTCCAGCCGGGGCGCGGTGCGCTTCGCCGCGGCGCTGTCCGGCGCCGGGGTGTGCCGCACCGTACGCATCGTGCACGGGCCGGTGGCCGGTGCCCGGATCGTCGCGTGAAGGCGGTCGCGCGGTGAGCGCCCCCGCTGTCAACGTCGTGAACCTGGAGCGGGTCGTCAAGGCGTACGGCACCACGACGGTCCTCGCCGACGTCTCGCTCGGGGTCTCCCGCGACCAGCGGATCGGGGTCGTCGGAGCGAACGGCGGCGGCAAGAGCACGCTGCTGGCGATCCTGGCCGGCCAGGTGCCCCCGGACGACGGTCGGGTCACCCGTCGCGGCGGCGCCCGCATCGGCGTGCTGGCCCAGGCACTGGACTTCGCTGCCGGCGCGACGGTGCGCGACGTGGTGCTGCCCGAGGACACCTTCGCCGCCGAACACGAGTGGGCCGGCGACCGCGCGGTCCGCGACGTGCTGGACGGGCTCGGGCTGGCCGGGATCGGGTTGGACGCGCCGCTGGCGGAGCGGTCCGGCGGCCAGCGGCGGCGGGTGGCGCTGGCCGCGCAGCTAATCCATCCCACCGACGTGCTGCTGCTCGACGAGCCGACGAACCACCTCGACGTCGAGGGGGTGGCCTGGCTGGCGGCGTACCTGACCGGCCGCCCAGGCGCGCTGCTCGTCGTGACCCACGACCGGTGGTTCCTCGACGCGGTGTGCACCTCGACGTGGGAGGTCGGCGGCGGGACGGTCCGGGCGTACGACGGCGGCTACGCGGCGTACATCCTGGCCCGGGCCGAGCGCGATCGGGTGGCCGCCGCCGGTGAGGCGCGCCGGCAGAACCTGCTGCGCAAGGAGCTGGCCTGGCTGCGGCGTGGGCCACCGGCGCGGACGAGCAAGCCGAAGTTCCGGATCGACGCCGCGCAGGCGCTGATCGCCGACGAGCCGCCGGCGCGGGACCGGGCCGGCCTGCAGCGCTTCGCCGTGCGGCGCCTCGGCCGCACCGTATTCGACCTGGCCGCGGTCACCGTCCGGCTCGGTGACCGGCTGATCCTGGACGGCGTCGACTGGCAGCTCGGGCCGGGTGACCGGGTCGGCATCGTCGGCGTCAACGGCTCGGGCAAGACCACCCTGCTGCGGCTGCTCACCGGCGAGCTCGTCCCGGACTCCGGGCGGGTCGTGGTGGGCCGCACCGTGCAGGCGGCGTACCTGTCCCAGGAGGTGACCGAGCTGCCGCCGGAGCTGCGAGTGCTGGAGGCGGTGCAGGAGGTCGGCCAGTCCGTGCGGATCGGGGCCGTCGACATCGGGGCCGGGCAGTTGCTGGAGCGGTTCGGGTTCGAGGCCGGCCGGCAGTGGACCCCGGTGGCCGACCTGTCCGGTGGTGAGCG
This sequence comes from Mycobacteriales bacterium, assembly GCA_038200385.1. Classification (GTDB taxonomy): domain Bacteria; phylum Actinomycetota; class Actinomycetes; order Mycobacteriales; family Geodermatophilaceae; genus JBBPYA01. The sequence goes on from JBBPYA010000164.1 coordinate 1,561, forward strand.
GCGGCGGCTGCAGCTGCTCCGGCTGCTGATGGCCGAGCCGAACGTGCTGCTGCTGGACGAGCCGACCAACGACCTGGACGTGGACACCCTGACCGCGCTGGAGGACCTGCTCGACGACTGGCCGGGATCGCTGGTCGTCGTCAGCCACGACCGGTACCTGATTGAGCGGGTCACCGACACCGTGCTGGCGATCACCGACGAGGCTGGGCTCCGGGACCTGCCCGGCGGCGTCGAGCAGTACCTGGCGCAACGCGGTTCGGATCCGCCGAGCGGCGGCTCCCTGGCCCGCGCCGCAGCGGCGGGCGCGGCCGGCGGTCCGGCGCGTCCGGCCGGGGTCGACCCCGGCCAGCCGCCGACGGCCGGGCAGTCCCGCGCCGCCCGCAAGGAGGTCACCCGGCTGGACCGCAGGCTCAGCAGGCTGGCCGCCGACGAGCAGCGGCTGCTCACCGAACTGGCCGAGCACGCCAGCGACTACCAGCGGGTCAGCGCCCTGGACGCCGAGCTGCGCACGGTCCGCGGCGAGCGCGAGGACACCGAGGACGCCTGGCTGCGGGCCGCCGACCTCGCCGAGTGAGCGCCGGCTCCCAGGGCGGGCCGGGACGCCCGCGGTGCCGGTCCACGTCCGGCCTGAGTCCAGGCGGGGTCCGGACTGGGTCCGGACTGGTCGGGACTAGGTCGGGACGCCGCCGAAGGCCTTGATCGACAGGAACTGGGTCGGCAGGGACAGCACCCGCCGCGGGCCGTGCGGTACCTCGCCGTCGAACTGCAACGCGTCCCCGGGCTTAAGCAGGTACTCGGCCGCGCCGACGCCGTACTCCAGCTTCCCGGACATGATGTACAGCAGCTCGGTGCCGGGATGCTGGTACAGCGGGAACACCTCGGCGCGCTCGAGCAGGGTCACCAGGACCGGCTCCATCCGCCGGTTCGGACCGCGCATGTTGCCCAGCAGCCGGTAGCGGTGCCCGGCCCGGGCGCCCGGGTGGGTGATGTCCAGCCCCTGCCCGGCCTTGACGTGCAGCACGTCGCGCTCCTCGTCCAGGCCACGGAAGAACGCCGTCACCGGGACCTGCAGCGCCTCCGAGAGCCGCACCAGGGTCGCCAGGCTGGGGGACACCTGGCCGTTCTCGAGCTTGCTCAGCATTCCTTTGGACAGGCCGCTGACGTCGGCGAGCTGGCTGCCGGACAAGCCGAGCTGCCGACGGTACTCCCGGATCCGCTCGGCGATGTGCATCCCGAGCGCCCGCCCGGTGTCCGCGAGATCCGCGGCCGGGGGCGGCGCGACCGGGAGCTCGCTGGACGGCGGCGGCTCCTCGTCGGGGACGCGGCGGCGGGCCAGCGATCTACCCGGGGATCCAGGACGTGCCGGCCAGCGGCAGCCGCGCCATGGCGGCCGCCTCGATGGTCAGTGCCACCAGATCCTCGGGCTCCAGGTTGTGCACGCTGGACTTCCCGCACGCACGCGTGAGGGTCGTCAGCTCCATGGTCATCGCCTTAAGGTAATTGGTGGCCCAACGGGCGCCGACCTCAGGGTCCAGCCGCGCCTCCAGTCCTGGATCCTGGGTGGTGACACCGGTCGGGCAGCGCCCGGTCTGGCAGTGGTGGCAGAAGCCCGGTGCGGTGCCCAGCGCCCGGAAGTCCGCTGTCGCGTCCCGCTCGACGCCGTCCTGGACGTACGTCGGGCTGTTGCAGCCCAGCGCGATCAGGGCGCCAACCCCGATCGACACCGCGGTCGCGCCCAGCGCCAGCGCCTTGGCCACATCGGCGCCGGTGCGGATGCCGCCGGAGACGATCAGTTGCACCTCGTCGGTCTTGCCCAGCTCGCGCAGCGCGTCCGAGGCGAGCCGGACCGCGGCCAGCGTCGGGATGCCGGTGTGCTCGATGAAGGCTTCCTGGGTGGCGCCGGTTCCACCCTGCATGCCGTCCACGACGACGACGTCCGCACCGGCGGCCACCGCGAGCTTCACGTCGTTGACCACCCGGGTAGCCCCGAGCTTGACGTAGATCGGCTTCTCCCAGCCGGTGGCGTCGCGCAGTTCGGCGATCTTGATCGTCAGGTCGTCCGGACCGGTCCAGTCCGGGTGCCGGCTGGCCGAGCGCTGGTCGACGCCCGCGGGCAGGGTCCGCATCCCGGCGACCCGCTCGCTGACCTTCTCGCCCAGCAGCATCCCGCCGCCGCCGGGCTTGGCGCCCTGCCCGATGACGACCTCGATGGCGTCGGCTTTGTGCAGGTCGGCGGGATTGAAGCCGTACCGCGAGGGCAGGCACTGGTAGACCAGCCACTTGGAGGCGGCCCGCTCCTCCTCGGTCATCCCGCCGTCGCCGGTGGTCGTCGACGTACCCACCGCCGTCGCGGCGCGACCCAGCGACTCCTTCGCGTGCGCCGACAGCGAGCCGAAACTCATCCCGGCGATCGTGATCGGGATGTCCAGTTCGAGCGGACGGCTGGCGTTCCTGGAGCCCAGCACGGTCGAGGTGTCGCAGCGCTCCCGGTAGCCCTCCAGCGGGTAGCGGGACACCGAGGCGGTGAGGAAGGTCAGGTCGTCGAAGCTCGGTACCCGCCGCTTGGCCCCCCAACCGCGGATCTCGTACCGGCCGGTGTCGGCCATCGTCCGGATCTGATTGACCAGCTCCGGCGGGAACGTCGCGCTGGCCCGGTGGCCGTCGCTGAGGGGGGTGCGGTGCGGCGGCGCGACCGCCGGCAGCTTCGCGTCGCGGTCGGTGCTCACGGCTAGTACCTCTGGTTCTTGAGGGCGTCGAAGTTGTACAGCTGCTTGGCCGAGGCGACCCGGGTGAGGCTCTCGGGCTCGAGGTGGCCGAAGCCTTCGGCGCCGGCGATGTTCAGGATCTGCCGGACCCGGCGGACATCGTCCTCGGTGAGGTCCTCGATCCGGCTGTCCGCGCCGAGGGAGCGGACCTTGCCCCCGACGTAGATGACGGCCTCGTACAGGCTGTCGCCCAGCGCGTGCCCGGCGTCGCCGCCGACCACGATCGTGCCCGCCTGCGCCATGAACCCGCTCATGTGCCCGACGTCGCCGGCCACCACGAGGGTGCCGCCCTTGAGCGAGATGCCGGCCCGGGAGGAGGCGTCCCCGTGCACGACGACGGTGCCGCCGTGCGCGGTGGCCGCGGCGGACTCCGAGGCGTTGCCGCGGACCCGGACCACCCCGCGCATCAGGTTCTCGGCCAGGCCCCAGCCGACCGAGCCCTCGATGAGGACGTCGGGGCCGTCGGACAGCCCGGCCGCGTAGTAGCCGGCGTTGCCCTCGATCGTGATGTCGAGCCGGTGCCGCAGCCCGACCGCGATGTTGTGCATCCCGCGGGCCTGCACGATCCGTACGACGCTGCCCTCGGGCAGCCGGCGCAGTTCGGCGTTGAGCTCGCGGCTGCTCAGCTCCGCGCAGCTGAGCACGACCTCAGTCGGCATCGCTACCTCCGCCACCGGCAGGGTCTGGATCACTTCCGCACCCACGAGTGGACCTCCTCCGGCTGCGGCTCGAAGACCCGGGCAGCCTCGATCCCGGGCAGGGTGGACAGCGCCTGGTACTCGCTGGCCACCGCGACGTACGCCTCGGTCTCGGCGACGACAAGCGGCTTGCACGCGAAGGCGTCCCGCACCACCGCGAACTCGTCGCGGGAGGTGACGAGCAGGGTGAAGAAGCCGTCGAACTCCTTGAGCACCCGGCGCATCGCGTCGTCGAGGGTGTCGCCGGCGTCGAGCCGGTCGCTGATGAACCGGGCGGCGACCTCGGAGTCGTTGTCGGTCTCGAACCGCGCGCCGCGATCCTCCAGCCGCCGCCGGATGGACACGTGGTTGGAGAACGACCCGTTGTGCACGAGGGACAGATCCGGCGCCGGCGCGAACGGGTGCGAGTGCATCGTGGTGACGGCCGACTCGGTGGCCATCCTGGTGTGGCCCACGCCCTGGTAGCCCGCTGCCTGCTCGAGGCCGTAGCGGTCGCAGATCTCGCGGGCCGATCCGACGTCCTTGTAGAGGGTCATCGACCGGCCGACTCCCACCACGGAGACGGCGGGGTCCAGGTCGGCCAGCCGGGTCCGCATCCGGTCATCGGAGGCCTCGGCGGTCAGCAGTCCCACGTTGGCCTTGTCCTGCATCGTCACCGGGGTACCGAGGTCGGCGCCGAGCCGTTCGGCCAGGCCCGCCCAGTCGTAGTCGGTGTCGGACGTGCGCAGCGACCAGCGCAGCCGTCCGTCCGGGACGTCGTCGTCGTACAGGGCCAGCCCCGCGGAGTCCGGGCCGCGCCCGATCATCGCCTCGATCATGGGCACCAGCAGTCGGCCGAGCGTGGGCTCGAGGCCGGGGTCGATGAGGTGGATTCCCACGATGCCGCACATGGCCGCTCCCGGTCGACGGTGTAATGCGGGACGCCGGCGACGCCGGACCCGGTCAACTGACGATACACATGGTTTCTTGTCAGTCAACCGCACCCCTGGGGACGGGCCGGGCGGTCAGGACCCCCGGACGGTGACGGTCGCCGCCGATCCGAGCCGGCGCCGTACGCCGGCCGCCGGATCCCCTTCGACGAGGCGCCGCAACCGGCCCTGCTCGGGCACGGCCAGGACCACGTGCTCGACCTGCAGCCGGCGCGCCGCCCGGGCGATGGTCTTGGCCGGGTTGCGGGTGATCACGACCTGTCCGTCCACCGACCGGCCGTGCCGCTGCAACGCCCGGATCGCGGTCGCGACGATGTCGCGCTGCTCCTCGCGTTCCCGCCGGCTCGGCATCAGCCCGGGGTTGGGCAGCCCGAGTGCCGAGCCGTGCAGCCGGGCCACGGACAGCACCGTGATCGGCGAGCGCCCGGCCAGCGCCGCGCAGCGGCTGATCTCCTCGGCGCTGAACGGCACCCCGGTCGAGGCCAGCAGCACGGTGCTCGGTCCGGCCGGCACGTCCTCCTGCGCGCGTCGGCGGCGTCCCAGCACGGCCGGGATCGCTAGCCGCCCGACCGGGTCGGCACCGGGGCGGCGCGGCCGGCCCGGCGGTCGCTGGCCCGGCGCCACAGGTACAGCGGGAGGTACGCCGCGATGACCACGAGCCCGGCGAAGAACAGGAACGGTCCTTCGGTGGGATCGACCACCAGCGCCGGCGAGCGCCACCCGCCGTAGGCCCAGGTGAACATGAAGAAGATGAACACGGCCAGGGCCAGCCAGCGCAGCGAACCGTGCATCCGGACCGGGCGGTGCAGCTCGGGCCGGAACTGCCGGTGCAGGAAGTAGCCGAACAGCGCGAGCGAACAGGCCAGCAGGTACCCCATGTTGGAGAAGATGTAGATCCGCAGCGGGGAACCGAACAGCACGACCAGCGCCGAGCAGACGACGTTGAACGTCATCGCGTAGTCCGGGACGCCGTGCCGATTGGTGTGCATGAACCAGCGGGGGATGAGCCCGTCCTCGGCGACCTGGAACAGCGAGCGCCCTACACCCATGATCGCGTTCAGCACGGACAGCAGCAGCGCGATGATCAGCGGGATCCCGATCAGCCACTTGAGCACGCCGCCGGAGGAGGTGTTGAACACCCGGCTGCTGAAGTCGGTGAAGACGGTGAGCGGGTCGAAGCTCTGCGCCGTACCGAGCACCAGCACGAAGACCAGCGGGATCGAGACGTAGATGAAGAAGCCGAACAGGCCCTCCGCGGTCATCGCGATCTTCGCGTCGCGGGCGGGGTTGCGGCACTCGCCGATGTAGCAGGCGGCCGCCTCCATGGCCAGCACCGACCAGGTCATGACGAAGATCCAGCTCATGAAGAACGCGAAACCGCCGACTGTGCCCGGCGGGAGGTGGAAGCCGCTGAGGTTGGCGAAGGAGATCGAGCTGGGGTTGAACAGGGGCAGGAACACCAGGGCGGTCAGCGGCACAATGGACAGCAGGCCGAGGATGGTCGCGAACCGGGCACCGAGCCGGATGCCCAGCAGCGCCGGGGTCAGCATGCCGACCAGCCCGATCATGGAGATGATGAGCACGCTCAGCGAGATCGGCGACCCGAGCGTGCCGAAGGGCAGGAAGCTGCTTCCGGCCGGCAGCCCGAACAGGCTGGCGATGTAGGCCGAGGCCAGGATCATGTTGATCGGGGCGACCGGGAACCAGCCCAGCCAGTACGCCCAGCCGGAAATGCCGCCAACGTGCTTGGCGGTGGTCGTACCCAGCGGCTTGAACGTCTCGAAGGCGTACGACGGCAGCCCGCCGGTGCGGTCCGGCATCATGGCCGCCAACTCGGCGAGGCAGAAGCACAGCAGGACGCCGGCCGCCGTCACTGCCACGAACAACGGGACGGACGCCGCACCCAGGCTCTGCACCGCGAACGGGGCGATGCCGGTCACCAGGATGGTGCCGGCCAGGCCGATGACGAAGGCCCCCCACCAGTTCGTGCCCCGTTGCAGCGAACCGTCCTCACGCTCGGTGTGCAGCGGCGTGGCGTGCTCAGGCATCGTCGTCATCAGGCCCCTCACGTTCGGGTGTGAGTTGTGGCGGATCAGCGGCGGACGTGCGGGTCCGGCGTTTGCGCTGGACTTTTGTCGCCTGAGACTACTCAAAGTTTCTTGACAAGCAACCCTCTGATGCGAGTCCATATCCGCATACGACGCAACTCCGACCACCACTAGTCGACCTCCGAGGTCGGCCGGCCACGAGCCGACCCCGCGGGGTCGGGAGCAGGAGGCGACATGACTTCTCGCGAGGAACTGCAGACCAGGGCGGCGGCGGACGGGATCGAGTTCTTCTTCGCGATGTTCGTCGACATGCACGGCAAACCCTGCGCGAAGCTGGTGCCGGCGGCGTCCTTCGACGTCCTAATGGACGGTGGTGCCGGCTTCGCCGGCTTCGCCGCCGGACCGATGGGCCAGACGCCCTCGGACCCCGACATGATCGCCGTGCCCGACCCCGCGTCGTACCTGCAGATCCCGTGGCAGCCCGAGATCGCGGTGCTGCAGTGCGACATCCACGTGGACGACCAGCCCTGGCCTTTCACCCCCCGGCTCATCCTGAAGAACCAACTGGCCAAGCTCGCCGAGCGCGGCCTGACCTACAAGGCGGGGGTCGAGGCCGAGTACTTCCTGGTCGCCCGGCAGCCCGACGGCAGCGTCCGGCTCGCCGACCCGCTCGACACCGCGTCCTCGCCCTGCTACGACGTCAAGGCGCTCACCCGGATGTTCCCGCACCTGTCGCGGGTCTCGAAGTACTGCAACCAGTTGGGGTGGACCAACTACGCCAACGACCACGAGGACGCCAACGGGCAGTTCGAGCAGAACTTCCAGTACGCCGACGCCCTCACCTCCGCCGACCGGTTGATCTTCTTCCGCTACATGGTGCACACCCTCGCCCACGAGGCCGGGATGGCGGCGACGTTCATGCCGAAGGTGTTCAGCGACCGGACCGGCAACGGGCTGCACATGCACTCCAGCCTCTGGGACGGCGACACGCCGCTGTTCCACGACGAGAAGGACAAGCGCGGCCTGGGGATGTCGGCGATGGGGTACTCCTTCGTCGCGGGCCTCATCGAGCACGCGCGCGCCTCGATGGCCGTCACCTGCCCGACCGTGAACAGCTACAAGCGGATGGGGGTCGGGGCCCCGGCCTCGGGCGCCACCTGGGCGCCGGCGTACGGCACGTACGGCGGCAACAACCGCACCCAGATGCTGCGGATCCCCGATGGCGGTCGGGTCGAGCACCGCGGTTGCGACGGCTCGGCCAACCCCTACCTCGCGCTGACCGTCATGCTGGCCGCCGGCTTGGACGGCATCGACCGCAAGCTGGACCCGGGAGAGCCGAACACGGACAACCTGTTCGAGCTGTCCCGGGAGCAGGTGGTAGAGCGCAAGATCATCACCATGCCGCCGACGCTGCTGCACGCCACCGAGGTACTGGTCGAGGACGGCGTGCTGCGGGAGGCCCTGGGCAAGGCCTCCGGCGGCGACTACATCGACTACTACGCCGGGATCAAGCAGCGCGAGTTCATGGACTACCACAGCGTGGTGAGCCCCTGGGAGGTCGAGCGGTACCTGACGCTGTTCTAGGAGCGGCTGCCGGCGACCGGCGCGCTAGGACCGGCGGAAGTCCTTGGTCAGCGCCGGCTTGCTCTCCAGGTGGGACAGCCCGTTCCAGGCCAGGTTCACCAGGTGCGCGGCCACCTCGGCCTTTTTGGGGCGGCGTACCTCGAGCCACCACTGGCCGGTCAGTGCCACCATGCCGACGAGCGCCTGGGAGTAGAGCCCGGCCAGCTTCGTCTCGTAGCCGCGGGCCTTGAACTCGCCGTCGAGCAGGTACTCCACCTGGCTGGCCACGTCGTTGATCAGGCTGGAGAACGTCCCGGTGGAACTGACCACGGGGGAGTCCCGGATCAGGATGCGGAACCCGTCAGTCTCGTCCTCGATGTAGTCCAGCAGCACGTAGGCGGCCTGCTCCAGCAACACACGGGGATGCCCCCCGGACAGCGCCGAGGTGAAGCGGTCGAGCAGGCGCTGCATCTCGCGGTCCACGACGACGGCGTACAGGCCCTCCTTGCCGCCGAAGTGCTCGTACACGACCGGCTTGCTCACCCCGGCCCGGGCCGCGATCTCCTCGATGGAGGTGGCGTCGAAGCCGCGTTCGGCGAACAGGCTGCGGCCCACGTCGAGCAGTTGCTGTCGGCGTTCCTTGCCCGTCATCCGGACCCGGGCGCGCGGGACGTTGTCCTTGGCGACTGCCATCGGGTCTGCGGTTCCCTTCGTTGGTTCCCGCGGGCTTCCCGCGCGGATCTCTCGCGGTGTCCGGCCTCCCGGCGGCGTCAGGTCGCCTCAGGTCGGGTCGGCCACCGGAACCAGCTTGGAGGCGATCCGCTCGGCCGAGGGCCAGCGCACGTCCCAGACCAACCCGACCCGTTCGGCCCAGCGGATCAACCGGGCCGAGGAGTCCAACTGTCCGCGCAGGACGCCGTGCCGGGCCGCCGTCGGGTCGGCGTGGTGGCTGTTGTGCCAGGACTCGCCGAAGGACAGGATCGCCAGCGGCCAGAAATTGGCCGACTTGTCGCGGGAGGCGAACGGCCGCTCCCCAATCGTGTGGCAGATCGAGTTGATGGACCACGTCACGTGGTGCAGGAGGCACACCCGGACCAGACCGGCCCAGAACAGCGCCGACAGCGCCCCGGCCCACGACCAGGTGAGCAGGCCGCCCAGGACGAATGGCAGCCCCAGGCTCACTCCGACCCACAGCCCGAAGTACCGATCGACCCGGCGTACCGCGGCGTCGGCCATCAGGTCCGGCGCGTAGCGCATCCGGTTGGTCTGCGCCCGCTCGAACAACCAGCCCAGATGCGCGTAGAACATCCCCCTGAGCAGCGCCGCGAAGGAGGTGCCGAACCGCCACGGGGAATGCGGGTCGCCCTCCTGGTCGGAGAAGGCGTGGTGGCGGCGATGGTCTGCGACCCACTGGATGACCGAGCCCTGGATCGCCATGCTGCCGGCCACCGCCAACGCGACCCGGGTCCGGCGGCCGGCCTTGAACGAGCCGTGGGTGAAGTAGCGGTGGAAGCCGATCGTGATGCCGTGCCCGGTCCCGGCGTACAGCAGGACGAAAAGCACGACATCGACCCAACCCAGCCCCCAGCCCCATACCACCGGCACCGCCGCGAGCAGCGCGAGGAACGGGATCAGCACGACGAGGTACAGCGCGAGTTGTTCCACTCCGCTCCTGTCGTCGCCCATCATCGGCTGGGGCGTGGCGCGGGGCAGCGTGGCCGTCATTACGACACCGTAACCTACGCAAGCGTAAGTTGCCTGCCGTGGCTCGACGGTCGCGGCTGGGTACGCTGCTCTGACGCGGGCGGTGGGGGATGGGGTAATCGGCAGCCCGCCGGCCTTTGGAGCCGTGCAGTCTCGGTTCGAGTCCGAGTCCCCCAGCCCGCCGCGTACTTCCCGTGTACGCCGGTGTACCGCCGTGATCATGGGCTTCAACCGGTCAGGGCTGGCAGATCCCCATGATCACGGCCAGGTGGGCGGCGGATCTCCATGATCACGGTCGCGTAGACGGCGGCCCATGATCACGGCGGTCGGGCCGCGCGCGCCGCCCGTCGGCGCGGATAGATTGGCGACGTGACGAGCCCGAGCACCGCCGGTTCCGGCAGCGACTCGGATCCCGCCTTCGCGACCGCCCCTGCCACCGCCCCCACCGCGGTGATCGTGCTTGCCGCCGGCGCCGGGACGAGGATGCGCTCGGCCACGCCGAAGGTGCTGCACACCCTCGGCGGACGCTCGATGCTCGGTCACGTGCTGGCCGCCGCAGCCGGTCTGGCCCCGTCGTACACCGTCGTGGTGGTCGGCCACGAGCAGGAGCAGGTGGCCGCCCACCTGACCGGCATCGATCCCGCTGCGCGGACCGCCCTGCAGGCCCAGCGCAACGGCAGCGGGCATGCAACCGCGCAGGCGCTGACTGCCTTCGACGAGCGCATCGGCTACGTCGTCATCCTCAACGGCGACGCCCCGCTGCTCACCGCCCACACCGTGCGCTCGCTGGTACAGGCGCACCTCGACGCCGCGGTCGCCCTGTCCGTCCTTACCGCGGAGGTGCCCGAGCCGCACGGGCTCGGCCGCATCGTGCGTGCACCGGACGGCTCGGTCCGGGCCATCGTCGAGCAGGCCGACGCCGACGCCGAACAGCGCGCGATCCGCGAGGTCAACGCCGGGGCGTACGCCGTCGACACCGGATTGCTCTCGCAGGCGCTGGACCGGCTGCCCACGGACAACGCCAAGGGTGAGCAGTACCTCACCGATGTCCTCGCGCTGCTCGTCGCCGAAGGGCACCCGGTCCAGGCTGTCCGCGCCGAGGATCCCGCGGACACGCTGGGCTGCAACGACCTCGTCGAGCTGGCCGCCCGCCGCCGTACCCTCAACGACCGCGTCCTGACGGCCTGGATGCGGGCCGGCGTCACGATCGTCGATCCGGCCACCACGTGGGTCGACGTCGAGGTCGAGCTGGCCTCCGACGTGACGCTGCTCCCCGGCTGCGCCCTGTCGGGGCGGACCGCGGTCGCGACCGGCGCAGTCGTCGGGCCGGGCACCTCGCTCGCGGACTGCGTGGTGGGCGAGGGCGCCCACGTCGTGCGCTCGCACTGCGTGTCGGCCGAGATCGGGGCCGACGCGACGGTCGGCCCGTTCAGCTACCTGCGGCCCGGGACCCGGCTGGGCGCGGGGGCGAAGGCCGGCGCGTACGTCGAGATCAAGGCCAGCGACATCGGGGCCGGGGCGAAGGTCCCGCATCTGTCCTACGTCGGGGACGCCAGCGTCGGCCCCGGCAGCAACATCGGCGCGGCCACGGTCTTCGTGAACTACGACGGCGTGGCCAAGCACCGCACCGTGGTCGGCGCGCATGCCCGGGTCGGCAGCGACTCGATGCTCGTCGCGCCGGTGACGATCGGCGACGGCGCCTATACCGCAGCGGGGTCGGTGATCACCGAGGACGTACCGCCGGGTGCGATGGGCGTGGCCCGGGCCCGGCAACGCAACATCAGGGACTGGGTACGCCGTCGGCGACCCGGCAGCCCGGCCGCCGAGGCGGCGCACCGAGCGCAGCAGGATCCAGTCGGCGGCGAGGCGGAGGCACAGCCATGAGTGCGATCAAGCAGTCCAACACCAAGAGCCTGATGCTCTTCAGTGGCCGGGCCTACCCGGAGCTGGCCGCGGAGATCGGATCCCACCTCGGGGTGACCACGACCCCGTCCTCGTCCTACGAGTTCGCCAACGGCGAGCTGTTCGTCCGCTTCGAGGAGTCGGTGCGCGGCTGCGACGCGTTCGTGATCCAGAGTCACACCGCGCCGATCAACACCTGGGTGATGGAGCAGCTGATCATGGTCGACGCGCTCAAGCGCGCCTCGGCCAAGCGGATCACCGTGGTGGCGCCGTTCTACCCCTACGCCCGCCAGGACAAGAAGCACCGCGGTCGGGAGCCGATCTCGGCGCGGTTGGTCGCCGACCTGTTCAAGACCGCGGGCGCCAACCGGCTGATGGCCGTCGACCTGCACACCTCCCAGATCCAGGGCTTCTTCGACGGCCCGGTCGACCATCTCTTCGCGCTGCCGCTGCTGGCCGAACACGTCATCGAGCGCTACCGCGGCCGGGACATGACGGTGGTCGCACCAGACTCGGGTCGGGTCCGGGTGGCCGAGCGTTGGACCGACCGGCTCGGCGGTTGCCCCCTGGCCTTCATCCACAAGACCCGAGACCCGCTGACCCCGAACCAGGTGGTGGCCAACCGCGTCGTCGGTGACGTGGAGAACCGGGTCTGCATCATCGTCGACGACATGATCGACACCGGGGGTACGACGGTGAAGGCCGCCGAAGCGCTGATGGCCGCCGGCGCGGCGGAGGTGATCGCCACCGCCACCCATGGCGTGTTGTCCGGCCCGGCGGTCGACCGGTTGAAGAACAGCCAGATCCGGGAGGTCGTGGTCACCAACACCCTGCCGATCCCGTCGGAGCGCCAGTTCGACAAGCTGACCGTGCTGTCGATCGCCGGCCTGATCAGCCAGGCGATCAAGGCGGTGTTCGAGGACGGGTCGGTGACCAGCCTGTTCGACGGCGCCAGCTGAGCCGGATCGTCGCGGACCCCGCCCGATGAGCCTTTTCCGGGCCCACGGATGCCGATCCGGTCAGCTGATGACCGGATCCGCATCCATCACGCCCGCCGGCCCCCAATCTCGCTCCGGAGCGCGGCGATGAGTTTCGGCCTTGCGACGTCTGGAAACCAGCACAGCGGATGCAACCGAGGAGGGCGACATGGGCAGGATCGTTTCCAACTTCTTCATCTCACTCGACGGCGTCGTCGAGTCGCCGGACAAGTGGCACTTCGGCTACTTCGACGAGGCGATGGGCGCGATCATGGGCGCCGGGATGGCCGAGTACACCGGGTTCCTGATGGGCCGGCGGCTCTACGACGAGTGGTCGTCGTACTGGCCGGGGAAGGGCCCGGAGGAGCCGTTCGCGGAGTTCATCAACGCCATCCCGAAGTACGTGCTGTCCTCCACCCTGACGGATCCGTCCTGGCCGAACACCACCGTCATCGGGTCGGCGGCGGGTGAGGACGTGGCCGCCCGAGTGCAGCAGGTCAAGGACGACGGTGCCGTCATCGGGATGTCCGGCAGCGCCACGACGGCGCGCTGGCTGCTCGCCCACGGGCTGCTCGACGAGTTCAACCTGCTCGTCCACCCGGTCGCCGTCGGCTCCGGGCAGCGGCTGTTCGAGGATTCGACGACGTACAAGTTCGACCTGGTCGGCAGCCAGACCCTGGGCACCGGGGTCATGCACGTGCGGTACGCCCCGGCCGGCACCGCAGCGGAAACCGGTCGCTAGCCCGGGGCGGCCGAGCCTGGGGTCGCCGGGATGGCCGACGACCACTTCGACCATCCGCGGCCGGCCGCGATATACGACGTGCTCGACCTGGACCGCAGCGATCTGGAGGCGTACGCCGCAATCGCCGCCGAACTCGGCGCTCACCGGGTGCTCGACGTCGGCTGCGGGACGGGGACGTTCGCGCTGCTGCTGGCCGGGCGGGGCCTGGACGTGACCGGCGTGGACCCGGCCAGGGGATCGCTCGCGGTGGCCCGGGCCAAGCGCGGCGCCGAGCGGGTCCGCTGGCTGGACGGTGACGCCACGGGCCTCCCGGCGTACCGCGGGTGGCGGGGAGGCAGCCATCCTTACCGCAGAGCAGATCCGCTGGCGCGACGACCAGCGGGACACGTCAGTCGGGTCCTGGCCGGCCTGGGGATGCGGCCGATTCTGCTGGACCGGTCCCCGGACGTGCTGGGCGCTGCCGCTGGTCGCGGGGTTGCTACGGTGCGACCGTGTCGGCACCCACCCTGCTCGTGACGTCGGTGACGATCGCCGCGCCGGACCCGCGGGCCCTCGCCGAGTTCTACAGTCGGCTGCTGGGGTGGGAGGTCGGTGCGAGCGAACCCCCGCGCCCCGGGCATCCACCTGAGGACGGCTGGGCGCAGCTGGGGCCGCCGCCGGGCACCGCCGGTCCCACCCTCAACTTCGAGTACGAGCCGGGCTACGTGGCGCCGGTCTGGCCCTCGGTGCAGGGCCGGCAGCAGATCCAGACCCACCTCGACATCGCCGTCTCCGAGGTGCCTGCGGCCGTGCGCTGGGCGCAGGAGGTCGGCGCGACCGAGGCCGGGTTCCAGCCGCAGGACGACGTCCGGGTGATGCTCGATCCCGCCGGGCACCCGTTCTGCCTGTTCCTGTCGGTCTGAACACCGACGCGCGCGACCCCGGTCGATGACGCGACCGGCACGGGGCCGGCACGGGGCCGGGTTCAGCGACCGATCCGGCCGCCACGGGCGCACCGACCGGGTGCTCGTCAGGGCGCCCCTTCGTAGCCGGCCGGTACCGAGGTCGTGGGCAGCGCAGGCACCGGCAGGGCGGCGCCGGTCAGAAAGGCGCGCA
>JBBPYA010000165.1:0-10659 GCA_038200385.1 Mycobacteriales bacterium
CGCCCCCTGCACTCCGCGTCCCGCCCCGTGGCCCCCCCCCCCCGATGGGGGCCCGTTTTGGTGGGGTGCCCCGGGGGTGGGTGGGCCACCCGCGCGGACACGCTACGGTCCGGTAGGTCGGCTGGGGCCGCCTGAGCTGGGCCGCGCGAGCTGGGCCGCATCAGATCAGAGCGCGTGTCAGCTCGGAGGGCGCATCAGAATTAGGGCGCGTGTTATACCAGTGCGGGTCAGATCAGAGCGAGGGGAAGAACAGCCCGATCTCGCGGGCGGCGGATTCCGCGGAGTCCGAGCCGTGCACGATGTTGGTCTGGACGGCGAGGGCATGGTCGGCCCGGATGCTGCCGGTGGCGGCGGTCACCGGGTCGGTGGCCCCGGCCAGCTGCCGGAACGCCGAGATTGCGCGTTCCCCCTCGACCACCATCGCGACCAGCGGCCCGGAGGTGATGAATTCCACCAGGTCGGCGAAGAACGGCTTGGCCTGGTGCTCGGCATAGTGCTGCTCGGCGGTCTCGCGGCTCAGCGTGCGCAACTCCACGGCGGCGAGCCGGAGCCCCTTGCGCTCGATCCGGCCGATCACCTCCCCGACCAGTCCGCGGGCCACCCCGTCGGGTTTGACCAGGACCAGGGTGCGCTCGGACACGGACTCTCCTCCGGAAAGGCGGATGCGGGCAGGCCGCGCGGTGCTGGGCCGGTGCAGCCTACTGGGGCGGCCGCGCGGGACCGCTGGCCAGTTGGCGGTGCACCCGGCGGGTGTAGAACCAGATGCTGCCGAAGACGACGCCGAGCACGAACATCGCCCCGACCAGAAACCCGGTCGCCAGGAACGCCACCTGGGCGACCGACCCCGCGGTGTACCCCCAGGGCCGGCGCTGTACTCCGGCAAGCACGACGAGTACCACCGCCAGCGCCAGAACGAGTCCGAGGCTCAGCCCGGTCAGCCGGCCGACCGGGGCCACCGTGCGCGGTACCAGCAGCAGGGTGAGTCCCTCCAGCACCAGGGTCGCGGCGTGCACCGCGGCCATCACCCGGTCCAGGCGGGCCTGGTCCGGCGGCGGCCCCGTCACGTGAGCAGGATCCGCGCCTCGCCGGCGGTGACGACGGACCCGGCGATCAGGATTCCGCTGCCGGACAGCGTCTCCGCGTCCTGCTCGGCCAGGCGTACGGCGGAGTCGATGGCATCGTCCAGCCTGGTCTCCACCGTCACCCGCTCTGGCCCGAACACCTCGACGGCCACCGCGGCGAGCTCGTCGGCGGGTAGGCAGCGGGGAGACGAGTTCTGGGTGACCACGAGTTCGTCGAGGGCGGGCTCCAGCACCTCCAGCATCCGCCGGACGTCCTTGTCGGCCAAGCAGGCCAGCACGCCGACCAGCCGCCGGAAGTCGAAGGCGTCGGCGAGCGCGGCCACGGTCGCCTGCATCCCGGCCGGGTTGTGCGCGGCGTCGACCAGGATGGTGGGCGCGCTGCGCACGGCCTCCAACCGCCCGGGCGAGCGGACCGCGGCGAACGCCTCGCGGACGGTGTCCAGGTTGATCCGGCCGTGCGCGCCGGCCCCGAAGAACGCCTCGACCGCGGCCAGCGCAACTGCGGCGTTCTGCGCCTGATGTGCGCCGTGCAGCGGCAGGAACACCTCGTCGTAGCCGCCTCCGAGCCCGGTGAAGGTGATCAGTTGACCGCCGACGGCGATCCGCCGTTCGGATACGCCGAACTCCATCCCCTCGCGGGCCACCGTGGCCGACATCTCGACGGCGCGGGTCAGCAGCGGCGGCATCGCCTCCGGTGGCTGCAGCGCGAGCACCGCGGTCGCATCGGGCTTGATGATGCCGGCCTTCTCGGTCGCGATCAGGTCGACGGTCTCGCCGAGGTAGTGGGTGTGGTCCAGGGCGATCGGGGTAACGACGGCGACCTGCGCGTCGGCGACCGACGTGCTGTCCCAGAGCCCGCCCATGCCGACCTCGACGACCGCCACGTCGACCGGTGCGTCGGCGAAGGCGACGTACCCCATCGCGGTGAGCACCTCGAAGTAGGACAGCGCGATCGGCTGTCGGCCGTCGACCAGATCCAGGTAGGGCGCGATCTCGTCGTACACCGCGGCCAAACGGCTCGCGCTGATCGGCGTCCCGTCGAGGTTGATCCGTTCGGTGACCGAACTCAGGTGCGGGCTGGTGAAGCGGCCGACGCGCAGCCCGAATCCGCGCAGCAGCTCGTCGATCATCCGGGCCGTCGTCGTCTTGCCGTTCGTCCCGGTGATCTGGATGACGGGGTAGGCGCGCTGCGGGTCGCCGAGCACGCTCATCAGTGCCGCGATCCGGTCCAGCGTCGGGTCCAGCCGGGTCTCCGGCCAGCGCGGCCGCAGGGCGAGCTCGACGCGTGCCAGCTCCGTGTCGGGGCCGGTCGTGGCAGCGCCGGTCATGGGGCCGGTCACCGCAGCGCCTCGAGCTGCGCGCCGATCCGCGCCAGGTCGGTGTCCGCGGTGGACAGCCGGGTCCGGATCCTGGCCACGATGTGCTCGGGAGCCTTGGCCAGGAACGCGTCGTTGCCGAGTTTGGTCTGCGCCTGCTCGCGCTCCTTTGTGGCAGCCGCCAGGTCCCGGGTCAGCCGGTTGCGCTCCGCGGCGACGTCGATGGTGCCGGACAGGTCCAGTTCCACCTCGGCGGTCCCGAGCCGGACCCCGGCGGTCGGCGCGAAGTCGAGGCCGGGCTCGTCGAGTCGGACCAGGGTGCGCACCGACACCTCGTGCTCGACGCCGGCGATCCGGGCCGGCACCCGCTGCCCGGGGCGCAGCCCCTGCTCGGACCGGAAGCGGCGCAACTCGGTGACGACCTCCTGCAGCCGGCTCACCGCGGCCACCGCTTCGGGGTCGGCCCAGGCCGGATCGGCCTGCGGCCACGGTGCGATGACGACGGACTCGCCACCGGTCACGGCCATCCACAACGTCTCGGTCACGTACGGCGCCAGCGGGTGCAGCAACCGCAGCAGCACGTCGAGCACGTGCCCCAGCACCGCCCCGGCGGCCTGGGCGGGTGCGCCCCCGGCGGCGAAGGACACCTTGGACAGTTCGACGTACCAGTCGCACACCTCGTCCCAGGCGAAGTGGTACAGCGCCGTCGCCGCCTTCGCGAACTCGTACTCCTCGTAGTGGGCGTCGACGTCGGCGATGGTCTCGTGCAACCGGGCCAGGATCCACCGATCGGCCGCCGACAGCTGCCCACGGTCGGGCAGCGGACCGACGGTGGCCCCGTTGAGCAGCGCGAACCGGGTCGCGTTCCAGAGCTTGTTGCAGAAGTTGCGGCTGCCCTGGACCCACTCCTCGCTGATCGGGATGTCGGCCCCGGGGTTGGCACCGCGGGCCAGCGTAAAACGCAGGGCGTCCGCGCCGTACGCCTCGATCCACATCTGCGGGTCCACCGAGTTGCCGGCCGACTTCGACATCTTCTTGCCGCGGGAGTCGCGGACCATCCCGTGCAGCCCGACCTGGTGGAACGGCGGCACCCCGTCGGTGGCGTACAGCCCGAACATCATCATCCGGACCACCCAGAAGAACAGGATGTCGTAGCCGGTGAACAGCAGGCTGGTCGGGTAGTAGCGCTCCAGCGCCGCCGTCTGCTCCGGCCAGCCCAGCGTGGACAGGGGCCAGAGCCCGGAGGAGAACCAGGTGTCCAGCACGTCCTCGTCCTGCCGCCAGCCCTCCCCCGGCGGGTCCTCGTCCGGCCCGACGCAGACCGTCTGCCCGTCCGGTCCGTACCAGACCGGGATCCGGTGGCCCCACCACAGCTGCCGGCTGATGCACCAGTCGTGCATGTTGTCGACCCAGTCGAAGTAGCGCTTGGTCAGCTCCGCCGGGTGGATGTCGACCCGGCCGTCGCGCACCGCCTCCCCCGCGGCCCGGGCGAGCGGGCCCACGTCGACGAACCACTGCAGGCTCAGCCGAGGCTCGACGACGGTCCTGCAGCGCGAGCAGTGCCCGACGGAATGGATGTACGGCGACCGGTCGGCCACCACCCGGCCCTCGGCGCGCAACGCCTGCTTGACCGCCTGACGGGCCTCGAAGCGGTCCAGCCCGTCGAAGTCGGTATCGCTGCCGGCGACCCGGGCCTGGGCGTCGAGGATGGTCGGCATCGGCAGGCCGTGCCGACGACCGATCTCGAAGTCGTTCGGGTCGTGCGCCGGGGTCACCTTCACCGCGCCGGTACCGAACTCGGGGTCCACGTGCTCGTCGGCCACCACCGGGATCATCCGCCCGACCAGCGGCAGCCGGATCTGGCGTCCCACCAGGTGGCGGTAGCGGCCGTCGTCGGAATGCACGGCTACCGCGGTGTCGCCGAGCATCGTCTCCAGCCGGGTGGTCGCCACGACGAGGGAGTCCGCCCCGTCGCCGTAGCGCACGCTGACCAGCTCACCCTCGTCGTCGGAGTGGTCGACCTCGATGTCGCTCAGCGCGGTCATGCATCGAGGACACCAGTTGATGATCCGCTCGGCCCGGTAGATCAGACCGTCGTCGTGGAGCCGCTTGAACATCGTGTTGACGGCGCGGGACAGGCCCTCGTCCATCGTGAAGCGTTCCCGGCTCCAGTCCACGCCGTCGCCGAGCCGGCGCATCTGGCCGAGGATCTGGCCGCCGGAGTGCTCCTTCCACGCCCACACGCTCTCGACGAATCGTTCCCGGCCCAGCTCGTGCCGGGACGTGCCGGCTGCCCGCAGCTGGGCCTCCACGACGTTCTGGGTCGCGATCCCGGCGTGGTCCATGCCCGGCAGCCACAGCGTGTCGTAGCCCTGCATCCGCCGCCGTCGGGTCACGGCGTCGATCAGGGTGTGCTCGAGGGCGTGCCCGAGGTGCAGGTTGCCGGTTACGTTCGGCGGCGGGATGACGATGCTGAACATCGGCGCCGCGGAATCCTCCCGGGCCTGGAAGTACCCGGCCTCGACCCAGCGCTCGTACAGCGGGCCCTCTACCTCGGCGGGCAGGTAGTGCGTCGGCAGCTCCTGGTCCGGGGGCGGCGGGGACGCCAGCTCGCTCATCCGACCGATGGTACGGAGCGTCCGCGGGACGACCCCACCGAGTTAGCCGGTCAGGCCGACTTGTCCCGGCGTTCGCGCTTGGGGACCTCGCGGGGCACGATCGTCGGGTTCACGTGGTCCAGGACCACTTCGCCGGTGATCACCACGCGGGCGACATCCTCGCGGCTCGGGACCTCGTACATCACCGAGAGCAGGACCTCCTCCATGATCGCGCGCAGGCCACGGGCGCCGGTCCCCCGCAGGATGGCCTGGTCGGCGATTGCCTCGAGGGCGTCGTCGGAGAACTCCAGCTCGACGTTGTCCAGCTCGAACAGCCGCTGGTACTGCCGGACGAGGGCGTTGCGCGGCTCGGTGAGGATTGCGATCAGGGCCTCGCGGTCCAGCGCACTCACGCTGGTCACGACGGGGACCCGGCCGACGAACTCCGGGATCATGCCGAACTTGAGGAGGTCCTCGGGCAGTACGTCGGCGAAGATGTCGGTGGCGTCGATCTCGGCCTTGCCGCGGACCTCGGCGCCGAAGCCGATACCGTGCTTGCCGACCCGGGCCTGCACGATCCGCTCCAGGCCGGCGAACGCGCCGCCGACGATGAACAGCACGTTCGTCGTGTCGATCTGGATGAACTCCTGGTGCGGGTGCTTGCGCCCACCCTGCGGCGGCACCGAGGCGGTGGTGCCCTCCAGGATCTTCAGCAGCGCCTGCTGGACACCCTCCCCGGACACGTCCCGGGTGATCGACGGGTTCTCGCTCTTGCGGGCGATCTTGTCGACCTCGTCGATGTAGATGATGCCGGTCTCGGCCCGCTTGACGTCGTAGTCAGCGGCCTGGATCAGCTTGAGCAGAATGTTCTCGACGTCCTCACCGACATAGCCGGCCTCGGTCAGCGCGGTGGCGTCGGCGATCGCGAATGGGACATTGAGCAGCTTGGCCAGGGTCTGGGCGAGGTGGGTCTTGCCGCAGCCGGTCGGCCCGATCAGCAGGATGTTGGACTTGGCGAGCTCGACGTGGTCGGCGGCCGAGCTGCGGGGGCCGTCCGTACCGGCCTGAACCCGCTTGTAGTGGTTGTAGACGGCGACCGCGAGGGTCTTTTTCGCCCCCTCCTGGCCGACGACGTACTGCTCCAGGAAGTCGAAGATCTCCGTCGGCTTCGGCAGCTCGTCGAACTTCAGCTCCGAGGAGTCCGACAGCTCCTCCTCGATGATCTCGTTGCACAGGTCGATGCACTCGTCGCAGATATAGACACCCGGGCCCGCGATCAGCTTCTTGACCTGCTTCTGCGACTTGCCGCAGAACGAGCACTTGAGCAGGTCACCGCCATCGCCGATGCGTGCCACCTACGCCCCTCCCCTTCGGCGGCGGGCGGTCGCCCGCTGCCACGTTCGTCCCCGCCCGTCCCGGCGGCTGCCCGCAAGTTCTGACGACGTTACCGGCTGGTCGGCTCGATGCACCCCTATTGACGCGCCCCTCTTGGCGGCAGCGATTTCACCGGGCCGGCGCGCCGGGGCCGTCCCGACCCGGCGTTGCGATCAGACCGGCAGTGCGTTGAGCTTGCGGCTTTCGATCACGTTGTCGATCAGGCCGTAAGCCTTGGCCTCCTCGGCGCTGAGGATCTTGTCCCGCTCGATGTCGGCCCGGATGGTCTCCTCGGACCGCCCGGTGTGCCGGGCCAGGATCTTCTCCATCGCGCGCCGGACCCGCTGGATCTCCTCCGCTTGGATCTCCAGGTCCGACAGCGACCCGCTGCCCTCGCCGGAGGGCTGGTGGATCAAGATCCGCGAGTACGGCAGGGCCATCCGCTTGCCGGGGGTACCGGCGGCCAGCAACACCGCCGCTGCCGAGGCGGCCTGCCCCATGCAGAAGGTCTGGATGTCCGGCCGGACGAACATCATCGTGTCGTAGATGGCCGTCAGCGCCGTGAACGAGCCGCCTGGTGAGTTGATGTACATCAGGATGTCTCGGTCGGGGTCCGTGGACTCCAGGCAGATCAGCTGGGCGATCACGTCGTTGGCCGACGCGTCGTCGACCTGCACGCCGAGGAAGATGATCCGCTCCTCAAAGAGCTTGTTGTACGGGTTGGACTCCTTCATGCCGTAGCTGGTGCGCTCGACGAAGGAGGGCAGCACGTACCTGCTGCGGTGGGAGTAGGTGCTGTCGGCGTAGCCGCTGGGGATGTGGAGCTCGCTCACGTCGGTGTCCTTTGTCGTGTCAGCTGGTCTTGGCGGCCGGGTTGTCATCGGAGTCCGGCACCTGGTTGGCCCGCGTGATCACGTGGTCGACGAAGCCGTACTCCAGGGCCTGTTCGGCGGAGAACCAGCGGTCCCGGTCGGAGTCCTTGGTGATCTGATCGACGGTCTGGCCGGTGTGCTCGGCAGTGAGCTGGGCCATCTCCAGCTTGCTCGACCGGAACAGATCGGCCTGGATCGCGATGTCCGAGGCCGTACCGCCGACGCCGGCCGAGCCCTGGTGCATCATGATCCGGGCGTGCGGCAGGGCGTAGCGCTTGCCCTTCGTGCCCGCGGTGAGCAGGAACTGGCCCATCGACGCGGCCAGGCCCATCGCGTAGGTCGCCACGTCGCAGTCGATGAACTGCATCGTGTCGTAGATGGCCATCCCGGCGGTGACCGAACCACCCGGTGAGTTGATGTACAGGTTGATGTCCCGGCCGGGGTCCTCCGCGGCGAGTAGCAGCATCTGGGCGCAGAGCTGGTTGGCGATCTCGTCGGCGACCTGGGATCCGAGGAACACGATCCGCTCGCGGAGCAGCCGCTCGTAGACGGAGTCGCCGAGGTTCATGCCGCCCGCGGCCGCGCGCATGTGCGGGACGACGGGGCTGGTGGTGACCGGTTGGATGGTCGACCGGACCGCCTGGACGGCGCCCGGTCGGGACGGGTTCGGGCTGCTCACAAGTGCCTGCCTTTGCGTACTGGAACTCAACGACTCGGAAATCTGACTGCCCCGGTGGGCTGTCAAGCTCTCGCCGACACTAACGCGGGGTACCGACAGGGCAGTCCCGCGACAGCGCCTGTTCGCTGTCAGCGCAGGCTGGCCATGGACCCGACCGGACCGGCGACCCCCCGGTCCCGGACCGGACCGGCGGCTGTCGTTCCCTACTGGTCACCCGTCAGCGAGACCGCGGACGCCGCGCTGGGGACGCCAGCCGCGGCCGTGGCGCTGTCGTCCCCCTCCGCCGGCTGCTCGGCGGCCGCGTCGCCCGCAATAGCCTCCGGGGCCGCGCCCTGCGCGGGCAGCAGGCCGGAAAGATCCACCGGACGGCCGCCGGCGTCGGTCACCGTGGCGCTGGCCAGCAGCATGCTGATCACCTTGGCCCGGCGCACCTCGGCCATCACGGTCGCCAGCTGACCACCCTCACTGAGCTGCTGGGCGAACTGCTCCGGCGTCACCCGGTAACGGCGGGCCTGCATCACGATGTGCTGGGTCAGGTCCTGCTCGGTCACCGACACCTGCTCCTGGTCGGCGTACGCGTCGACGATGAGCTGGGTGGCGACCGCCTTCTCTGCGGTGGTCCGCAACTCGGTGTCGAACTCCTCGACGGACTGCTCCTGCATCGCGAGGTACTCCTCGAGGGTCAGCCCGGCCTCCTCCAGCTGGTGGGTCAGCGTGTGCCGGCGGTAGTCCACCTCCCCGGTGACCACCGATTCGGGCAGCGGAACCTGCACGCTGTCGACCAGACCCTCCAGCAGGTGGTCCCGGGCCTGGGCGCCCTGCTCGACCTGCTTGACCTGGGTCAGCCTGCCCCGCGAGTCCTCGCGCAACTCCTCCAGCGTGTCGAACTCGCTGGCCAACTGGGCGAACTCGTCGTC
The DNA here is from genome assembly GCA_038200385.1 of Mycobacteriales bacterium. Lineage (GTDB taxonomy): Bacteria > Actinomycetota > Actinomycetes > Mycobacteriales > Geodermatophilaceae > JBBPYA01. The sequence goes on from JBBPYA010000165.1 coordinate 8,838, forward strand.
CAGCGGCGGTAGGTCCTTCTCCTTCACCGCGCGCACCGTGACCGCCACATCGGCATCCCGACCCTGCTCGGTGCCGGACAGCCGGGTCTGGAACGTCGCCGTCTCGCCCTCGGACAGCCCGACCAAAGCCTCGTCCAGACCGTCGATGAGCTGCCCGCTCCCGACCTCGTGGGACAACTCGGTGGCCGTGGCGCCTTCGACCGGTACGCCGTCGACGGTGGCCACCAGGTCGATGCTGACGTGGTCGCCGACCTGCGCGGCCCGGCTCACGCCGGTGAGGGTGCCGAACCGCTCGCGCAGCGCCGCCACCTGCTCGTCGATGTCCTCATCGCTGACCGTGACGTCCTCGACAGTCGCCGAGATGGAGTCCATCGCCGGCAGATCCAGGGTCGGGCGGACGTCGACTTCGGCGGTGAAGGCCACCGCGTCGCCGTCGTCGACGCGGGTCACCTCGATGTCCGGGCGGCTGATGGGGCGTACGTCGCTGTCCCGGATGGCCTCGTCGTAGGCCAGCGGTACGGCGTGCTGTACGACCTCCTCGAGGATCACCGGCCGACCCAGCCGCTGCTCCAGAACCCGACCGGGGACCTTGCCCGGCCGGAAGCCGGGCACCTTCACCTGCCCACCGATGCGCTTGTAGGCGTGGTCGAAGCTGGGTTTGAGTTCGTCGAAGGGCACCTCGACGGCCAGCCGCACCCGGGTCGGGCTCAGGGTCTCGACGGTGCACTTCACAGCTGGGTCTCCTCGGGGCGGGGGTGGGGCGGCGACGGGCCGCCGCACCGGCAGACATCTGCCGGGTCCGGCCGTCGAGTCTAGGCGACCGGCGGGCCACGGCGAGACGTGCGAGCCCTCGATGCAGTACAACTGGTGCCATGGGTGTCGTCGTCATACTGATCCTGGTCGCTGTAGCCCTGCTCGTGGTCGGCCTGCTCATCAGCGCGCTGAAATGGCTGCTGATCATCGCCGCGATCATCTTCGTCATCGGACTGGCCCGAGGGGCCCTCGCGGGACGGGGCAACCGCAAGGCGCTCTAAGCACTGCGCCGAGCCGCGTCACGAGGCGCGGGGCCGAGCGCGGTCGGGGTGGCGGGATTTGAACCCACGGCCCCCCGCTCCCAAAGCGGGTGCGCTACCAAGCTGCGCCACACCCCGTGGCAGGGGGAGTGTAGTGCGGCGACCTAGCCGGACCGGCGGAAGGCCGGCCCGCCGGTAGGCTGGGCCACGCGTCGTACGGCGTCCGCGGGTGTAGCTCAATGGTAGAGCCCCAGTCTTCCAAACTGGCTACGCGAGTTCGATTCTCGTCACCCGCTCCGGGAGGCCCGGTCTATCCGGCCAGGGCCGGCCACAGGCTGTCGGACTCACCGCGCATCGTGTTGCCGCCCTCCCGCTTCGCGGCGTACATGGCGGCATCGGCCTTGCGCAGGACCGCGGGGGCGTCACTGGCCGGGCCGCAGGCCACCCCGACGCTCACCGAGGCCATCCCGGGCATGGCCGCGTGCACCGCGCTGACGACGCGCTCTCCGACGGCGGCCGCCGCCTCGGCCTCGACACCGGGGCTGAGGATCACAAACTCGTCGCCGCCGAGACGGGCGACGAGGTCCTCGACCCGGACGTGCTCGGTCAGTAGGTCGGCGACCCGCTGCAGCACCTGGTCTCCCGCGGCATGCCCACCGAGATCGTTGGTGGCCTTGAGGTCGTCCACGTCGATGACGACCAGCGCGACGTGCCCGTCGGCGCGGGCGGTCAGTTCGGCCACTCTCGCCTCGTACGCGTGCCGGCTGCCGATCCCGGTCAGGGCATCGGTGAACGCCAGCGCGCGGATC
>JBBPYA010000166.1:0-17195 GCA_038200385.1 Mycobacteriales bacterium
ATCGCGATCGCCGAGGAGCCCGGGGTCATCATGACCTCGTTCGGGGACATGATGCGGGTGCCCGGCGGCCGGGGGTCGTTCTTCGACTCCAACGCCGCCGGCGCGGACATCCGGATGGTCTATTCGCCGCTGGACGCGCTGAAGGTGGCCGCGAACAATCCGGACCAGAAGGTCGTCTTCATGGCGATCGGGTTCGAGACGACCGCGCCCTCGACGGCCATGACGGTGCTGCGGGCGAAGGCGATGGGGCTGACGAACTTCTCCATCTTCTGCAACCACGTGACGATCATCCCCGCGATCAAGGCGATCCTGGACTCCCCGGACCTGCGGCTGGACGGGTTCGTCGGGCCCGGGCACGTGTCGACCGTGATCGGCTGCCGGCCGTACGAGTTCATCGCCCGGGAGCACGGCAAGCCGCTGGTCTGCGCGGGCTTCGAGCCGTTGGACATCCTGCAGTCGGTGTACATGCTGATGTTGCAGCTGCACGAGGGCCGCAGCGAGGTGGAGAACCAGTACAGCCGGGTCGTCCCCTGGGACGGCAACCCCAAGGCGCTGCAGGTGATCAACCAGACGATGAAGCTCCGGCCGTACTTCGAGTGGCGCGGCCTCGGCTTCATCTCGCACTCGGCTTTGGAGGTCCGCGAGGAGTTCGCCGAGTTCGACGCCGAGCGGATCTTCTCGGTGCCCGGGGTCCGGGTCGCCGATCCCAAGGCGTGCCAGTGCGGCGAGGTGCTCAAGGGCGTGCTCAAGCCCTGGGAGTGCAAGGTGTTCGGCACCGCCTGCACACCGGAGACCCCGATTGGCACCTGCATGGTGTCCTCCGAGGGCGCCTGTGCGGCGTACTACAACTTCGGCCGGTTCACCCGGGAGCGGGTCAGGGAGGCGACCCGGACCGTGGACATCGAGCTCAGCCCGACCAGGACGTGACCGGAGGAGACGACGCGGGCGGTCCCACGGGTGGGCGGGGTGACGTGGACACCGCGGCACGCGGGGAGCAGACCCAGGCCGGTTGGGCCGAGGAGGCGGTGGCCGAGCACGCCGGCGCCGAGCGGCTCACCCGCGAGGAGCAGGTCCTCGAGCGGATCGACCGGGCCCGCCGCCGCAAGGCGCGGGTCAAGGAGCCGCGGATCACGATGTCGCACGGGGCCGGTGGCAAGGCCAGCCGGACCCTGACCGAGGCCATCTTCCTGGCCGCACTGGGCAATCCGGTACTGGACGAGCTGGAGGACGCCGCGTCCCTGGAGGTGGGTACGGCGAAACTCGCCTTCACCACCGACTCCTTCGTGGTCTCCCCGCTGTTCTTCCCGGGCGGCAACATCGGCGATCTCGCCGTCAACGGCACCGTCAACGACCTGGCGATGACCGGCGCCCGCCCGCTGTACCTGTCGGCCGGCTTCATCCTGGAGGAGGGCTTCCCGACCGAGGACCTGCGCCGCATCGTCGCTTCGATGGCCGCCGCGGCCGCCGCCGCCGGGGTCAGCATCGTCACCGGCGACACCAAGGTCGTGCAGCGCGGCAAGGGCGACGGCTGCTACATCAACACCGCCGGAGTCGGCGTGCTGGAGCGCGATGTCGTGCTCCGGGCCGCCTCGGCCCGTCCCGGCGACGCGGTCCTCGTCTCCGGCCCGATCGGCGAGCACGGCGTCACCATCATGCTGGCCCGGGGCGAGCTGGACATCGAGGCCGACCTGGAGTCCGACACGGCCCCGCTGCACTCGCTGGCCGCGGACCTGCTCGACGCCGTACCCGGGGTGCGGATGATGCGCGACGCCACCCGCGGCGGGGTGGCCACCATCCTGAACGAGGTCGCGGTCGCCTCGCAGGTGTCGGTGGTTGTTGACGAGTCCGCCGTACCGCTCAGTCCGATCGTGAACGGTGCATGCGAGCTGCTCGGGATCGATCCGCTGTACGTCGCCTGCGAGGGACGGCTGGTGACCGTGGTCGACGGCGAGCGGGCGGACGCGGCGCTGGCCGCGCTGCGGGCGCACCCCCTCGGCGCCGGCGCGGCGATCGTCGGGAGGGTCAAGGATGACCCGCCAGGTCTGGTGCTGCTCAAGACCGCGTTCGGCGGCACCCGGATCGTCGACCTGCTCGTCGGCGACCCCCTGCCGCGCATCTGCTGAGGTAGCTCGCCGCGGACCGCCGCTACCGGTCGGCCGCCGGAGCGGTCCACACTGTGGGCCGGAGGCCGGGTGATGCGCAGCGGACTGCCCGAGATCGTCGGACGCGAACACGAGCTCGCGATGATCGATGCCGCATTGCGCGGCGCCCTGGCCGGCCAGGGGCAGGTCCTGCTGCTCAGCGGGGAGCCAGGGATCGGCAAGACCCGGCTCGCCCAGTACGCGAGCGCGCGGGCAGCGGAGCTGCGGATGCGCTGCTGCTGGGGGCGGGCCGGCGAGCAGTCCGCGGCACCGCCGTACTGGCCCATCCGGCAGATCGTCCGGGATGTCGTCGACGACGAGGTGATCGCCGGACTGGGACCGGCCGGGGCAGACCTGGCGCAAGTGGCCCCCGAGGCCGCAGGGGGGTGGGCCGCCGTCGGAAAGCCCGGCGAGGACCGGTTCGCGGCGTTCGAGGCGGTCACCGGTGCGCTGATCGCGATGTCGCGGGCCGGCGGGGCCCTGGTCGTGCTGGACGACGTGCAGTGGGCCGATCCTGGGTCCATCGCGTTGCTCGGGCATCTCGTCCGGGGCATCGATGACGCGCGACTGGCCGTGGTCCTCACCGTCCGGGACACCGAGCCGGTCGACCGACCCGAGCTGGCCACCCTGCTGGCCGAACTCTCACGCGAGCCGAGCGTGCGCCGGCTGCCGCTGCGTGGCCTGACCGCGTCGGAGGTCGCCTGCCAGCTGTCCTCCGTCGCCGGCCGCCGGCTGGACACCGGGACCGCCGCACTGGTCGGGCGCCGGACGCAGGGCAACCCGTTCTTCGTGCGGGAGCTGGGTCTGCTTCTCCGGCAGCGGGCGGGGGCGGCCGGCGAGCTGCCCGAGGCCGTCCGGGTCGCCGTCGACCGCCGCCTGGAGCGGCTGCCCGCCGGCGCTGCGCAGTTCGTGGCTGCGGCGGCGGTCCTCGGCGAGCCAGGTGATCCGGCCGCCCTGGCCGCGGTCACCGGTCTGTCCCTGCCGGCCGTGCTCGACGCGGTGGACGTCGCCACCCGGGCCGGGATCCTTTAGCAGAGGCGATTCAGCCACGACCTTGTCGCCGAGGTAGCCCGCACCCGGCTCGGTACCCATCAGCGGCTGCGGTTGCATGCCCGGATGGCGGCATACCTGGCCGCCCGCGCCGACGCCCCAGAACGGGCCGCGCAGGTCGCGCACCACTGGCTTGCGTCGCTGCCGGTCGGCGAGGTTCGCGAGGCGGTCGGCTGGACCGAGCGGGCCGCCGAGCGCGCCACCGCGCTGATGGCCTGGGAGGAGGCGTCGACGCTGCTGCAGCGCGCCGCCGCGGCAGCCACGTCCGGCGACGAGATCGGCCCGGCCGCCCGACGCCGGCTGCTGCAAACCCAGGCGGTGGCGCAGCTTCGGGCCTACGACGTCGCCGGCGCCTTCGAGGCGGTGCGGGCCGCCGCCGAGATCGCCCGCGGGGTGCACGACGCGGTCGGTCTGGCCGAGGCCGCTTTGACCCTGGAAGGCTTCTCCGATCCGACCCGGTACGACGAGCCCCGAGCGCTGTGCGAGCAGGCCCTGGCCGCGCTCCCGGCGGTCGAGGAGCGGCTGCGAGCGCGGCTGCTCGCACGGCTGGCGGTCCACCTGCAGCTGGCCGAGGCCCACCCGGACGCCGAGGATGTCTCCGCGCGAGCACTACGGGCCGCGGAGGACCTGGGCGAGCCGGAGGTGCTCACCGCGGCCCTGCATGCCCGGCAGTTGTTGCGCAGCGGCCCGGACGGCGTAGCCGAGCGGTGGACGCTGGGCGGGCGGTTGCTGGCGCTCGGCACCGATCACGGTCGCGACCAGGACGCACTGTGGGGACGGTTGTGGCGTTTCGACGCGCTGGTGCAGTACGGCCGCATGGACGAGGCAGCGGCCGAGATCGGGCCGATGGCGGTGCTGGCCGAGCGGCTACGCCTCCCGCTGGCCCGCTGGCATGTTCTGCGCGCCCGGGCAGCGGTGGCCACTGGTCAGGGTCGCTTCGTCGAGGCGGCCGAGCTGATAGAGCAGATCGGGGCCCGGGCGCGGGCGGCCCGGCATCCGGGCGGGGTGGTCGGCGCCGAGGTGATGACCATCCTGTTGTGCGCCCAGACCGGCGCCGACCTGCCTTCCGGGCTGCTGGACGGGGCTCGCGGTTGGCAGCTGACGGCCGGCCCGTCAGGGCCGATCGCGGTCTGGCAGCTCGCCATCGGTAACCTCGCGGCGGCGCGCCGGCTGTATGCCGCCTTCCCGAGTGTGGAACTCACACCGGATTTCGTCCGGCTGCCGATGCTGCAGGGCAAGGCCGAGCTGGCCGCGGCGCTCGGCGACCGCGACGGCGCGGCCGACGTCCAGCGGCACCTGGCGGCGTACGCGGACCACTTCGTCTGCGGGGGGGCCGGGGCGCTGGTGCTGGGCGGCTCGGTGCGGACGTGGCTTGGGATCACTGCCGCGACACTCGACCGGCTGGACGACGCGGTGCGGCAGCTGCGGACCGCGGTGGCCGCGAACGACCGGGCCGGACTGGCGCCGTTGAGTGCCCGCAGCAGGCTGGAACTGGCCCGGGTCCTGGCCCGCCGCCGGCGCGTCGGTGACGCGACGGAGGCGTCCGTGCTGGCCGCTGTCGCGTCGGCCGAGGCAGCGCGGATGGGAATGGCGCCGCTGCTGCGGTGGAGCCTGGAGCTGGCCGCGACGCTGGACGGCTCCCGCGGGGGCCCGCTGACCAGGCGCGAGCGCGAGATCGCCGACCTGGTCGCGAAGGGTCTGACGAACCGGCAGATCGCCGCCGTCACGCACATCTCCGAGCGGACCGTGGAGACCCATGTCGCGCACTGCCTGGCCAAGCTGGGGGTACACAGTCGCGCCCGCCTCGCCTCCCGGGTGACGGCGGATACGTACCAGAAGTCGGTACTCCCACTGACGCGGGAGTAGGGCCAGGTGCGTGACCGTGTCGGCATGGCTACCACCACGGTTACCGAACGCCGCCGGCTCACCGCCATCCACGCCGCCGCCCTCTACGACGGAGTTTCGGCCCGCCTGGTTCGCGATCCGATGCTGCTGCTGGACGGGGACCGGATCGTCGCCGTCGCTGCGGGCGCGTCCGCGCCACCGGACGCCGACGTCGTCGAGCTGGCCGGCGCAACGCTGCTGCCCGGCCTGATCGACACCCACGTGCACCTCGCCTTCGACTCCACGATGGACCCGGTGGGGGCGCTGGCCGCCCGCAGCGACGCCGAGGTGGTCCAGGCCATGCGCGCGGCGGCCGGCGCGGCGCTGGCCGGGGGGTCACGACGGTACGTGACCTGGGGGACCGGCACTATCTCTCGCTCGGGCTGCGCGGTACCCCGGGTCTGCCGACGATCCTGGCCGCCGGGCCACCGATCACGACGCCGGGCGGGCACTGCCACTACCTCGGCGGCGGGACCGAACCGCGCGAGGACGCGGTGCGGGCTGCGGTGCGCGTCCACGCCGATCGCGGCGTGGACGTCATCAAGATCATGGCCAGCGGCGGAAACCTCACGCCCGGCACCCGCCAGGACCTCGCGCAGTTCGCGCCCGCTGACCTGCGCGCGGCCGTCGACGAGGCGCACCGGCTCGGCCTGCCGGTCACCGCCCACGCGCACGGCACCCCGGCCATCGCCGACGCGGTCGCCGCCGGGGTCGACGGCATGGAGCACGTGTCGTTCTGGTCGGCGGAGGGGATCGACCCGGCCCCCGAAGATCTCGTCGCGCTGATCGTCGCCCGGCGGATCGCCGTCGGCGCGACACTCGGGTTCCTCCCAGTTCCCGGACTGGTCCCGCCACCGGAGGTGCTGGCCCGGTTGCCGCTCATGATTGCCAACACCCGCCGCCTCGCCGCGGCCGGCGCGACCATCGTCGCCGGGACCGACGCCGGCATCGCGCCGATCAAGCCCCCCGACGTCGCGCGACAGGCGATCCCGCAGCTGCTCGAACTCGGCTATAGCCGAGCCGAGGCGCTGCGCCGACTCACCTCCGTCGCGGCCGGGGTGTGCGGAGTCGCCGACCGCAAGGGGCGGCTCGCGCCGGGCTTCGATGCCGACATCCTCGCCGTAGACGGTGACCCGCTCTCCGACCCCGATGCGATCCACCGGATCCGGGCGGTGTACGCCGCCGGGCGGGCCGTCGCGTGATCATCGGCCGGCTGCGCCAGGGGGAGGCGGCTCGGGGAGGGGGGTCACACCCGGCGCTATATACCCCCTAGGGGTACTCTGCAGGGAACTCGACGCGGGAGGTCCCTGATGGTGGAGCTCGGCGCTGCGCTGGTCGTCATCGTCGCGGCCGGCGCCGTGGTGGCTGTTCTCTACACCGTGAGCGCGCTGGTCGGCCTGAGCCGCTCGCCCCTGGTGGCCGCGCCGTTCCTGTCCGGGCACGCACCGACCGAGCATGCCGTCTCCCGCTACCACGCCCGCTGGTACGCCGTCACGCTGCTGTTCCTCGCCTTCGACATGGAGATGGTCTTCATGTACCCGTGGGCGCTGGTGGTGGCTGACCTCGGCGCGTCCGCGGTGATCGAGATGTTCGGCTTCCTGGCGGTCCTGCTCGTCGGCGTCCTCTACGCCTGGCGGGAGGGGGCGCTGCGATGGACCTGACCCGCTTCGCGTTCGGCAAACCCCACGTGTTGCTCATCGAGGCACCCGGCGGGACCGGCCCCCGGCTGGCGGTCGAGCGGCTGGCCCGGGAGCGCGGCTGGCCGCTGGTGGACACTCCGGCCGACGCCGACGTCCTCGTCGTCGCGGGTGCCGGCCTGCACGAGCCCGCCCAGTTGGTGTGGGACCAGCTCCCCGGCCCCCGGACGCGGATCACACTGCTGGATCCGGACCGCGTCGAGGCGGCGCTGGACGAGGCCGCGCGGTCCCTGCTCGACCGGGCCGAACAGCGCGCCGACGCAGCCGCGCGGGGACCGCGCGACGAGCCGATGCAGGAGATGGGCGGGGACTCCGGTCACGACATGTCTGCCGAAGACGGGGACGGCGGCTCCGGGGACGACATGGGCGGGGACGACATGGGCGGGGACGACGGGGGTGGGGGCTCCGGGCACGACATGCACGGCGGTCACGACATGGGCGGCGGCGACATGCCGGCCGGGCTGCCGATGGCCGACCGCGCGCCGGACCGCGACGGGCTCGAGCTGGACATCCTGCACGTCCCGTGGGGGCCGGCGCTGCCGTGGTGGCCGGCCGGGCTCGTCGTCAGGATCCAGCTGCAGGGCGACGTACTCAGCGAGGTCGAGGTGGGCCGGATCGGTCCCACCGCACCGGCCGCGCCGTTCTGGCAGGCCGCGGCCGACGCCGTCGGGTCCGGACGGGCGGCAGCGGCCGCCCGGATCGACGCGCTGACCCGGCTCCTGGCCGTGGCCGGCTGGTCCGGCGAGCGGCTGCGCGCCCAGCGGGTCCGCGACGGGCTGCTCGGCGGGGCGCCCAATGAGGAGCTGGTCGGGCAGCTGGAGCGGTTGGAGCGTCGGGTCGGCCGCTCGGCCCTGCTCCGCCGGATGACCGCCGCGCTCGGCCCCTCCGCCGGCGCCCGGGTCACTGAGGCCTACCGAGGCTGGCTCGCGGACGCCGGCGGTTTCCGTGACGGGCCGCCCGCATCCCGTACGGCCGACGCGCAGGAAGCGGCCGACCAGCTGGCCGACCTGCTGACCGGCGCCGAGTGGAGTACCGGACGGCTCATCGTCGCGAGTTTGGATCCGGAGCTGACCGGCGCCCTGCAACCGGGGGCTCACCGTGTTTGATGGCCCCGCCCTGTGGGCGGTGGCGCTGCTGCCCGTGGGCCTGCTCGTCCTTGCGGCGGCGGCTGCGTCGCTGTCGGCCGCGTTCGGCTCGGCGGCCGCCGGCCGGGCCGTGGACACCGAGGTGCTTCTGCACCCGGCCCGGGAGGCTGTCCGGCTGCTCGTCGTACGCCGCCGCCGGACCAGCCACCCCGACGCGCTGCTGTGGCGGCTGGGCGGCGGCACGCTGTTCGTCACGGCGGTGCTCGCCGCGGCCGTGGTCCCGATCGGTACGACGGCCGTCGTGCGCTCCGAGGTCGGCGTGGTGTGGTTCAACGCCGCCGAGACCCTGCTGTGGGCGGCGCTGTGGCTGACCGGCTGGGGGGCGAACTCGGTGTCCGGGCTGATCGGCGGCTACCGGTTCCTCGCGCAGGCACTGGCCTACGAGCTGCCCCTGATGCTCGCGCTGATCACCGCCGCCCTCGGCGCCGCCTCGCTGGACGTCACCGAGATCGTCGCGGCGCAGAGCGGACTGTGGTTCGTGGTCTGGATGCCGATCGCGTTCGTCGTGTTCCTGATCGCGGCGCTGGCCTTCGCGTTCTGGGGGCCGTTCTCGCAGCCGGCGAGCACCGATGCCTCCGGCGGCATCCTGGCCGAGGTCTCCGGCGTCGACCGGCTCGCCGTGTCCATCGGCCAGTACGCCTGGCTTGCGTCGGCAGCCGGGATGTCGGTGGCGCTGTTCCTCGGCGGCGGCGGCGGTCCGCTGCTTCCGGCGTGGCTCTGGTGGCTGGTCAAGACGCTTGCCGTCCTGGCCGCGCTGGTCTGGACGCGGTGGCGCTTCCCGGTGATCCGGGTGGACCGGTTCGAGGAGTTCGCCTGGGTCGTGCTCCTGCCGGCGATCATCCTGCAGTCCCTCGTCGTCGCGCTCGTCGTCCTCTGATCTCAATGGGAGGTTCAGCCGTGGAAGTCGTCCTGGCCGTGGGATTCGGGCTGCTGGCGGTGGGAACGGCCGTCGCGGTCTTCGTCGTGGATTCGATGGCCCGGGCGACGTACGCCCTGCTGACGTCGTTCCTCGCCGTCGCCGCGGAGCTGGTGCTGCTCGGCTCGGCGTACCTCGGGATCCTGACCGTGCTGATGATGACCGTCGAGATGGCCATCATGGGCGTGTTCATGATCATGTACATGATGAACCCGGCCGGGCTGATGCCCATGACGATGGTGCACAACAAGCGTGGCTCGTTGACGCTGGCGATCGGCACGTTCGTGGTCCTCGGCGCCGGGGCGCTGCTGGTGCCCTGGCCGGCGCGGCAGGGCCGTCCGCCCGCGGAGCTGACCCGCGCGATCGGTCAGTCGATCATGGGTCCACACATGCTGACGATGATCGTCGTTGGGGTGGGGCTGCTCGCCACGATGATCTCCGGCATCCTGCTGGCCACCCACCGCGGCCGCTACGACCGGTACGGCGACGACCTGGAGCGCGCCACGCCGCGCGACGCACTGCTGTCTGCGGAGGCGCGATGACTGCCGCCGACGCACTCCCCGCCGTGGAGGCGCGATGACTGCCGCCGACGCACTCCCCGCCGTGGAGGCGCGATGACTCTGCAGCTGTTCCTGGTGATCGCGGCTGCGCTGCTGTCGGTCGGGCTGTACGGCGCACTGTCGCAGCAGTCGGTCGTGATGATCATGATGGGGCTCGAGCTGATGGTGAACGCCGTCCTGCTCGCCGGCGGCGCGTACTGGTGGTTCGTCGCGCCGGCCAGCCTGGACGGGCAGGTGCTCGTCCTGATGGCGCTCGTCGTGATGGCCGTGGAGATGGCGATGGGCTTCGCCGTGACCACGGCGATCTTCCGGGCGCGTGACATCGACATGACCGACTCCGCCGCCGACTTGAGCGGTTGAGTCGGTGGTGACGGCCGCGCTCGCGCTGCTCGTGCTGCTGCCGGTCGGATCCGGGGTACTGCTCGCGCTCGCCGGGTTGCGCGGGCGCGCCGGTGCGGTCCAGGACGCTGCGGGGCCGCTGGCCGTCGCCGTCTCGGTCGTCGTACTCGCCCTGGCCGTGACCGTCGCCGTCGGCCGCCCGGCACTGGGCGTGCCGCTGCTACCGGGGGCCGATGCCACCCTGGCCGTGGACGGGCTGTCCGCGGTCCTCGTCGTCTTGGTCGGCGCGGTCACCCCGCTGGTCCTGCTCTTCGCCACCGGGGACCTGGGTGCCGGTGAGGCGCGGGCCCGCTTCTACGGCCTGATGCTGATCTTCGAGGGGGCCATGCTCGTCACGGTCACCGCGACGTCCCTCGTCGTGCTGCTCGGCGCCTGGGAGGTGATGGGCGCGACGTCGTACGCGCTCATCGCGTTCTGGTGGCGCGAGGACCGCCGGGTCGAGTCCGGCGCGGTCGCGTTCCTCACCACCCGGAGCGCGGACCTCGGCCTGTACGTCGCGGCGGGCGCAGCGCTGGCCGGGACCGGCGCGCTGGTCGTGGCCGACCTCCCCACGGCCAGCGGCGGCTGGCTCGATGTGGCCGCCGCCGGGATCGTGCTCGCGGCGCTGGGCAAGTCCGCGCAACTGCCGCTGTCGTTCTGGCTGTCCCGGGCGATGGACGGCCCGTCGCCGGTCAGCGCGCTGCTGCACTCGGCCACCATGGTCGCCGCCGGCGGGTACCTCCTGCTGCGGGTCGGGCCGCTGCTGGACGCGACCGGGTGGGCCGGGCCGACGGTCGCCTGGGTCGGCGCCCTCACCGCGCTCGTGCTCGGTGCCGTGGCGACGGCGCAGACCGACTTCAAGCAGCTGCTCGCCGCGAGCACGGCGGCCCAGATCGGTTTCGTGGTCCTGGCCGCCGGGGTCGGCGCCACCACCGGCGGGACTGTCCAGCTCGTCGCGCACGCCGCGGTGAAGAGCGCGCTGTTCCTCGCCGCGGGCGCCTGGCTGACGGCGCTGGGCACGAAGCAGCTGACCCAGCTGGCTGGGGCCGCGCGGCGGTTCCGCACCGTCGGCACCGCGGCCGTGGTTGCGCTGCTCGCGCTGGCCGGCGTACCGCCGCTGTCCCTGTGGGCGACCAAGGACTCGGTTCTGGCCGGCGCCCTGGAGGAGTCGCTCCCGCTGTACCTGGTCGGGCTGGCCGGTGCGGTGTTGTCCGCGGCGTACGCCGCCCGCGCGATCGCCGTCGTCCTGGCCAAGGAGTCAGCACCCAGCCGCAAGCGCCGGCGGCAGCAGCACCTGGAGGAGGAGCCCTCCGGGCACGTACCCACCCGGGGTACCGCCAGTGTGGCGGTCCTGGCCGGCGTCGGTGCGATCCTCGGGCTGCAGGTGGTCCCGCCGTTCCGGGGCTGGTACGCCGACGCGCTGGGCGGCCTCGCACCGTCGGCCGGATTGCTGGAGCTGGCGGCGAGCGCGGTCCTGGCCGTCGCGGTGACCCTGCTGGTCCTGCGCCGCGGCGGGGCCGTCGTCTCCGGCCCGGCGGCGGCCTCGCTGGCCGGCTGGCTGGGCCTGGAACGGCTGGCCATGAGCCTCGTCGTACGCCCGGTCCTCCGCCTCTCCGAGGGGCTCGCGGTCGTGGACGACCGGGTCCTCGACCGCGCGGTCGTGGCCCTGCCGGGGCTGGTCCGGATCGGCGCCGCCGGCCTGGCCGGCTCCGGTGGCGAGTCGCGGATCGACGGCGCGGTCGGGGCATTGGCGCGGGGGACGGCGGCGCTCGGCCGGCTGGCCCGCCGGCCGCAGACCGGCCAGCTGCACCAGTACTACGCCCAGGCCGCGGCGGCCCTCGCCGTGCTTGCCGTCGTCGTCATCGTCGTGAAGTGACCGTGCTCAGCATCCTGGTCTTCCTGCCGCTGGCCGCAGCGCTCGTGCTGCTGGCCTGGCCGCGACCACCGGGGCGTACGGCGACCTGGATCTGGATCTGGGCCAGCGCGGTCGACCTCGCCCTCGTGGTGGGGCTGTGGCTGGCCTACGGCGGCGGCCCCGGCGTGACCGACGGCTTCGCGTTCGAGCAGCGGGCTTCGTGGATCCCCGGCGTCGGCAGCTCCTACCACGTCGGGGTGGACGGGCTCTCGCTCCCGCTGGCGGCGCTGACCGCCGTGTTGTTCCTCGCCTGCGGCGTCCACGCTCTCGGTGAGGACCGCAACCGACGCTCGTACGCCGCGCTGTTCCTCTTCCTCCAGACGGTCTGCACGGGCCTGTTCGTGTCCCTGGACCTGATCCTGTTCTTCGTCTTTTTCGACCTGTCCATCGTCGGGATGTACTTCGTCATCGCCGGCTGGGGGCACACGCAGGCCGCGCGCGCGGCGCTGAAGTTCTTCCTGTACACCTTCCTCGGCTCGCTGGCGCTGCTGCTCGGGTTCATCGGGCTCTACGTCGGCAGCGACCCGCACACCTTCGACATGGTCGAACTGGCCCGGACCACCCCGCTGGACGGCCGGCCGGTGTTCGGCGGCCTGGTGCTGCTGGCGATCGGCCTGGGGCTGGCCGTCAAGACGCCGACGTTCCCGTTCCACACCTGGCTGCCCCCGGCGCACACCGAGGCACCGGCCGAGGGCTCGGCCATCCTGGCCGGTGTCCTGCTGAAGATGGGCACGTTCGGCTTCGTCCGGATCGCGATGCCGATCCTGCCCGAGGCGTGGCGGCAGTGGGCCTGGCTGATCGTGGTCGTCGGCGTGGTCAGCGTGCTGTGGGGCGCCCTCGTGGCACTGGCCCAGTCCAGCTTCAAGCGGCTGATCGCCTATACCTCGGTGAACCACATGGGCTACGTCATCCTCGCCCTCGGCGCCGCCGGGATGCTCGGCGGCGACGCGGCGGCCCGCTCGGTGGCGGTCACCGGCGCGGTGACCCAGATGGTCAGCCACGGCCTGCTCACCGGCGCGCTGTTCCTGCTGACCGGCGTCATGTGGCGCCGCCGCGAGACGTACGAGATGTCGGAGTACGGCGGCCTGGCCGGCCCCGCCCCGCGGTTCGCCGCCCTGCTGGCGCTGGCCGCGTTCGGCTCGCTGGGGCTGCCCGGGTTCAGCGGGTTCATCGCCGAGTTCCAGATCTTCGCGGGCAGCCTCGGGCCGGCGCCGGTCGCCACCGTGGTCGCGCTGGTCGGGATCCTGGTCACCGCCGGGCTGTTCCTGTGGGCGCTGCAGCGGATCCTGCTCGGGTCCCGCGAGGAGACCGGCTTCCGCGACCTGCGGTGGCACGAGACCGCGTCGATCGCCCCCCTCATGGGGTTGGCCGTCGTCGTCGGGCTGGTCCCCGCCTGGCTGCTCGGCGTGATCGACCCCGCCGCCCGCGCCGTCGTCGACCTGCTCGGCTCGTGAGCGGATTGCGGTCATGAACGAGCGTCCGATCGCCCTGCTCCCGGAGCTGCTGCTGCTCGGCGGCGCTGTGGGCGGGCTCGTGCTCGGCCTGTTCCTGCCCCGTGCCCGGCAGGGCCTGGTCCGGCTCGTGGCGGCCGGCACGCTCGTCGTCGTCATCGTGGTGTCCGCGGTGATGGCCGGTGGGCTGGCCGGCCCCGTGTTCAGCGGGTCCTACCTCGTGGACGTCCCGCTGACCGTCGCCCGGATCGTGGTGTGTGCGGCCACCCTGCTCGTCCTGGCGCTGCCCGGGCGCGACATCGTCGGGCATCCGCGGGAGACCGAGTTCTACACGCTGCTGCTGCTCGCGGCGCTGGGCACGATCGCCCTGGCCGGCGCGGCGGACCTGCTGCTCCTGGTGGCGGCGTACCTGCTGGCCAGCGTCCCGCTGTACGCGCTGGCCGGCTTCGCCAAGGACGCCGCCGGGACCGAGGCGGCGCTGAAGTACTACCTGATGGGCGCCTTCCTCGGTGTCACCCTGCTGATCGGGGTCACCCTGCTCTACGGCGCGGGCGGCGCGACCGGGTACGCCGAGCTGAGTCGGTCCCTGCCGGGCGCGCCCCGGGTGGCGGTCGCCGTCGGTGCGCTGGCCGTGCTCGCCGGCTTGGCGTTCAAGCTCGGTGCCGTACCGGCCCACTTCTGGGTCCCCGATGTCACCGAGGGCGCGAGTACGCCGGTGGCCGCGTTCGTCACGACGGTGCCGAAGGTGGGTGCGGTGCTGGCGGCGTACCGGCTCGTCGGCGGCCCGCTGCTCGGCGCCCCAGGGAACTGGCCGCTGCTCGTGGCGATCCTGGCCGCGGCCAGCATGACGCTGGGCAACCTCGCGGCGTTCTTCCAGGACTCCGTACGCCGGCTGCTGGCCTACTCCACCATCAGCCAGGTCGGCTACCTGCTGATGGCGGTGGCCGTGGCCGGCCGGGTCGAGCTGGCCCTGCCGGCGCTGACCCTGTACGTCGCGGCGTACGCGGTCACGAACGTGGGCGCTTTCGCCGTCGTGGCCGCGGCCCGGGCGGGACCCCGGCTGGCGGACTGGCAGGGTCTGGGCCGAGCCCAACCGGCGCTGGCGGTGGCCTTGGTCGTCTGCCTGCTCGGGTTGGTGGGTACGCCGCCGACGGGGGTCTTCGTCGGGAAGCTCACCATCTTCTCCGCCGCCGCGGACGGGGGGCTGGGCTGGCTGGTGGTCCTCGCCGCCGTCAACACCGTGGCCAGCCTCTTCTACTACCTGCGCTGGATCGCCCCGATGTTCCGGGCCGCACCCGTCCGCACCGGGGGCGAGCCGTCGCCCCGGTCCGTGGGGTGGGCCGGGCGGACCGCCGTGGCGGCGGCGGTGATCGCGGTGGCGCTCGGGATCGTCGCCGGCCCGTTGCTGGCCGCGGTCGGCTCGGCCTGACCCGTTGGTTTGCCAGGTCAGTGGTGTGGTATATCACACCCATGACTGACACAGCGGGCTCGCCCGCCGATCCGAACGATGCACCCATGGCCGACCGGTACGGCACCCACGGGGCTGGCGAGCCGAGCGGAGATGCTCAAGAGCGGGCCGGGCGCGCCTTCGACTCGGATAACGCCGACCCGCCCGGTCAGGGTCGCGAGGTGTCCGACGAAGAACGTGACGGCGTGTCCGGCACCGACACCACCGGAGCCACGCCCCTCGGAGTGGGGGAGTCGATCAACCGCCACGGCGAGGACGTCGTCGATGAGGAGGGTGAGGAGGCCGGACGACAGACGACCGGCACCCAGGGGGAGCGCCCGGTGGGCACCTCCGACGAGCGGTCCGGCACGTCGGTCGACCCACAGAGCGGCGACTAGCGTTCCCGTCGTCTCCGGCGTACGACTCCGCTGAGCGAGGTTCAAGTCCTTGCGGCACATCAGGTTCGGAGACCTGCTGTGACGCAGCGGCGGGGGTCGGGTCGGCATCTCCGTGAGCGGTCCGGAACCGCGGCGCCGGTTCGTGGCAGCAATGGATGCCGCCTGTTTTCGGGACTCACGGATGCCGAATCGGTCAGCCACTGACCGGATCCGCATCCATGAACCGCGACCGCCACGGCACGGCGGCGGACGGCAACGATGGCGGCAGCCGGTGATGGCGACGGAGACCGCTCAACGTGAGGCCGCCAATCAGACGCTCCCCGAGACGCGCGGCGCAGGACGTCCGAGAGGCCACCGTCGACGTAGCGGCCGGGATCAACCGCCAGGAGGAGTTGCCGCGGCAACGGCGGCCTGCCCGAGACTGATCCCGCCGTCGTTGCACGGGACCTGTTCGTGGGTGAGCACCCGCAGGCCCAGGGCCGCCAGGCCGTCGGCGACGAGGTCGAGCAGGGTGACGTTCTGGAACACGCCACCGGACAGCGCGACGGTGTCCAGGCCGGCGGCGGAGGCGGCCTCGGCCGCCGCGCGCACGGTGCCGGCGGCCAGCCCACGGTGGAACCGCGCGGAGATCCGCCCCACGGGCACCCCGGCCAGCAGATCCTCGACCACGGCGCCGACCAGGTCGGTCCCCGCCAGTACACCGGCGACCGCCGACATCGGATACGCACCGCGCTCGGCCGGGTCGGCGAGCTGCTCCAGCTCTATCGCCGCCTGCCCCTCGTAGTTCACCCGGTCCCGCACCCCGCACAGCGCCGCCACCGCATCGAACAGCCGTCCCGCGCTCGACGTCAGCGGCGCGTTCACACCTCGCGCGGCCATCGTCAGCACCTGATCCCAACGGTCCAGATGCCGGGCGGCAACCGCGAGCCCGGCGGGTACCGCGTCGCCGTACGCCGAGCGCAGGTACGCCGCCGCCATCCGCCACGGCTCGCGGACCGCGGCCGCCCCACCGGGCAAGGGGACCGCCGCCAGGTGCCCGACCCGGCGGAAGCCGGCTAGCTCCGCGACCAGGATCTCCCCGCCCCAGATCGTCCCGTCGGTCCCGAATCCGGTCCCGTCGTACGCCACGCCCACCACGGGCCCGATTGCGTCGTTGTCGGCCAGGCAGGCCGCGATGTGCGCGTGGTGGTGCTGCACGCCCACCAGGTCAACGCCGGGCAGGTCCAGGGCGTGCTTGGTCGATAGGTACTCCGGGTGCAGGTCGTGCGCGACCACCTTCGGCTCGATGCCGAATAGCCGCGAGAAGTGCCTGATCCCCTCCCGGAAGGACCGGAACGTCTCGTAGTTCTCCAGGTCACCGATGTGGTGGGAGACGAACGCGTGCTGCCCCCGCGCCAGGCAGAACGTGTTCTTCAGCTCCGCGCCCACCGCGAGCACCGGCCGGGGACACGCCAGCGGCAGCCGCACGGGTTCCGGGGCGTACCCGCGCGAACGCCGGACCGGTTGGGCACGCCCCCGCACTACGCGGACCACCGAGTCGTCGGTCCGGATGTGGATCGGCCGGTCGTGCACCAGGAACGCATCGGCGACGGGGCCCAGCCGCTCCCGGGCGTCCTCGTCCAGGTAGGCGATCGGCTCGTCGGAGCGGTTGCCGCTGGTGAGCACGATCGGCCGCCCGACGGCCTCCACGAGCAGGACGTGCAGCGGCGTGTACGGCAGCAGCATCCCGAGGTGGCGGTTGCCGGGCGCCACGGACGGCGCGAGCGCGGCCCCCGGCCGGCGGGGAAGCAGCACGATCGGCCGCCTGCCGCCGGTCAGCTCGACCGCTTCGCGCTCGCCGACCTCGCACAGCTCCCGGACCGCGGCGACGTCGGCGGCGAGTACGGCGAACGGCTTGTCCTCCCGGTGCTTGCGCGAGCGCAACGCGTACACCGCGGCCTCGTCCGCCGCGTCGGCGGCCAGGTGGTACCCCCCGAGCCCCTTGACCGCGACCACCCCGCCCGAGCGCAGCAGCTGCGCGACCGCCGCGATCGGGTCGTCGCCGGATACCTGTCCGGCCCGGTCGAGCAGCCGCAGCGAAGGCCCGCAGGCCGGGCAGCACACCGGCTGCGCGTGGAACCGTCGGTCGCCCGGGTCGTCGTACGCCCGGCGGCAGTCGGCACACATCGCGAAGCCGGCCATCGTCGTGCGCCGGCGGTCGTACGGGATGCCGG
>JBBPYA010000167.1:0-6477 GCA_038200385.1 Mycobacteriales bacterium
CCGCGCGTTGGCGGCGGCGGTCCAGCGGCTCACCACGTCCTACCGGTCCTCCGGCGCAGCAACGCCACCGAGACTCGACGATCCGGTGACGGTGCAGGCCTACGCGGCGTACCGGATGCCGGCGACGTACGCCGCGGTACGGGAAGCGCTCACCCGGGCACCGGGGCTGTTGCCGAGCACCCTGCTCGACGTCGGCGGCGGCACGGGTGCGGCGGCGTGGGCCGCCGTGGACGTCCTGCCGGGGCTACGTCAGATCGCCGTCCTGGACCGATCCCCGGTCACCGCCGACCTGGGGCGCCGGCTCACGGCCGCCGCATCCCATTCGGCTCTGCGTGGGATCCGTTGGGAGACAACGGCTATAGGCCCCGCGACGGTGCTGCCGCCGACCGATCTGATCACTGCTACCTACCTGCTCGGTGAACTGGCCGAGGCTTCGGCCCACCGGCTGGTCCGGCAGATCGCCGACGCCGCCCGGATCGCGGTGCTGGTCGAACCCGGTACACCGGCCGGCTTCCGCCGGATCCTCGACGCCCGGGATGTGTTGCTGGCCGCCGGGTTCCGGGTGATGGCACCGTGTCCACACGACTCGGACTGCCCGCTGCGCGACGGCGCGGACTGGTGTCACTTCGCGGTCCGGCTGGAGCGCTCCGCGCTGCACCGCCGGGTCAAGGGCGGTGCGTTGGGGTACGAGGACGAGAAGTTCTGCTACGTCGTGGCCACCCGCGATCCGGCGGCACCGGCCGGGGGGCGGATCCTGCGGCATCCGCACAAGCGCAAGGGACTCGTCGAGTTCCCGGTCTGCACGGCTGGCGGCACCGTGGCCCGGACCGCGGTCGGTCGCAGCCGCCCGGACTACCGGGCGGCCCGCGCCGCGCAGTGGGGAGATCCGTGGCCACCCGGATGAGCCGGACTCCCACGCCGGGACGGTACGACGTCGATTCGGGTACGGCGGAGCTGCTCGGCGACGCCGACCGTCCGGGGTCCTGGGTGTTGCTGGTCGACGGGACCCCGCAGTCCCATGTCGACCTCGACGATCCGGCGTACCTGGACTTCGAGTACGTCCGCAGGATCGGTCACGCGGTCGATCTCGTCGCCCCGACCGGCGAGCCGATCGACGTGGTCCACCTGGGCGCGGGCGCACTCACCCTGGCCCGTTACGTCGGGACCACCCGGCACGGTTCGCGGCAGCGCGCCTTCGACGACGACGCGGCTCTCGTGGCGCTGGTCCGCCGCGAACTGCCGCTGCCGCGGGGCGCAGCCGTCCGGGTCCGCTCCGTGGACGCGCGTCAGGGCGTGGCCGGCCTGCCTGCGGCCAGCGCCGACCTCGTGATCTGCGACGTGTTCCGCGGTGCGCGTACGCCGGCGCACCTGACCAGCCGGGAGTTCGACGTGGAATTGGCGCGGGTGCTCCGGCCGGCCGGGATCGCGGCGATCAATGTGGGGGACGGGCCGCCACTGGAGTTCACCCGAGCCGTCGCTGTGACGCTGCGCTCGGTCTTTGCGCGGGTCTGCCTCCTCGCCGACCCGGCGGTCCTCCGCCATCGTCGCTACGGCAACCTCGTCCTGCTCGCCTCGGCCGCCGAGCTGCCGCTCGCCCAGCTGATCCGGCGCGTCGCCGCGGACCCCGCTCCGGGACGGGTCGTCGCCGGCCGGGACCTGATGGCCTTCGGCGGCGGCGGCGGCAAGGTCATCGTCGACGCCACTGCCGCGGACTCACCCGAGCCGCCGGCGGAGCTGTTCGCCACACCCCTGCGCGGGCGCCCCGCCCGACGGTGAGCCGGTTCAGCGGCTCGACTCGGACACGTGCATCTGCATGGTCCCGCCGGACCGTCCACGCTCGTTCGCGACGATCTCGGCCACGATCGACAGGGCGATCTCCTCGGGCCCGCGGCTGCCGATGTCCAGCCCGCACGGCGAGTGCAGCCGGTCGACCTGCTCGGCCGGTACTCCGGAATCCAGCAGGCGCTGCATGACCATCGGCGCGTGCCGGCGGCTTCCCAGCATGCCGACGAAGAACGCAGGGCCGGCCAGCGCCTCGCGCAGGACGTCCTCGACGTAGGGGGCGTCGTGGTCGGAGAGCACGACCGCGTCGGCCGGGCCGGCCGGCGTCGCCGCGAACGCCTCGGCCGCCCCGTCGTTAAGGTGCACGACCCGGCGACCCAGGAACCGTCCCAGCTCGGCCAACCCGCGCCCGATCGGATTGGCGCCGAAGACGTGCAGCGCCGGCGCCGGTTCCTGTGCCTCGGCGAACAAGTCCAAGACCTGCTCCCGCCCGTGGCCGAAGACCATCCGGCGGCGCAGCGTCGGCGTACCGACCGAACCGGCGACCCCTGCCGCCAGCTCGATGCCGGCGGTATCGAACTCCGAGCAGCCCAGGGTGCCGGCAACGACCCGCCCCTCAACCACGACGACCTTCGCCCCGGCGTACGACGGGGGGTCGCCCTCGATCGAGACCACGGTGACCAGCACGGCGCGGCGGCCGGACTCGCGCGCCTCGTGCAGGGCCTGCAGAGTGTCCATCCGGGCAGAGTAGCCACTGCCGGCCGAGCAGGATCCGGCCGCGGGATCGCGAGGGGGGGCAAGATGTGCTGGTGACGCTGAGCCAGCCGGGCGGGCCGGGAATCCAGACCGGCCCCGCGCACAGCGTGCTTCCGGGCCGCCGCACGCTGCGGCAGGAGATCCTGCTCGTACTCGGCTTGTCACTGGGCGCCTCGGCGATCTACTCGATCATCGACATCGTCGCCGCACTGACCGCGCCGGCGCCCCTGGCCGATCAGGTCTCCTCGCTGAACTCCTCGCAGTCCGCCCGCCCCTACCTCGATCTGACTCTGCAGCTGGTGCGGATCGGGCTGCAACTGGTGC
The DNA here is from genome assembly GCA_038200385.1 of Mycobacteriales bacterium. GTDB lineage: Bacteria > Actinomycetota > Actinomycetes > Mycobacteriales > Geodermatophilaceae > JBBPYA01. Next base: position 2,863 of record JBBPYA010000167.1, read on the forward strand.
CCGCGCTGCTGGCCATCCACCTGCTCGCCCGCACCGACGCGCCCGCGCTGCGGCACCTCGGGTTGGACCTGCGCCGGCCCCGCTGGGACCTGGGCACCGGGGCGCTGCTGGCGTTGGTGATCGGCGTACCGGGGCTGCTGTTCTACGTGCTCAGCCGCCAGCTCGGCATCAACACGACGGTGTCGGCGACCTCGCTGCCCGACCAGTGGTGGCAGTACCCGGTGCTCATCCTGTCCGCGGCGCAGAACGCGGCGCTGGAGGAGGTGGTCGTGGTCGGGTACCTGCTGACCCGGCTCCGCCAGCTCGGCTGGTCCCCCTGGTGGGCGGTCGCCGCGTCGTCGGTGCTGCGCGGCTCGTACCACCTCTACCAGGGCTTCGGCGGGTTCCTCGGGAACATGGCGATGGGCGTGTTGTTCGGCTGGCTCTACCAGCGCAAGGGACGCATCGCTCCGCTGGTCATCGCGCACACCCTGCTCGACGCGGTCGCCTTCGTCGGGTACTCGCTGCTGATCGGCCGGGTCGGGTTCCTGTCCTGACCGGGCCACCCGGTCCGGACCGGGTGGCTCAGCAGCCGGAGATGTAGACCCCGCGCGCGGCCAGCCACGGCACCGGGTCGATCCGGGTGCCGTACAGCCCCTGCTGCACCTCGAAGTGCACGTGCGGGCCGGTCGAGAAGCCGCGCATGCCGATTAGGGCGATGACCTGCCCGGCGTACACCTGCTGGCCGGTGGCGACCTTGATGACCTCCTCGTGCCCGTACACCGTCACGTCGCCGTTGGCGTGCTGGATGTAGATGGCCTGCCCGAAACCGCTGGCCGGTCCGGCGCGGACCACCGTTCCGTCGCCGACGGCGTAGATGGGGTCGTACATCGGCGTGGCGATGTCTATGCCGTAGTGGAAGGACCCCCACCGCTCACCGAAACAACTCGTCGTCGTCCCGATCGCCGGCTTGACCCAGTCCCCGGACTGGGGCGGGGCCGGAGCCGGTGCCAATGCCGGTGCGGATCCACCACCGCCCCGGCTGGACGGCGGGGTGCTGTTGCGGGCCTCCTCCGCCGCGCGACGGGCCGCCTCCTCGGCAGCGGCCTGCCGGGCCGCGGCCTGCTCGGCGGCGCGGCGGGCAGCTGCCTCGCGTTCACGCTGCAGCCGCGCCTGCTCGGCGGCCACCCGGGCCTGGTAGTCCTCGTAGGCCTTCCGAGCGCCCTCGACCCCCAGCAGCGCCTGCTGGGCCTGCGCCAGGGCGGCCTCGTACTGCGCCTGCTGCGCCTGCAGTTGGGCCAGCCGGGCCTCGGATGTGTCCAGCGTGGACTGGGCGACAGCCAGGGCGTCGGCCGCGGCGCGTTCGGCGGCCTGCCGGTCCAGAACGGCCTGCCGCTGCGCGGCGTCGGCGTTCGCCTGGGTGACCTTGGCCAGCTCCACCTGCGCCACGACGTCGAGCTGGCTCTTGGACAGCGCGTCGAGCAGGCCGGCGCGCTCGACCAGCTCGGCCGGGCCACCGGAGTCCAGCAGGATGAACCGGTTGTCCAGGGTGGAGCCTTGGATATAGCTGTTGCGGGCGAAGATGGCCAGGTCGGCATTGGCCTGGTCCACAGCGGTCGCGGCGTCCTGCGCCGCCTGCGCGGTCTTGTGCTGGTCCGCCTCGGCCTGGTCGACCGCGCCCTGGGCGGCGAGGTAGGTCGACGACGTGTTCTCGACATCGACGTGCAGCCGCTCGATCTCCCCTTCATTGGCGGCGGCGAGGCCGGCCAGCCGGCCTACTTCGGCGGCCTGGGCGTCCTTGTTGCGCTGGGCCTGCTCGATCTGTTGGTCACTGGGATTGGGCGGCGGATCCTCGGCGAACGCCGCCGGGGACAGCGGCAGGAGCACCGCGATCGCCAGTGCCGCCACGAGCGCCGCACGGCCGCGACGTCGGGGCCCGCGTCCAGACACGAGGGTCACTGTGCACCACTGTGCCCAATTTCACCAGCAGCCACACCATTAACGTGGCTACCAACTGCAGCCGGCCCGCTACATCTGGTGGCCGTCCGGCCGCCTCCGACCGGCTCCCGCTCCGGGTATTGCGGGATCAGAAGGGTACGGCGTCCCGTACCGCGTCGGCGCCCTTGCGAGTCGCGTCAGCAGCGCTTTCGGCGGTGCTCCGGGTGGACTCCCCGAGTTGATGGGCGGCGTTCCGGGCCCGCCACCCCAGCGAGGGTTTGCCCTCGGTGTCGACCGCGGCCAGCATCAGCCCGCCCAGCAGGCCGAGGTTCTTGAAGAAGTGGATCTGCTGCTGCTGCTTGGTCGCAGCGTCGTCCTCCTCCCAGAACCGGTGGGCGGCCGCAGTGGTCGGGACCAGGCTGGCGGCGAGCGCCAGCGAGGCCAATCGGGGGAACCTGCTGAGCGCGAGCAGGGTGCCGGCCCCGACCTTCACCGCGGCGTCGATCCTGACCAGCTGCTTGGGGTCCTTGGGAAGCTGGAACGGCAGCACCTCCGCGGTCTTCTCCGGCACCGGGGATGCCATCTGGGCGTGCCCCGCCGGGTTGCGCAGCGCGTTGATCCCGCCGCTGATGAAGATGCTGGCGATCATGGGCCGGGCGATACGGCGGACGAGCATGGGTCTCCCCTTAGGTCAGCGGGCGGATCGGTCGTGTTCACCGTAACGATCCCGGCCGCCGCGCTGCCGGCCGCTCCCGGGACGCCGGATCTGCCGGCCCACCGCAGGCCCAGCGAACCCCAGTGCCCCGGCAAGGATGGAGTGGCCCCTCCGGCCCGACACCAGCGGTGCGCGCGATTGCGCTGCGGTCGCCGGCATGGTCACCGCCAGGCGTGCTGTGGCGTCGGGTACATCCCAGTCGCCACCATCAGGTCAGCGGATCGAATACCGCGGCGACAACGAACTGGCCGCGAGTGGTGACGACGTCGAGGTCGGCGGTCCCGTCCAGGTCGGCGACGCTGACGTCGCGTCGTCCGGTTCCGTGACCGCGACCCGCGCCGGGGTGGTGGCACTCGTGACGGTGCCCGCGGCCGCGATCGGGCTCGCGGTCGTGTCCCTGCCCGACCTGATCGAGCAAGGGTTCCTCATCCCGTGACCGCGCGGGGGCCGAGGCGCCGGCCGGCCGCCGACCCCGCGTTCGCCGTACGGGCTCACCGGGTGGCCGGTGGCCGGAATCGTTACGGTGAACACGACCGATCCGCCCGCTGACCCAAGGGGAGACCCATGCTCGTCCGCCGTATCGCCCGGCCCATGATCGCCAGCATCTTCATCAGCGGCGGGATCAACGCGCTGCGCAATCCCGCGGGGCACGCCGAGATGGCCACCCCGGTGCCGGAGAAGACCGCGCGGGTGCTGCCGTTCCAGCTTCCCGAGGACCCCAAGCAGCTGGTGAGGATCGACGCCGCGGTGAAGGTCGGGGCCGGCACCCTGCTCGCGCTCAGCAGGTTCCCCCGATTGGCCTCGCTGGCGCTCGCCGCCAGCCTGGTCCCGACCACGGCGGCCGCCCACCGGTTCTGGGAGGAGGACGACGCGGCGACCAAGCAGCAGCAGCAGATCCACTTCTTCAAGAACCTCGGCCTGCTGGGCGGGCTGATGCTGGCCGCGGTCGACACCGAAGGCAAGCCCTCGCTGGGGTGGCGGGC
>JBBPYA010000168.1:0-15671 GCA_038200385.1 Mycobacteriales bacterium
AGGCCTCATGCCGGTCCAGCGACTCAACCACGCCGTCCTGTACGTGCGCGACGTCCAACGCAGCGTCGCCTTCTACGCCGACGCGCTGGGGTTCGCCCCCATCGAGGGGATGGCAGGGCTCCGCGGCGCGGCCTTCCTAAGGGCCGGCGGCTCCACCAACGACCACGATCTCGGGCTGTTCGAGGTCGGCGCCGAGGCCGCCGCGTCCCCGGCCGGCAACGGTGCGGTCGGCCTTTACCACCTCGCCTGGGAGGTCGACACCCTCGCCGAGCTGGAGCGGATCGCCGGCCGCCTCGCCGAGCTGGGTGCCCTCGCGGGCGCCACCGACCACGGCACCACCAAGGCGTTGTACGCCAAGGATCCCGACGGCATCGAGTTCGAGGTGTCCTGGCTGGTCCCGGCCGACCTGCTCACGCCGGACATCCTGGACTCGCGCGCCCGGTTAACCCCGCTGGACCTGGCGAAGGACAAGGAGCGCTTCGGCGCCGATACCCGCGGCGGGGTGGGGGTCAGTTCACCGGTCCCAGGATGAGAGTCCACCTCAGCGGAGCAGCGCCGGGATCCGCCGGGGGCGGTGCGGAGTCGATCCGGCCACCGACCAACCCGGGGGACCTGGCCGTGGAGCTGCTGCGAGAACAGCCCTAGCAGGCCCGGAACCTGGCTACGTAGCGCCGTTGCCCCGGCGTCTCGACCGCGCGGGCGTCGTAGTGCGCCCGGACGAACGCCACCGCGTGGCGGGCGGCACCCCGTCGAGTATCGCCAGACACGCGAGTGCGGTACCGGTGCGGCCGTGCCCGCCGCTGCAGCCGATCTCCACCCGCTCGGCCGCGGCTCGTGACCAGGCCTCGCGGAACGCCGCCGCAGCGGCGGCGCGATCGGTCGGCAACCGGAAGTCCGGCCAGCGGACCCAGCGCGACTCCCAGTCGGTCTCCGGCGGTGGGACGCCCAGCAGGTACACCGCCAACTCCGGGTCGGGCTGCACGGAGGTGGGGTTGCGCAGCGCGCGTCCTCTGAGCAGGCGGCCGGAGGGCAGCTGGAGCACCCCGGCGGAGGTCACGTCCCAGGCCCGGATCACGGGGCGGCGCTATCCGCGGGCCGGCTCCGGCCCCGCGCCGGCCGATCCGCTCACTGCTGCGGCGTCCGCCGGCGGGGCGCCTTGCCGGAGGGTTGCTGCACGGGCTCGACCGGCGGCGGATCCGGGATGGAGCGCGTCACCGGCTCGTCCACGGTGACGGTGAACCGCTCGCCGTGGTGCCGGCTGTCCAGCGGCTCCCCCGATCGCAGGACGTAGCGGGCCTGGTCGCGGTCGACCTCGACCCGCAGGGAGCGCCCGCGGTAGAGCAGCCGGAACCGCAGCCCGGACAGGCCCGGCGGCAGGCGGGGGGCGAAGGTCAGCTCGCCGTTGTGGTCGCGCATCCCGCCGAAGCCGGCCACCGCCACCGTCCATCCACCGGCCAGCGCCGCGATGTGCAGGCCGTGGTCGCTGTTGTTTTGCAGGTTGTGCATGTCGCCCAGGGCCGCCTCGGCCCAGTAGTCGTAGGCCAGCTGCAGGTGCCCGATCTCGGCGGCGAGCACCGCCTGGCTCGCCGCGGACAGGGAGGAGTCCCGCACGGTGCGGGCCTCGTAGTAGGCGAAGTTGCGGGCCTTCTCCTCGGCGGTGAACGCGTCGCCGCGAAGGTGCATCGCCAGGACGAGGTCGGCCTGCTTGACGACCTGCTTGCGGTAGATCTCGAAGTACGGGTAGTGCAGCAGGAGCGGGTAGTTCGACTCGGGGGTGCCCTCGAAGTCCCACTCCCCGTGGTGGGTGAAGCCGTCGGACTGCTGATGTACGCCGAGCGCCTCGTCGTACGGGATGCGCATGTGCTCAGCGGCCCGCCGCCACAGCCCCACCTCGTCGTCGGTCACCGAGTTGCGCTCGGCCACCTCAGGCTGCCGTTGCGCGGCGGCCGCGGCCGCGAGCAGGTTGCGCTGGGCCATCAGGTTGGTGAAGACGTTGTCGTCGACGATCGCGGTGTACTCGTCCGGCCCGGTGACACCGGTGATCCGGAACATCCCCTCGCCGTTGAAGTGCCCCAGCGAGGCCCACAGCCGCGCAGTCCCGATCAGCAGCTCGGCGCCGTGCTCGGCGTCGAACTCCTCGTCGTCGGTCGCGTCGAGATACCGGATGGTGGCGTCGGCGATGTCGGAGTTGACGTGGAAGGCCGCCGTGCCGGCCGGCCAGTAGCCCGAGCACTCCTCCCCGCGGATGGTCCGCCACGGGAACGCCGCGCCCCGCTGGCCGAGCACCTCCGCGCGGTCGCGGGCCAACCCGATGGTGGAGTGCCGCCAGCGCAGCGCATCGCGGACCGCCTCCGGCGCGGTGTAGGTCAGGACCGGAAGCACGAACGTCTCGCTGTCCCAGAAGGCGTGCCCGTCGTAGCCGGGACCGGTCAGACCCTTGGCGGCGATGGGCTGCTCCTCGGCCCGCACGCCGGCCTGCAGGACATGGAACATCGCGAAGCGCACCGCCTGCTGCAGCGCCGGGTCGCCGTCGATCTCGACGTCGGCGTTGCCCCAGTGCTCGTCGAGGAAGTCGCGCTGCTCCTGCGCGAGGACGTCCCACCCGGCCAGCGTGGCCGTGGCGAGGGCGCCCTCGACCTGGTCGCGCACTGCCGACGTGGAGCGCCGGCTGGACCAGCCGTAGGCGAGGAACTTCACCAGCCGCAGTCCGGTGCCCTTCGGTAACCGGGCCGCGATCGTCAACCGCGCCAGGTCGCCGTCGGCCTCCACCGACGTGGAGACCTTCTCCGGCACCTCGAAGGTGTGGTCCATCCCGGCGGCCATCCGCAGCCCGCTGCGCTCGGTGCGGTGGACCAGCACCGCGCCGCGGTCGTGACAGTGTGCGAACTCCCCGATCAGGGGTGCCTTCAACGCCGCGGCCGCCCGCGGGTCGCTCGGCAGCCCGTTACTCAGCGGTTCGTTCGCCAGTAGGTCGGACTGGACCGCGACGTACAGCTCGTTGTCGTCCAGCGGCTCGACCTCGTAGCAGATCGCAGCGATGGACCGGCGGCTGAAGGAGACCAACCGTTGCGACCTGACCCGGACCGAATGCCCGTTCGGCGAGGTCCACTCGGTACGCCGGACCAGCAGCCCGGTACGCAGATCCAGGACCCGGTCGTGCGAGAGCACCGTGCCGTAGTTCATGTCGAGCGGGGTGTCGCCGACGAGCAGCCGGATCAGCTTGCCGTCGGTGACGTTGACGACCGTCTGCCCGGACTCGGGGAAACCGTAGCCGGCCTCGGCGTGCGGCAGCGGCCGCTCCTCGAAGAACCCGTTCAGGTAGGTGCCCGGGACCGCACGGGGCTCCCCCTCGTCCAGCGTGCCGCGGATGCCGATATGCCCGTTGGCCAGGGCGAAGACGCTCTCGGTGACGGCGAGGGCGTCGCGGTTCAGGTGGCATTCGCGCACCGCCCACGGCTCGACCGGGAAGTCCGGCTCGGCCGAGGTCACCGCCGGTCCAGCAACTCGTCGAGATCCGCGACGACCAGGTCCGCGCCGCGCTCCCGCAGCGCGTCGGCCTGCCCGACTCGGTCCACCCCGACGACGAATCCGAAGTTGCCGGCCCGACCGGCGGCGACCCCGGCCAGCGCGTCCTCGAACACCGCCGCCTCGGACGGGGCGACACCGAGCGCGCGGGCCCCGGCGAGGAACGAGTCGGGCGCCGGCTTGCCCCGCAGGTTGTCCTCGGCCGCGACCACACCGTCGATGCGCGCCGTCACCAGGTCGGCGAAGCCGGCCGCGGCGATGACCTGCTCGCCGTTCGCGCTGGCGGTGACGACGGCGGCCAGCAGCCCCGCGTCGCGGACCGCCCGCGCGTAACGAAGCGAGCCTTCGTAGGCGTCGACGCCGTGCTCGTCGATCTGCTCGAGCAGCAGGACGTTCTTTCGGTTGCCTACGCCCGCGACGGTGTCCGCGTCGGGCCCGTCGTCGGCATCGCCCTCGTCGAGTTCGATGTCGCGCGAGCCCAGGAAGTCCCGCACCCCGTCAAGGCGCGGCTTGCCGTCGACGTACTCGTTGTAGTCGGCGGCCGAGAACGGCGTGAAGTCCTCGCCGTCACGGGTCCGGAGCAACTCGTCGAAGGTCTGCTTCCAGGCCGCCCGGTGCACCTTCGCGGTCTGGGTGAGCACCCCGTCGAGGTCGAACAGGCAGGCGCGAATCGTGTCCGGGAGCCCCAGCATCTGGTCACCGTAACCGCTCCGCTGCGTGTGCCGGCGCAGTTTCACCCATGTCGCGTTGACGCCGCCGGATGAGCAGGTGCCCGGTCACCGCCCCCACGACCGCACCGACCACCACGAGCCAGGCCGGCGCCCCCAGGTCGAGTGCGGAGACGATGACGAAGGCGTCGAACAACGACACCAGGGTGAACCCGACATGCCCGACGAACGCCGCCGAGGGCTGCTCCGCCCCACGCCACGCGGCGACCGCCCGTCCCACCATCACCGCGGCGAGCACTCCGAGCCCTGCGTAGATCAGGCGGGTCGCCGTTCCCAACCCGCCCCAGGTCAGCGCGACCGCGACGGCCACGAAACCGACCATCGCGAGCAGGGCCGCGAAGTAGAAGGCCAGAGCCTGCCGGCGCCGGGTCGTCGCCCGGCGCAGGGCCAGCAGCCCGAAGCCGAAGCAGGCCGCCCCGGACAGCGCGTGCAGGACGATGAAGACGGTGTGCGCCATGGCGGTCTCCCGGGACCCGGTCGGCTGGGAGTCCAGCCTGCGCCCCGCAACGCCGGCAACGCATCCACCGAAGCGCCGACCCCGCCTCCACCGACCGGTGCCTACAGGCCGAGCCGGGCCGCGACCTGATCCCCGCCGACCCGCCGGATGTGTTCGGGATCCCCGCAGACGACGAGCTGGTCCCGGGCCCGGGACAGCCCGACGTACAGACGTTCCCGGGCCCGGTCCCGGTCGGTCGACTCGTTCACCGCCAGCACGACAGCTCGACGCTCCAGTCCCTTGAACCCGAGCACGTGACCGTAGAAGACCTGACCGTCGTCCCAGAAGGACGCCCAGTAGCTGTCCTGGCCCCCGAGTTGGCGTTGCGCCTGCTCGGGGTGCCTGGACCCCGTCGTCAACAGCGCGACGTCCTGTGGCCGCCAGTCCGCCAGCAGCAGCTCGACCTCGTCGTCGGCGACGGCAAGCGAGCCCTCGGCCGAGCACGGAACGAACCGGACCGGCGGTCCGTCCACGGGCCCGATCCGCATCTGTACCGGCGTGAGGGACTTGAACGACTCCGCTATCGGTTTGGTGTTGCGCAGGTTCGTGTCCAGCAGCAGCGGGACCAGCGGGATGGGTGCCCTGGCGTAGCGCGCGAAGACCTGCTGGCCCTCGTCGGAGAACACGTACACGCCGCTGTTCTCCTCGTCGCGCAACGCCGAGAGCAGCGGCGTCCACCACGAGTCGGCGAAGTCCTGCGCCTCGTCGACGATGACTGCGTCGAAGCGTTCACCGTCGGGGAGATCCCGCGCGAGGGCCGCCATCGCCGCGGGCAGCTGCTGCTCCCAAAAGTCCGGATCGTTCTCGTCGCCGCTCGGCGCTCCCCAGCGCTGCCCGAGCTCATGGAAGGTACCGACGTAGGCCGGCTTCTCGTTGCGGTGCAACGCCTCGCAGCGTCGGGAGAGGTAGGCACTGAGTCCGCGCGAGTAGCACATCAGCGCGACCCGCCGGCCGGTGCGCGAGAGCCGACGCGCCTGCTCCACCGCCAGCCACGTCTTGCCGCTGCCGGCGCCGCCGCGCACCTCGACGCGGGGCAGCAACGCGATCGCACCGAGGATCACCGCCTGTTGCTGGGTCAGCCGCTCGACCTGGGCCTCGCGTTCGTCGGCGGCCCCGATCTGGTCGCGCATCGCCAGCGGGCGACCGCACAGGATCTCCTCGAGCACCGCGATGTCCGAGGTGTCCGCGCCACGATCGGGATTGACCTGCTCGAGCAGTACCGACCGGACCTGGCCGGCGAGCTCCGGGAGGTCGCTGCGGTCCGCGATCATCCACCGTGGACAGTCGGCCAGCTCGAAGTCCACGGCGATCGCCGAGAACGGGAACACGACCAGATGGGCCCAGCGCAACCGGCTCCGGCTGCCCCACCGGGGATCGTGCTCGACGTACTCGCGCAGTGCGTACCGCGCGGCCCGAACCTGATCGACCGGATCGATCCGGACGGCACGCCCCCTGCGCTCGATCCGCCAGTTCCGGCCGTCGTGGCTGACGGTGGACCCCTTGACCTCCAGCACGGCGACCCCGGCACCGGGGATCACCGCCACGATGTCGGCCTCGTGGTCCTTGCTCCGGTCGGTGACCCGACGGTTGGCCAGGAGCAGGGAACCGGCCGGCAGGTCGTCCCGCAACCGCTCCCAGACCAGCCGCTCCGACTCGGTCGTGAACTCCGGGCGGATCGGAACACAGGTCACCATCGAGCGCACCCCCCGCGACTGTCCACTGCGGACTATTTCGTCCCCATCCTGTTCGGTTCGGCCAGAAACTCGGGAAGCGTAGCGACAATCCTGCCGCCCGTTGCGCGGCAACCCGCCGGCACCTCAGATCCGGTGCGCGGTGTCGCGCCCCAGAGTCAGGTAGGCGCGGCCTCGTGGCGAGAGGCGGTAGCCCACGGCGAGGCTCTCTGTCAGTCCGATCTCCTTGAGCTTGCGGACGTCGGTCTTGAACGGCTGGGTCTCCCGTCCGAGCGAGGCCGCGAGGTCCGGTGCCCGCACCGCCGGGCGGGCGTCGATCAGCGCGAGGGTCGCCTTCGTCCACGGACCGTGCGTGCTGAAGTGGTCCAGTCGGGCCAGCCGCCGGTCGATGTCGAGGATGTCGGCCCGGCTCAGCTCGGCGTCGGCACGCAGTGCTTCCCGGGGGTCCGGGCCGGCCAGCCGCAGGCCGATCCGGTAGGTCTCCCGGCCCGGGCGGTCATCCATCACGGCGAGCAGCGCGTCCCGGTCGGCCAGGCCGGCTGCGCGAGCATCGGCGTCGGTCAGCGCGGCATCGTCCACCTGGTCGACGGAGTCCACCGCGAGCACCCCGATCCGGGTCCGGAGCCGGCTACCCGGCCGGACCCGTGGGGTCGCCCACCGCCGGTACGCCACGGTGATCTCCCCGGCCCAGATCCCGGCCAGGGTGGGCTGGTTGAACAGCATCGCCGCTACCCGGCCGCGCGGGGCGGATCGGCCATCGGGGCTCCTGGGTGTCGTGCTGCGCGAGTGATTGCAGCCTGCCGCGGCCCGGGTCGGCTGTCGAGCGCGCCCCGGCCGCGGCCACCGGGGCCGTCGCGCCGGTCGACGGACTGGGTAGGTTGCGGGGATGCAGCGGGTCGCCGTGATCGTCGGAGCGGGTCCCGGTCTGGGCGCTGCGCTGGCGCGCCGGCTCGGCCGGAACGGCTGGGCCCTCGCGCTGATCGCCCGCAACGAGCAGCGGCTCACCGAGCTGGGCACGTCGCTGCAGGCCGCCGGGGTCACCGTCGGCTGGACGGCAGTGGACGTCGCCGACGCATTGAGGCTGGCCGCGGCCGTCACCCGGTTCGGTGGCTTCGCCAACCGGATCGACGTCCTGCACCACAACGCGGTCGCGTTCCGCTCCTCCCCGGCGACCGCGTTGACCGCCGAGCAGCTGCTCGCCGACCTCGCCGTGGGAACCGCTGGGCTGCTGACCGGTCTGCGGGCGGCCCTGCCGTTCCTGTCCTCCGGCTCGCTGGTCCTGGCCACCGGCGGTGGCAGCGCGGACTCACCGATGACGTCGGCGGCCAGCCTCGGCGTGCAGAAGGCCGCGCTGCGAAACCTCGTCACCGCCGTGGACCGGGACGTGCGGGACCGGGGGATCAGGGCGGCGTCCCTCACGGTCAACGGCACGATCGCGGACGGGACGCCGTTCGCCCCGGATCGGATCGCCGACGCAGTCGCGGCACTGATCGACTCGGCCCGGTCGGGCGGCGACAGCTGGCGCACCGAGGTTGCCTACGACGGGTGACCGGCCCGGCGGCAAGGGCCGCCGGGCTCAGGACACCGGCTCGGTGACCGCCTCGGCGACGGCGCCTCCGGTCCGCTCCCGCTCCGGCGCCGCGCTGGCGACGGGTTGTTCGGCGGCGGTCACGAGGCGGGCCCCGGTGGCCAGGATGAGCCCGGCCACGACCAGGCTGGCCGCCCCGACGTAGAACGGCACCGACAATCCGAAGTGGTCGGCCAGCACTCCGGCTCCGAACGGCGCGAGTCCGCCACCGATGAAGCGCACGAAGCTGTACGCCGAGGACGCCACCGGGCGGTCCACCGTGGACACCGTCATGACGGCCTGGGTGACCAGGGTGTTGTTCACCCCGATGAAGGACCCGGCCACGATGACCGCCACGATCAGCGTCGTCCGGGAATCGGTGAACAGCGCGATCACCAGCAGGTCCACGGCCATCAGCGCGAAGCTGCCGTACAGCGACCGGACGGTGCCGAAGCGGGCGTGCAGCCAGGGCGCTCCGAACACGGCGAAGACGGCGACCATCGCGCCCCACGCCGTGAAGACCGCGCCGAGCGCGCGCGCTCCCAGGTGCATCGGGTACGGCGTGTACGCCAGGAGGGTGAAGAAGCCCCAGTTGTAGGCCAGCGCCATCAGGCTCAGGGTGAGCAGCCCTCGGTGCCGCAGCGCCCGCAGCGGCGCGACGAGGAACGTGCGTTGCGCGGGCTTCGGGGTGCGCTCGACGAGCAGCACGACGAGTAGCAGCGCGATCGACATCAGGACCGCGACGCCGTAGAACGGCAACCGCCAGCTGCGCGCGCCCAGCAACCCGCCGAGCAGGGGACCGACTGCGATGCCGACGCCGAGAGCGGTCTCGTAGAGCACGATCGCGCCGGCGAACCCACCGCTGGCGGAGGCGACGATGACCGCCAGCGAGGTGGCGATGAACAGCGCGTTGCCCAGACCCCACCCCGCGCGGTAACCGACGATCCCGGCGATGCTGTCCGCCGATCCGGCCAGCGCAGCGAAGACGATGATGAGCGCGAGACCGACGATCAACGTCCGCTTGGCGCCGATCCGCGACGACACCCAGCCGGTGACGAGCATCGCGACAGCGGTCACGAGCAGGTAGCTGGTGAACAGCAGGCTGACCTGGCTCGGGCTGGCGTTGAGCTGGTCGGCCAGCGCCGGCAGGATCGGGTCGACCAGCCCGATGCCCATGAACGACACCACGCAGGCGAAGGCGACGACCCACACCGCCTTGGGCTGGCGGAACGGGCTCTCACGGGGCAGGGCGCTCACGCCAGCACCGTCCTACGGCCGGTGACCCGCTGCGCGGGAACGGCGCGAGCAACACTGGTTCGCCCGCTGCGCTCGCTCACACCAGCACCTCGGCGCGGTGCAGTCCGGCCAGCCGGGCGGTCTCCCCCATCTCGGCGAGGTGGTCCAGCGCCGGGACAGCGGCGGTCAGCTGCCGGCGCTCCGGGGCCGGCAGCCGCTCGACGTACTCGGCGATCTGCTCCCGGCGGGCCGCGCGGCGCCGGCCGAGCAGGTCCTCACCGGTGTCGGTGATCGCCACGAGGACCACCCGCCCATCGTCGGGATCGGGTCGGCGCACGGCCAGTCCGTCGCGCTCCAGCCTGGCCACCAGCTGGGTCATGCCCGGCTGGGTGAGGTTCTCGCTGTGCGCGAGATCGCCGAGCCGGGCCGGGCCGTATCGGGACAAGGTGTTCAGCGTTGCCGCGGTAGCCAGGCTCAGCTCCCCGGGTGCGGGCAACCGGCGTACGACGGCGGACAACCGTTCCAGGAGGCCGGCGAGCTGGCCGAGCTCGGGGTTGGCGACAGGCATGCCGCATGTATATCAGCTACTTATGCAAGCCGCTTATGTATCCCCGGTCGACCGTCACGCCAGGGCGGCGCGGAGCGCGGCAGGCAGATCCTGTCCGCGGTCGAGCGGGCGGGCGGCGACCAGCTCCGCGGCCTGCTCGGCCCCGAGATCGCTCCCGTCGGTCAGGATCGCGCGGGCGTGCTCGGCGGGCAGCAGGTCGAAGAAGCGGGCGGCCAGGGCATCGCGCCCGGCCGCCGCCAGCTCGCCCCACAGCCGGACCCGGGCCATCCCGCCGTCGGGGTAGACGTCGAGGCGGACGTGGGCGACCTGCTCGTCGGTGCGTAGCCGGAACCGGTGCCGGGTGTCGGGCTGGAGGCGGATCTTGGGGAGCAGCTCGACCCAGGCCCCGTCCTCAGAATCGGACCCGGAGCCGCCCGCAGCCCGGCCCCGCAGGCTCGCCCAGCCCGGGGCGTTGCCGACGAAGTAGCTGGTGTCCAGTTCGGCCAGCCGCACCACGCCGGGCCCGGCGAGCCCGAACTCCACGAAGTCGTTGCTGTCGTCACGGCGGCGGGCGGTCTCCCAGCCCTCCCCCATCAGCCGGGCCTGGCCGGGGGAGATCAGGTTGCGCGGCGAGGAGTAGAACATGTTGCTGCAGGCCGTGACGTCCCCGCCGTTCTCCAGCGCCGCCAGGTCCACGGCGCCGGCGCTCAGCAGCCGCGGGTCGGGTACCGGCTCGCCGTGCACCCGCAGCCGGGCGATGCCCCCGTCGGGGTACATGCACACCCGCACGTGGGTGACCCGCCGCTCGACGTCGACGACGACGAAGGGGTTCCGACGGTCCCCGTCCACCGGCGAGCGCGGCACGAGCGGGAACCACGGCAGTCCCTCGAGCTCGGCCGGGGCCGGGTACCCCTCGACACCGACCCCCTCCACCGAGACCTCCGGCGGGTAGTTGCCCTTGAAGAAGGCGGTGTCCACGATCACCCCGCGCACCACCCCCGGGACGCCCAGCCGCACGACGGCCCAGTCGTATCCGGGCTCGCGGCGCCGTCGGGTCTCCCAGCCGTCGTAGATCTGGCCCTTGGGCCCGAACGTGTACGTCGAGTAGGCGGGCTCGTCGTCCTTGACGAGGTTCTCCCGCTCGGCGAACAACTCGTCGTTTGCGGCCAGGACGCCACCGCCGAGGCGCCGGGCGGCCAGGTCCACGAGCTGGGTGAACTCCGGTGCGGTGGGCTCGCTCATCTGTCTCCTTGCTCTCGGGAACCGGCGGCACGGCCGGTCCCTCGCTCTCGGGAACCGGCGGTACGGCCGGTCCCCCGGGTCAGGAACCGGCCCCGCGGCGGGCCGCCGTCGGTCCGCCGCCCGCGCAGCCAGCAGCCGCGCACGACGCCGGACAGCTCGCGGCCGGCGTAGGGCGTGATCTTGTTGCGGTGGTGGAGGGCGCCGGGGTCGACGATGAAGCGCTGGTCCGGTGCGAAGGCCACCAGGTCGGCGTCCTGACCGGGCGCCAGCCCGCCCTTGCCGGTCAGGCCGGCCAGCCGGGCCGGTCCCTCGGCCATCCACCGCACGACGTCGGTCAACTCGTGGCCGCGGGCACGGGCCTCGGTCCAAACCGCCGGCAGCGCGACCTGCAGCGAGGCGATGCCGCCCCAGGCGGTGCGGAAGTCCGGCGCGTCCAGCCCCTTCAGCTCCGGCGTGCAGGGCGAGTGGTCGGACACGATGCAGTCGATGTCGCCGGCGGCCAGCGCCGCCCACAGCCGGTCCCGGTTGGCCGCCTCCCGGATCGGCGGGCAGCACTTGAACGTCGTGGCGCCGGCCGGGATCGTCTCGGCGTCGAAGCACAGGTAGTGCGGGCAGGTCTCGACAGTGACCCGGAGGCCGGCCTGCCTTGCCTCCCGCAGCATCGGCACCGCGTCGCTGCTGGACAGGTGGAGTACGTGGGCGCGGGCGCCGGTCCGGCGGACGGCGGCCAGCACGTCGGCGATCGCCTGGTGCTCCGCGGCGCGCGGCCGCGAGCCCAGGAAGTCCGGGTACCCGGGGTCGGCTCCCGAGGGGGCGGCGGCGATGACGGCGGCGTCCTCGGCGTGGACGAGCATCAGCGCGTCCACAGTGGACAGCCGCTGCAGGTAGTCCGGCAGCTGGGCCGGGGTCAGCGGCGCGAACTCCTCGACGCCGGAGTCCAGCAGGAAGCACTTGAAGCCGAAGACACCGGCCTCGTGCAGCGGGAGGAGGTCGTCGATGTTGCCGGGCACCGCGCCGCCCCAGAAGCCGATGTCCACGTGGCACTTCCCCGCCGCGGCCCGCTTCTTCACCGCCAGCGCCTCGACGTCAACGGTCGGCGGGATGCTGTTCAGCGGCATGTCCACGATCGTCGTGACGCCGCCGGCCAGCGCAGCCCGGGTCGCGGTCTCGAAGCCCTCCCACCGGGTACGGCCGGGCTCGTTGACGTGCACGTGGGTGTCCACCAGACCGGGCAGCAGCACCTCGTCCTCGGCCAGGTCGACCACCTCGTCGGCGTCGACCCGGTCCGACCAGGGCTCGACGGCGGTGATCCGCTCGCCGGTGACGGCGACGCAGACGGCCCGCTCCCCCGCGGGGGTGACCGCGCGCCGGGCTCGCACGATCAGGTCCGGGCCGCTCACGACAAGCGCTCCGCGGCGATCCGCGCACCGAGGCGTTCCAGCAGCGGCCCGGCCTCGTCGTGGCAGCGCCGCTCGTCGGACTCCAGGTCGGTCAGCGCGTACGCCGCCAGCAGACCCATCCCGGCCAGCTGGTCGCGGTCGAGCAGGCACCGTCCGGCCACCGCCACGGCCGGTACCCCGGCCCGGCCGGCGGCCGCGGCGACCCCGGCCGGGGCCTTGCCGTGCAGGGTCTGCAGGTCCAAGGAGCCCTCCCCGGTCACGACCAGTCGCGCA
This sequence comes from Mycobacteriales bacterium, assembly GCA_038200385.1. GTDB lineage: Bacteria > Actinomycetota > Actinomycetes > Mycobacteriales > Geodermatophilaceae > JBBPYA01. The sequence continues at coordinate 12,706 of JBBPYA010000168.1, forward strand.
CCGTCCAGCGCGGCGCGGACGCCGGTGAACTCCAGCACGACGTCGATCCCGGGGCGACGCCGGGCGGACAGGACGGCCAGCGCGGCGTAGCCGACGCCGCCGGCCGCTCCGGCGCCGGCCTCGTCTGCCGCGGCCCGCGCCGGCTCTCCGAGGGCGGCGGCGAGCACCGCCACGAGACGCCGCAGACCGGCCTCCAGCCGCTCCTCGTCGGCCGGGGTGGCGCCCTTCTGCGGCCCGTACACCGCGGCCGCCCCGCGGGCGCCGAGCAGCGGGTTGTCGACGTCGCCGGCCAACACGACCCGCGCTCCCCCGAGCCGCGGGTCCAGGCCGGCCAGCTCGATCCGGCCCAGCTGGGCCAGCGCGGCGCCGCCGTGGTCGATAGGGGCGCCGCCGGCGTCGAGGAGTCGCGCTCCCAGCCCGACGAGCAGGCCGGCCCCGCCGTCGGTGCAGGCGCTGCCCCCGACCCCGAGGACGATCTCGGTGCAGCCCTCGTCCAGGGCGATCCGAATCAGCTCGCCGGTCCCGAGACTGGTGGCGCGCAACGGATCCGGTACACCACCGGGCAGCATCGCCAGCCCGGAGGCGGCGGCCATCTCCACCACCGCTGTGGTGTCCCGGACCGCGAGCGCGCTCGGCAGCGGTTCGCCGGTCGGCCCGCTGACCGTGGCCGGCACCCGTCGGAAGCCCGCGGCCAGCGCCGCCTCCAGGGTGCCCTCGCCGCCGTCGGCGATCGGCAGCTGTACGACGTCGGCGTCGGCAGCGATCCGGTGGATGCCGGCGGCCACCCGGGCCGCGACCTCGCCGGCGGACAGGGACCCCTTGAACTTGTCGGGGGCGAGCACGACGTGACCACCCGCCACCCCGCGGGTACCCGGTGCGGTGTCGGCCACCGTCAGTCGAGGGTGCTGATCGCGGTGGGGGCGTCCTCGCCTTTGGCGGCCAGCTCCTCGAACTCGGTGATGCCGTCGATCTCGGTGCCCATCGAGATGTTCGTGACGCGCTCCAGGATGACTTCGACGACGACCGGGACGCGGTGCTCGGCCATCAGCGAGCGGGCCTTCTCCAGCGCCGGGAGCAGATCGGCGGGTTCGTGCACCCGGACCGCCTTGCAGCCCAGCCCCTCGGCCACCTTCACGTGGTCCACGCCGTACCCGCCGACCTCCGGGGAGTTGACGTTGTCGAAGGCGAGCTGGACGTGGAAGTCCATGTCGAAGGCGCGCTGCGCCTGCCGGATCAGGCCGAGGTAGGAGTTGTTCACCACGACGTGCAGGTAGGGCAGGTTGAACTGCGCCCCCACGGCCAGTTCCTCCATCATGAACTGGAAGTCGTAGTCACCGGACAGCGCGACGACGGTGGCCTCCGGGTCCGCGACGCACACCCCGAGCGCGGCTGGCGCGGTCCAGCCCAGTGGCCCGGCCTGCCCGCAGTTGATCCAGTGCCGCGGCCGGTACACGTGCAGGAACTGCCCGCCGGCGATCTGGGACAGCCCGATCGTCGTGACGTAGCGGACGTCCCTGCCGAAGGCCCGGTTCATCTCCTCGTACACCCGCTGCGGTTTCATCGGGACGTCGTCGAAGTGGGTACGCCGCTGCATGGTGCGCTTGCGCTCGGCGCACTCGGCCACCCAGGCCGACCGGTCGGCGAGTCGGCCCGCGGTGTGCCGCTCCCTGGCCACCTCGACGAAGAGCTCCAGCGCCGCGCGGGCGTCGGAGACGATGCCGTAGTCGGGGGCGAAGACCCGGCCGATCTGGGTCGGCTCGATGTCGACGTGGACGAACGTGCGCCCCCGGCGGTAGGTGTCCAGGCCGCCGGTGTGCCGGTTGGCCCACCGGTTCCCGATCCCAAGCACGAAGTCCGAGGCGAGCAGGGTGGCGTTGCCGTAGCGGTGCGCGGTCTGCAGGCCGACCATCCCGGCCATCAGGCGGTGGTCGTCGGGGATGGTGCCCCATCCCATCAGGGTGGGGATGACCGGGACGTCGAGCAGCTCGGCCAGCTCGACGAGCAGCTCGGCGGCGTCGGCGTTCACGATCCCGCCGCCGGCCACGATCAGCGGGCGCTCGCCGGCAGCCAGCAGATCCAGCGCCTTTTCGACCTGCCGGCGGGACGCGGCCGGCTTGTGCACCGGCAGCGGCTCGTAGGTGTCGGGGTCGAAGTCGATCTCGGCCAGCTGCACGTCGATCGGCAGGTCGAGCAGCACCGGGCCGGGACGGCCGGAGCGCATCAGGTGGAAGGCCTGCTGGAACGCGCCGGGCACCTGCCCCGGCTCCAGAACGGTCATCGCCAGCTTGGTGACCGGCGCGGCGATCGCGGCGATGTCGACGGCCTGGAAGTCCTCCTTGTGCAGCCGAGCGACCGGCGCCTGGCCGGTGATGCACAGGATCGGGATGGAGTCGGCCCAGGCGGAGTACAGCCCGGTGATCATGTCGGTCCCGGCCGGCCCGGAGGTACCGACGCAGACTCCGATGTTGCCGGCCTTCGCGCGGGTGTAGCCCTCGGCCATGTGCGAGGCACCCTCGACGTGGCGGGCCAGCACGTGCCGGATCCCGCCGTGGGCCTGCATCGCGGCGTAGAAGGGGTTGATGGCCGCCCCCGGCAGCCCGAAGAGCTGGGTGGCGCCTTCGAGCTCCAGGATCGCGACGGCGGCGTCGGCGGCACGCATTCGGGGCATGGAAGTTCCTCCGCTTCGGTCAGTCGCTCGTGGGGTGGGTGCTGTCGGTCAAGGTGCCGGACAGCCGCTGTACGCCGCGCAGCAGCGCGGAGTGGTCCAGGGCCGCGTCTCCGACGGCGGCGGCCGAGGCCATCAGCTGGGCCACCAGCGCGCCGACCGGCAGCACCACACCGGCCTCCCGCGCGGCCGAGGTCACGATGCCCATGTCCTTGTGGTGCAGGGCGATCCGGAATCCCGGCTCGAAGCTCTCGTCGAGCATGTTCTGCTTCTTCTGGGTCAGCACCGCAGAGCCGGCCAG
>JBBPYA010000169.1:0-7984 GCA_038200385.1 Mycobacteriales bacterium
CGACGTACGAGGTCACGTGGTGCGGGCTCACCGAGACCGAGGCCCGCGAGAAGTACCCCAACGTCATAAAGCTGCAGATGCCGCCGGACGGCTCCGACCCCGAGTCCTTCCCGTTGCCGGCCGCCGAGGGCTCGATGCTCTACGCCTTCACCCGTCCGCTGCTGTCCGGATGGTTCAAGCTCGTGATCGACGCGGACTCGCGGCGGATCCTGGGTGCCCACCACGTCGGGTTCGGGGCCAAGGACGCGTTCCAGTACATCGACTACCTGATCCGCCGGCCGGAGGGCTGGACGATCGACGACATGGCAGAGCTGTCCGAGCTGTTCCTGAATCCCGAGCACTTCATCCAGCTGTCGCGGCTGCGGGCCGGCAAGCAGCACCTGGTGAACCTCTGACCCGCCCGGCCGGGGTTGCCGTCGTCACCGGCGCCGGGTCCGGGATCGGGGCGGCCACCGTCGGTCGGCTGCGCGCCGAAGGACTGCGGGTCGCCGCGCTCGACGTCACCGGGGGCCGGGACCCCGGGACCTGGGACGGCGGCGAGGAGCTGCTGGCCTGCGACGTCAGCGACCCGGTGGCCGTGGACGCCGCGTTCGGTGCGGTGCTGGCGGTGTACGACGGGATCGACGTGCTGGTCAACAACGCCGGCATCACCGGCTCCCCCGCCGCCACCGTGCTGCACCAGACACCGGTCGAGGAGTGGGACCGGGTGCATGCGGTGAACGTGCGCGGGCCGTTCCTGTGCGCCCGCGCCGTGCTCCCCGGCATGGTCGAGCGCGGCGCCGGACACATCATCACGATCGCCTCGGTGGCGGGCCTGGTCGCCTTCCCGGGGCGGGCGGCGTACACCGCGTCGAAAGGGGCGGCGGTGATGCTGACCAAGTCCATCGCCGTGGACTACGCGCGGTACGGCGTGCGCGCCAACGCCATCTGCCCGGGCATGGTGCACACTCCGATGACGGCATGGCGGTTGGATCAGCCGGACCTGCGCGAGCTGGTGGAACGGCAGATCCCGCTGGGCCGGGTGGCCGACCCCGCCGAGGTTGCCGACGCGGTGGCGCTACTGGCCACCGGCCGGCTGGGGTACCTCAACGGGCACCCGCTGGTGCTCGACGGCGGTCTGAGTGCGCAGTAGCCGATGCCCACCACCCCCGGCCGGGGCGCCCCCCTGGCCAGATACTGGCGGGTAACGGTGCAGCTGAGGGCAGGTCGGACGGGTCAGGAGGGCGCTTCGTGCACAGTTACCGGCCAGTAACAGGAAATCGGGAGGTCGGCGCGAGGGGTGGGAGGGTCGATGGCGGACCGGCTTGAGGGCAAGGTGGCGGTCGTGACCGGCGGGGGGTCGGGCATCGGGCGCGCCGCGGCCGCCCTCTTCGCCCTGGAGGGCGCCGCGGTGGCGGTGCTCGACCGGGTCCCGGAGGCCGCCGCGCAGACCGTGGAGCAGATCACCGGGGCCGGCGGTCGGGCCGTCGCGGTGACGGTGGACATCGTCATGGCGGCGGACGTGCAGTCGGCGTTCGAGCGCGTCGCCGCCGAGCTCGGGCCGGTGTCGGTGCTCTACAACAACGCCGGGGTAAACAGCAGCGGCTCCGTCCTGGACTCCACCGAGCAGGACTGGGACCGGTGCATGGCGGTCAATGTGAAGGGCACCTATCTCTGCGCTGCCGCGGCCGCACGGTCGATGGCGGGCAACGGCGGTGGCTCGATCGTCAACCAGGGCTCGGTGGCAGCGCTGGTCGGCGTGCCGAACTTCGCGGCGTACTGCGCCTCCAAGGGAGCCGTCGTGGCCCTGACCCGGTCGATGGCCGTCGACCTGGCCCCCCACGGGATCCGGGTCAACGTGATCTGCCCGGGGACGGTCTACACGCCCCTGATGCGCCCCATGCTGACCGCGCGTGGCGGCGGGGACGAGGAGAAGGGGCTGGCCATGACCGTGGCGAAGTACCCGATCGGGCGGCTGGGCACTCCGGAGGACATCGCTCGGGTGGCGCTGTTCCTGGCCAGCGACGAGGCGGCGTTCATGACCGGATCCGTGGTGACCCCCGACGGCGGCATGACCGCGCAGTAGCGCCGCGGCGCACCCGCTCCGGTTGCTCTGGTCCCCCGAGGGTGACTTTCCCGCACTCACTGCCGCATCTGGGGCTAGTCTGCGCCCGGGCGTGCGGTGCGCCCCTAGCGGACTCCCCGACGAATTGGTGACCTCGTTGCCTAGGCGAACCGGCGTACGCGCCCCGGCCCCGGCACTGCTGCGCGAGCAGCTGACGAACATGCGGGCCCTGCTCGTGCTATCCATCCTGCTCACCGAGAGCGCCGACGAGGACCAGATCCTGCGGCTGGCCGGGTCCTGCGCCCCCTCCCTGGGCAACTGGCGGGTGATCGGCTTCGCATTCACCGGGAGCGACTGGCGACCGAGCCCGGACAGCGACCTGGACCGGCTGCCCGAGGAGGTCGAAGCCGAACTGCGCGGCCTCGGCGGGGTGGGCGGCGCACTGACCGCGCTGCCGGGCGGGTGGGTGTGGGCCTATCCACTGCGCAGCGTCGGCGGCCGGCTCGGGTACCTGATCGCGGGCGCGCAGGAACCGCCTTCCCCGGACGAGCAGTTCCTGATCCAGGTGGTGGCCCAGCAGACCGGCGTCGCGGTGTCCAACGCCCGCCTGCACCAGAGTGAGCGGGCCGCCTCCGAAGCGCTGGGAGCGGCCAACGCCGCACTGAGCGACAACGTGGAGACGCTGCGGCGCGGCATGATGATCCACGAACGGCTGACCGAGGTGGCCGCCTCCGGGGAGGGCGCGGCCGGGATCGCGGACGCCCTGCACGCCCTCACCGGGCTGCCGGTGTCCATCGAGGACCGCTACGGGAACCTGCGCGCCTGGGCCGGGCCGGGCCGCCCCGAGCCGTACCGCAAGCCGAGGCAGGACCGCCGCGACGACCTGCTGCGCCGGCTGCGGCTGGAGGGACGGTCCCTGCGGGAGGGAGACCGGGTACACGCGCTGGCCTCGCCGCGCCCCGACGTGCTCGGCGTGGTCAGCCTGATCGATCCCGACCAGCGCAGCGACCCGGCCGACATCATGGCCCTCGAGCACGGCGCGACCGTGCTGGCCGTGGAACTGGCGCGGCTGCGGGGGCTGGCCGACGCCGAGCTGCGGCTGCGCCGTGACCTGCTGCACGACCTGCTCGCGGGCACCGACAACGAGGGCGCCTACATCCGCGCCGACGCGCTGGGCTACGACCTCGGTCGGCCGCACCGGGTCGTGCTGCTGATGCACTCCGGCGGGCGGGCCGGGGAGGGCAACGAGGACAGCTTCCTGCACGCGGTCCGTCGCGCCGCCCGCGAACTGCGGCTGCCCGCCCTGCTCGGGACCGCCTCCGGCGCGGTGATCGCGCTCGTCGCGGGCGATGCGGACTGGGAGTGCCTGCGCCAGACCGCGTTGCGCGAGCACGGCGGCGGCCGCTGCCGGATGGGGGTCGGCGATCTCTACCCGCGCCCGAGCGACCTGCCGCGCTCCCTCCGGGAGGCGCAGCTGGCGCTGCGGCTGCAGCAGGAGGGCGGTGTCGCCGACCAGGCCAGCGTGTACGCCGAACTCGGTGTGTTCCGGATGTTCGCGAGCCTGCCCGACCTCGGCGATGTGGAGAACTTCGCCACCCGCTGGCTGCAGCCGCTGATCTCCTACGACGCCACCAAGCGCACCGACCTGGTGAAGACGCTGGCGCAGTACCTCGAGCACGGCGGCAGGTACGAGAGCACCGCCACCGCGCTGTCCATCCACCGCAGCACCCTGAAGTACCGCCTGCAGCGCATCCGCGAACTCACCGGCTACGACCTCGGCGACCCCGAGACGCACTTCAACCTGCAACTGGCGACCAGGGCCTGGACCACGGTGGGCGTGCTGGGCGGCGGGACGGGGCGGGGCCGGGTAGGGCTCGGGCCCGCGACTAACTCACCACGCGACTCGGCCGGGCCGGAATCCGGACCGGTGGTTCGCCCCGCCAGGACGGTGTAGCGGCCCGCCGGCCGTCCGTACCGTCCGCTCTTGTGCCTGCGGCCAGCCTCGACCTCGACCCGCTGGCCACCGCGCTGGGCCGGCACCGGCAGATGCTCGTGATCCGCCGGTTCCTGGAGAAGGTGGATTCGCTGTACCGGCAGGGCAAGGTGCACGGACCCGCGCACCTCGGGCTCGGCCAGGAGGCGATCGCGGTCGGGGCGGCGTCGGTGCTGCGGCCGGACGACCACTCGATCGGGACCTACCGCGGGCACGCGCACGCCCTGGCCCGCGGCGCGGACCAGCGCGCGATCCTGGCCGAGCTGCTGGGCCGCGACGGCGGGATCTGTGCCGGCAAGGGCGGCTCGATGCACATCACGAGCGTCGAGCACGGCTACTACGGCTCGTACGCGATCGTCGGTGCGCACCTGCCGATCGCGGTCGGAATGGCCTGGGCCAGCCGGGTCCGGCGTACCGGGCAGGTGACGGTCTGCTTCTTCGGTGACGGCGCGGTCAACATCGGCGCGTTCCACGAGGCGGTCAACCTCGCCGCGCTCTGGTCGCTGCCGGTGGTGTTCGTCTGCGAGAACAACCAGTACATGGAGTACAGCCCGATCTCGGCGATGATCCCGGTGGAACGCCCCGCGGCCAGCCGCGCCTCGGCGTACGGACTGGACCCGATCGTCGTGGACGGCAACGACGTCGAGGCGGTCCGCGACGTTGTCGGTGCCGCCGTCGAGGCCGCCCGGCGGGGGGACGGCCCCGCGCTCATCGAGGCCGACACCTACCGGCTCAAGGGTCACTCGGCGGCCGATGCCGGCAGCTACCGCCCGGCCGATGAGGTCCAGCGCTGGCTGGCCCGGGACCCGTTGACCCGCCAGCTGGCCGCGCTGGTGGAGCAGGGACACGACGAGTCCGAGCTGATCTCGATGGACACCGCGATCCGGATCTCGGTGTCGGGGCTGGCCGACCGGGTGCTCGCCGGCGGTCCCCCGGACCCCGCGACGGTCTGGACCGACGTCTGGGCCGACGGAGGCTCGCAGTGGCGGAACTGACTTTCCGCTCCGCGGTGCAGGCGACGCTGGCGCAGGAGATGGCCCGCGACGAGCGGGTGACGCTGCTCGGGGAGGACATCACCTCGGGCGGGGTGTTCAAGACCACGACCGGCCTGCTGGACCGCTTTGGACCGGACCGGGTATGGGACACCCCGATCTCCGAACAGGCGATCGTCGGCGCCGCGATGGGCGCGGCGATGATGGGTCTGCGACCGGTCGCCGAGATCATGTTTGCCGACTTCTACGCCGTGTGCTGGGACCTCGTGGTCAACGAGATCGCCAAGACGAGGTACATGACCGGCGGGCAGGTTAGCCTGCCGCTGGTGCTGCGCGGCGCCAGCGGGTTCGGCAGCCTCGGCTTCGGCAGCCAGCACGGTCAGTCGGTGGAGAACTGGGCGATGTGCGTGCCCGGGTTGAAGATCGTCTCGCCGAGCACGCCCGCGGAGATGGCCGGGCTGCTGGCGGCGGCGATCCGCTGCGACGACCCGGTGCTGGTCTTTGAGCACAAGGCGCTGTACGGCGCCAAGCAGGACGTCGGCGACGGGGAACACCTGCTGCCCCTGGGACAGGCCAGGGTGGTGCGCGAGGGATCCGACGTCACCCTGGTCGGCTTGTCCATCACGGTGCGGTACTGCGAGCAGGCCGCGCTGCGGCTGGCCGAGGAGGGCATCAGCGCCGAGGTCCTCGACCTGCGCAGCCTGGTTCCGTTGGACGCCCGGGCGGTGCTGGACTCGGTGGGCCGGACGGGGCGGCTGGTCATCGTGGAGGAGAACCCGGGACAGCTCGGCTGGGGCGCCGCGATCGCCGCGATCGCCGCCGAGGAGGCCTTCGACGACCTGATCGCCCCCGTCACGCGGGTCAGCGGCGGCAACGTCCCGTGGCCGGTGGCCCGGGAGTTGGAAGCAGTGGTGGACGTGAGCCCCGAGCAGGTGGTGTCCGCCGTACGAGCCCTCACCAAACGCGCCACATCCGGTGCACGGAAAGGAGATCGACATGCAGATCAGAGGTGAGCAGGTCCTGCTCCCGACCTCGGCGGTATCGGCCTTCCCCCGGCCGCACTGGCTGCAGGGCAGGATCCTCGGGACCCTGTCCGAGCCGGTGTACCGCAGCCACAACCTCCGGGTCGCCTACGAGGACGCGGTGAAGATCTGCGCGCACGAGCAGGAGCTGGCCGGCCTGGACGTGCTCGCCGACGGGGCGCAGTACTACGAGTGGGAGGCGCCCGGCTTCCAGCTGGAGCCGATCTTCCACTTCATCCCGGAGAACCTCGGGGGGTTCCAGCCCTACGGGCCGCCCGGTGACGGCGCGAAGTACAAGCCGTTCTACAAGGCCGCGGTCACGAGCAAGATCGAGTGGAAGCGGCCGATCTTCGAAAGCGTCGTCACCGCGATGCAGGGGGCGACGAACAAGCCGTTCAAGGTGGCCTTCCTCGGGCCCGCACAGCAGAGCATCATCGTCGACGACCAGTTCTACGGCGACCCGCTCAAGGTCGCGCAGGACCTGGCGGTGGCGATGAACCAGGAGCTGAAGTACCTGGTCAGCATCGGACTGGAGGCGGTGCAGCTGATCGACGTGCTCGCGCCGTACACGCAGGACAGGTGGCAGATCGACGTCCAGAACACCATGTTCGACGGGGTGGACGCGCTGAAGTTCTGGCATGTCTGTTACGGCAGCGTGGACGGGCAGCGCGACGTGTTCGAGGCCAAGACCGCCGACATGATGCCGCTGTTCAAGGAGTCCACCGCCGACGTGATCCACCTGGAGTCGTGCAGCGCGGAGTTCAACGACCTGGAGGCCTACCGCGACTTCCCGACCGACAAGGTGCTCGGGCTCGGGGTCGTCGACGCGAAGAACACCCACGTGGAGACCCCGGAGACGATCGCCGACCGGATCCGGCAGCGGCTGGAGATCGTGCCCGCCGACCGGCTTCTGGTGGCGCCGGACTGCGGGCTGGGATACTTCAGCCGGACGACGGCGTACGCCAAGCTGCGCGCCATGGGCGAGGCAGTGGCGATGGTGCGGGCCGAGCTGTGAGCCTGTCCACCTAGCCCCCAGACGCCGGTACGGCGGGGTATCCCCCGAGCTCCGCCGTACCGGCCCCCAACCGTACCGGCCCCCACCCCCCCGAACCCGATGAGCGGAGCGTGCAGGCCATGACCGACACCCTCGACCGCGACCTGGACGGGGTCCGGCTCTCGGCGGGCGACCACATCTGCGCGTTCTACCGGCGCCCCGCCGAGCGCGACGAAATCCTCATCCCGTACCTGTCCGGGGGATTGGCGCTGGGCAGCAAGTGCACCTGCGTGGTGGACAGCTGCCCGCCGGAGCACGTCCTGGCCCGGCTCGCCGAATCCGTCGACGTGCAGCCCTTCGTCGACGACGAGCAACTGGAGGTGCTGGACTCGGACTCGACGTACTTCGAGGGCGGCGGCTTCCTGCCGCAGCGGATGATCGAATTCTGGGCCAACAAGGCGCGGTGGGCCGGCGCGGCGGCGAACATGGTGGTACGCAACGTCGGGGACATGACGTGGGCGCACCGGGACAAGCCCGGGGTCAAGGATCTGGCGATGTACGAGTCCGAGCTGAACCGGATCATCGGCAACTACCCGCAGATCGTGCTGTGCCTTTACGACCTGAACCGGTGCGACGGCGAGATGGTCCTCGACGTGCTCAAGACCCACCCCAAGGCGATGCTGGGCGGGATGGTCATCGACAACCCGTACTACCTGGAGCCCGACGACTTCCTCGCCAGCCGGACCCGCTGACCCCGCCCCCGCCCGCCCCCCCGGGCCCCCGCCGCCCCGGGCGGGCGCGCGCGGCCTGGCCGGCTTCTCCGCTTACATCGTCGGGCAGCGGCTGCTCTTCTACATCCACCGCAACGCCGACAACTTCATCGTGGGTCGCTTCGTCGGCACGGGCGCACTGGGCGCCTACTCGGTCGCGTACAACGTC
>JBBPYA010000170.1:0-2523 GCA_038200385.1 Mycobacteriales bacterium
AGCCGCGGCGGCGGAACCGTCGCCGCCGCCACCACCAGCCTCCCGGAGCGCGCGGGGGCCGGCCGGAACTACGACTACCGGTACGTGTGGATTCGTGACCAGTGCTTCGTCGGGCAGTCCGTCGCTGCCCTGGGACCCCACCCGCTGCTCGACGACGCCGTGTCGTTCGTGACCGCGCGGCTCCTGGAACACGGACCGGACCTCGTGCCGGCGTACACCGTCACCGGTGAAGCGGTCCCGGACCAACGGCACCTCCGGTTGCCCGGGTACCCCGGCGGGTACGACATCGTCGGCAACCACGTCAACGCCCAGTTCCAGCTCGACGCCTTCGGGGAGTCCCTGCTGCTGATCGCGGCCGCGGCCCGCCACGACCGGGTCGACACCGAGCCGTGGCGGGCCGCCGACGTTGCCGCCGCGGCGATCCAGGAACGCTGGCAGGAGACCGATGCGGGCATCTGGGAGATCGACGACCGGGCGTGGACGCACAGTCGACTGATCTCGGTGGCCGGGCTGCGGGCGGCCGCGGCGACCCACCCCACACCGGCTCGCTCCGCGGAACTGCTGACCCTCGCCGATCACATCCTGGCGCACACCACGCAACACGCCCTCCACCCGGACGGGTACTGGCAACGCTCTCCCGACGATGCCGCACTGGACGGTGCCCTGCTGTTGGCCGGGCTGCGCGGCGCCGTACCCACCGACGACCCGCGGACGATCGCGACGCTGGAGGCCTACCTGCGCGAGCTGACCCGCGACGGCTACGCCTACCGGTTCCGACACGACGCCCGCCCGCTGGCCGAGGCCGAGGGCTCGTTCCTTTTGTGCGGTTACCTCGTCGCACTCAGCCTGCACCGGCACGGCCGGGCGCTGGACGCCCGAGCGTGGTACGAGCGGACGAGGGCCGCGTGCGGGCCGCCTGAGCTGTTCAGCGAGGAGTACGACGTCAACCAGAACCAGATGCGGGGCAACCTGCCGCAGGCGTTCGTGCACGCCCTGATGATCGAGACCGCCACCCGACTAGCCGAGTGAGGACCACGACACCATGTCCACAACGGAGCTTCCCGACCCGGTGATGACCCGCCCGTCGCCGACGACGCTGGATCTGACTGCCCTGCAACGGGATCTGACCGACCGCGTCGACGGGGAGGTGCGCTTCGACGCTGGTACCCGGGGCGCCTATTCCACCGACTCCTCCAACTACCGACAGGTCCCGATCGCGGTGGTGGTGCCCCGCTCGGTCGACGCCGCGGTCGAGGCGATCGCGGTCTGCCGGGCACACAATGCGCCGGTGCTGTCCCGCGGCGGGGGCACGAGCCTGGCCGGACAGTGCACGAACACCGCGGTGATGATCGACTGGGCGAAGTACTGTCACCGGCTGCTGTCGGTCGACGCGGACGCCCGGACCTGCCTGGTCGAGCCGGGTATCGTCCTGGACACATTGAACCGCCAACTCCAGGAGTACGGACTGCGCTACGGGCCCGAGCCGGCGACCCACCCGAACTGCACTCTCGGCGGGATGATCGGCAACAACTCCTGCGGTGCCACCGCGCAGCGCACCGGCAAGGTCGTGGACAACATCGCCCGCCTCGAGGTGTTGCTCTACGACGGCGCCCACTTCTGGTGCGGGGAGACCACCGACGAGCAGTACGCCGAGATCGAGAAGCACGGCGACCGCAAGGCCGCGGTCTACCGGCAGTTGCGCCGGTTGCGGGAGCGCTACGCCGACGAGATCCGCCGCCGCTACCCCAACATCCCGCGGCGGGTATCCGGCTACAACCTGGACTCTCTGCTGCCCGAGTACGACTTCGACGTCGCCGGGCTGCTGGTCGGCAGCGAGTCGACGCTCGTCACGGTGCTGCGGGCCGAGCTGGAACTCGTGCCGGTCCTGTCCAACCGCACCCTGGTGGTGCTCGGCTTCGACAGTGTCGGCGCGGCCGCCGACGCGGTGCCCGCCGTACTCCCGCACGAACCGGTGGCCCTCGAGGGGCTGGACCACCGGCTGATCCACGACCAGCGGGTCCGCCACCTCAACCCCCAGGCCCTGCAGGAACTGCCCGAGGGCACGGCCTTCTTGATGGTGCAGTTCGGCGGTGACGACCAGGACTCCGTCGACCGGTCGGCGCAGCAGCTGCTCGACGCGCTGCAGGACTCCGAGCACGACCCCCGGGTGGCGGTCCTGGACGACCCCACGCGGGAGGACGAGCTGTGGCAGGTCCGCGAAGCCGGGCTGGGTGCCACCGCGCACGTGCCCGGGAAGCCGGACACCTGGCCGGGCTGGGAGGACTCAGCGGTCGCCCCTGACCGGCTGGGCGACTACATCCGGGATCTGGAGGCGCTGTACGAGGAGTTCGGGTACGCCGGGGACACCGCGCCGGCGCTGTACGGGCACTTCGGGCAGGGCTGCCTGCACACCCGGATCCCGTTCGACCTGACCGATGCCCCCGGAGTGGCGACGTACCGCCGGTTCATGGAGCGGGCCGCGGACCTGGTGGCCGGCTATGACGGTTCGCTCAGCGGCGAGCA
>JBBPYA010000171.1:0-7329 GCA_038200385.1 Mycobacteriales bacterium
GGCCAGCCCGTTGCTGACCACGGGCAGGCCGTCCTCGTCGCGGTCGGCCACGATGTGCGCCGCGTCGAGCAACTGGGCGTGCCCGAGGTTGCAGACGGCGCAGCGCTGGCGGTACGCCCGCAGCACGGTGGCGCGGAACCGCGGCTGGTGTACCCGGTAGCGGGTCTCGCGGAGGAGGTAGCGGCGGAGTTCGGCCTCGACGGGACTGGCGTAGGGCGCCACTTCGCGCAGCGTTTCAGGTACGACGACGAAGCGGTGCAGCTCCGGTTCCTCGCGCAGCAGGTAGACCGGGAAGACCGGCTGGTAGTACGCCTGCCCGACCCCGAACAGCCAGATGAGCGGCAGTTGCGCGTCCAGCGCGGCACGGAGGGCCCGGTTGTCGGCGTGCTGCGCGTCCAGTCCTCGCCAGTTGTAGCGCTGCAGGCCATCGGGACCGACGCCGTCGGCGTAGGGGCTGTTCTCGTTGGAGACGATGGTCAGTGCCGCGGACAGGGCGGCCGGTTTCCAGATCCCGGACTGAGTGGGGATCAGCCGGAACGGCTCGCCGTCGAAGGTGAAGTCGGCAAACTCCTCGCGGCTGATCGGGCGGGCGCCGTCCTGCGTCCGGACTGCCAGCCAGGCCATCGCCTCGCGCCGCACCCGAGCCTCGCGGTCGCCGTCCATGGCCCTCCCCCGGCACCGAGCCGCCAGTGTGCCGAACGCGACCAGTCCTCCGCCACAGCGCCGGGTCGATTCAGACCGCGATGACGTCCACCACGCGGTCGAGTCCGACGAAATCCTGCGGGTTCCTGGTGACGAGTGGGAGGCCGGCGGCACAGGCAATAGCGGCGATCAGCAGGTCGGCCGCCCGAGCACCCCGCGCCTTCCGACCGGCGCTGCTGACCGCGGCGTACACCCGGCCGTAGGCCCGGGCCGCCTCGTCGTCGAAGGCGACGGGGTCGAAGGCCGCCTCGGTGCGCGGGATGGGCGGATTTGGACCTCCTGACCGTTCAAAACGCCATCATCGGCGCGCGGTTGGGGGGTCGGCACGCCCGCGCATGGGTCGGTGGGCGCGACCTACGGTCCAGACCGCCGGATCTCGGTCACTTCGGCGGGAGCGACCGGACGTAGCCGACGCCGTAGTCGATCCACCGGTTCAGCTCGTCGTCGGGCGCGCCCGCGTCGATGTCGACGCGTAGCCAGCCGTTCATCTCGCGGCCGCGCATGACGAACCGGCTCGCCCGTACGTCCTGGACCAGGGAGTCGGTCAGCGACGGATCGACGCGCAGCATCAGGCCACCCTGACCGCTTACGCCGACGGCCATGTACCCAGTAACCATGAAGGCCAAGCCGCCGAACATGGTCTTCTCGACCACGCCGGGCTCGCCGGCTAGAAGCTCACGCACCCGATCAGCCAGGTCGATGTCGTAGGCCACGGCCGAAGTATTCCGAAGGGACAGGTCACTGACCATGCCCAGCGCCTCGGCTAGCAACTCGGCTGGCACAGATCACGGGGTGGCCGTCGTCCCGCGGGCCGCGACCGGGTCACCCTTGTGGTGTCACCCACCCAGGCGACCGAACCGGACTTGGGTGCCCCATGTGGAGACGAAGGGACTCGAACCCTCAACCCCCGCCTTGCAAAGGCGGTGCTCTGCCAGTTGAGCTACGTCCCCGTGGGCGGCGCAGGCCTCAGCGCAAATCGGGCGCCGTCGTCGCCTCGTGCCAGAGGTCGGCCTCGGACTGGGCGGCCTTCTTCTTCCGGAACGCAGCGAGCGCACCGGCCGCTCCCGCGAGCAACAGCAACTTCTTGATCACCGGACGCCTCCGAGGGTTGTGGTCCACCGCGTGGGCCTGGGAGGACTTGAACCTCCGGCCTCATCCTTATCAGGGATGCGCTCTAACCGACTGAGCTACAGGCCCGCAACGCCCGACGACGGTACCCCACGAGACGCTCCCGGCTCGACCAGGATGCGGGCCACCGCACCGGGGAGTAGGCAGGACCGGTGACCGTGGCCGAGCTGTACCGCGACGCCGGGAACACCTTCGCCGAGCAGGCCACCCGGATCCCCGCCGACCGGTGGGACCGCCCCGGCCTCGGGCAGTGGGACGTGCGCGCCCTGGTCGGTCACACCAGCCGCGCGCTGGTGACCGTCCTGGTCTACCTCGACCAGCCTGCGACCGCCGTCGAGGTCCCGACCGCCGAGCGGTACTACGTGGAGATCGCCGAGCGCCAGCACGACCCGGCCGGCATCGTCGAGCGCGGCCGACAGGCCGGCGCCGCCCTCGGCCCGGACCCCGGCAGCGGCGTCGCGGACCTGCTCGCCAGCGTGCAGGCGCGACTGGCCACCGCGGACCCGCACGCCCTGGTCACAACGGCGGCCGGCGGTATGCGACTCGCGCCGTACCTGTCCACCCGCATCTTCGAACTCGTCGTACACGGCCATGACATCGCCCGTGCGACCGATCAGGAGGTTGCCTTCAACACGCCGGTCCTCGCCCACGCGGCGGCGCTGGCCGCCCGGATCGCCGTCGAGCAGGGCACCGGCCCCCACCTGCTGGCCGCGCTGACCGGGCGCACGACGCTGCCGCGCGACTTCTCAGTCGTCTAGTCCCGCTCGCCGAGGGTGATCTCCAGCCCGCCGACCAGGTCCGCGCACAGGTTGTAGATGAACGCCCCGATCGTGGCCAGCGCCGTGAACAGCAGGATGTTCACCGCGCCGATCACCGCCGCCCCGCCGAACACCAGCGACGGCGTCACGAGCTGCGTGTTCTGGGTTCCCTGCAGGTCACCCCACAGCGTGTTGATCTGGCCGAACACGTTCAGCCCACTGAGTACGCCGTACAGCACCCCGATCGCCACCATCCACACGAAGAACAGGGCGATCGACAGCACGAGGGAGAACTTCAGGGCCGACCACGGGTCGATGTGGCGCAACTGCAGCCGGGCCCGCCGCGGGCCACGGACCGGCGCCCGGCGCGGGCGCTGCTGGGTCGGCGGGCGGGTCGGGATCGCGCTGCCGGCCGCTGCGGCACCACCAGCGGCCATCCCGCCGCCGCTGGCCGAGCGGGCCGCCGCCGTGGCGGTCGCCCGGTTGACCGGTGCCATCGCCGGCGGAGGACCCGCCGGTCGGTTTCCGGTGGGACGGCCCTGCTGGGGCGCCCCGCCGGACCGGGTGTCCGGCGCACCGGGGTGCAGTCTCGGCATCGCCGCGGTGGCCTGGCCGGGAGCGGCACCGGACTGAGCGGAGATCCTGGCCGCCGGCATCCCGTTCACCGTCGGCCCACCGCCGGCCGGCGCCTGCACGGCACCCTGCCAGCCCGCGGAGGCCCCGGAGCCGGGCCGCGGACCGGGCCCCCCGCTGCCCGGTGTTCCCATGTTCGAACCGGGAGGCGGGGACTGCTTCGTCGTCGAGACCGGGCCGCCCGGGGTCGTCCCGCCGGAGGACCCCGGCCCCGAGGACCGGTCGGAGGTGGGCCCGCCGCCGGACGGCTGCCCGCCAGCCGGGGAACGCACCGGGGTCGTCGGCGGCTCGGTGGGCCGTCCCGACGATGTGGTCGTGCTGGGCCGGCCCGCAGCGGACTGCGGGGCGCCGTCTGAGGACGTCGGGGCGTCCGCGGACGTGCCCGCCGACGCCGCGCCGGACTCGGAGTCCGGCAGCCCGTAACGACCGACCTGCTCCGTCTCGCCGGAATCCGTCGGCGGCCGATGTATCGCCTCGGTGTCCGAGCCGGAGCGGGGCGTGGTCACCGGACTCCTCGGGTGCCGGTCGGGGTCCGGTAGCTCGCCAACAGCACAGACGTCACCTTCTCGGGCTGAGTCCTGGGGGTCAGAGTCGTGCGGGTCACAGGCCGTCTCCGCCCCCTTGCGGGGCGGCCCTCCGTTCCCGGGTCCGCGGGTAGTCCACCCGTTAGCATCCCACACCGCCCCCCGACAACGCCGTACATGCAGCTCAGGCCCCCCGCGGGGGCGCTCAGACGTCCACCTCGTCGGCGTTGCGGGCCAGCGCCACGATGGTCACGTCGTCGGGCAGGTTCATCAGCTTCACGCCCATGGTGGCCCGCTCCTTGGTCCGCCGTACACCGCGTACCGACGTCCGGATCACCCCGCCGTTGGAGGTGATCGCGTACAGGTCGTCCTCCAGCCGCACCGCGAGCGCGCCGACGAGCACACCCTTGCGCGACTTGGGATCCGCGGTCAGGACGCCCTTGCCGCCCCGCCCCTGCGGCGGGTAGTTCTCGATCCCGGTGCGCTTGGCGTAGCCGCGCTCGGTGGCGACCAGGACGTCGACGCCCTCGCGCACCACCTCCATGGCCAGCAACTCGTCGTCGGAGGTGAAGCGCATCCCGATCACGCCCGACGTGGCCCGGCCCATCGGGCGCAGCGAGTCGTCGTCGGCCTTGAACCGGATGGACTGCGCCGCCTTGCTGACCAGCAGCAGGTCGTCCTCCGGTCCGATCAGCGCCGCCCCGACCAGCTCGTCGTCGTCACGCAGGTTGATCGCGATCAGGCCACCCTGCCGAGGGGAGTCGAAGTCGGTCAGCTTCGACTTCTTCACCAGCCCGTGCAACGTCGACAGCACGAGGTACGGCGCCACCGAGTAGTCCTTGATCTGGATGACCTGCGCGATGTGCTCGTCGGGCTGGAAGGCCAGGATGTTGGCCACGTGCTGGCCGCGCGCGTTGCGGTTGGCCTCCGGCAGCTCGTACGCCTTCGCGCGGTAGACCCGGCCCTTGTTCGTCAGGAACAGGATCCAGTTGTGCGTCGAGCCCACGAAGAAGTGCGCGACGATGTCGTCGACCTTGAGGTTGGCACCCTGCACGCCCTTGCCGCCGCGGCGCTGCGAGCGGTACAGGTCGGACTTGGTCCGCTTGGCGTAGCCGGTACGGGTGATCGTGACGACAACCTCCTCCTCGGCGATGAGGTCCTCCATGGACACGTCACCGTCGTTCGGGATGATCCGGGTACGCCGTTCGTCGCCGTACCGCTCGACGATCTCGCGCAGCTCGTCGCGCACCAGCTGGCGCTGCCGCGGTTCGCTGGCCAGGATCGCCTGGTACTCCGCGATCTCCTTTTCGATCTCGATGAGCTCGTCGTAGATCCGCTGCCGCTCCAGCGCCGCCAGCCGGCGCAGCTGCATCTCCAGGATCGCGGTGGCCTGCAGCTCATCGACGTCGAGCAGCTCCATCAGTCCGCCGCGGGCGGCCTCGGCGGACTCGCTGGCCCGGATCAGCGCGATCACCGCGTCGAGCCGGTCCAGTGCCTTGGCGTAGCCGCGCAGGAGGTGCGCCCGCTCCTCGGCTCGGCGCAGCAGGTGCGCCGTCCGCCGGCGGACCACTTCGATCTGGTGTACGACGTAGTGCCGCACGACCTCGTCCAGCCGCATCGTGCGTGGTACGCCGTCGACGATGGCCAGCATGTTCACGCCGAACGTCGACTGCAGCGCGGTGTGCTTGTACAGGTTGTTCAGGACGACCTTGGCCACCGCGTCGCGGCGCAGACTGATCACCAGCCGGCGGCCGACCCGGTCGGAGGACTCGTCGGCGATGTCGGCGATCCCGCCGATCCGGCCCTCCTTGACCATCGTGGCGATGTTCTCGGCCAGGTTGTCCGGGTTGACCTGGTAGGGCAGCTCGGTCGCGACCAGCGTCGTGCGCCCCTTGCTGTCCTCCTCAACGGTGACCACCGCGCGCATCCGGACGATCCCGCGCCCGGTCCGGTAGGCCTCCTCGATCCCGTCCCGGCCGACGATCAGGGCGTGGGTCGGGAAGTCCGGACCCTTGATCCGCTCGATCAGCGCCTCGAGCAGCTCGGCGTCGGTGGCAGCGGGGTTGTCCAGCGCCCAGACGACCCCGTCGGCGACCTCGCGCAGGTTGTGCGGCGGGATCCGGGTGGCCATGCCGACCGCGATGCCCTCGGAGCCGTTGACGAGCAGGTTCGGGATCCGGCTGGGCAGGATCTCCGGTTCCTGGGACTTCCCGTCGTAGTTCGGGTTGAAGTTGACGGTGTCCTTGTCGATGTCGCGCAGCATCTCCATCGCCAGCTGCGTCAACCGCGACTCGGTGTTGTGGCTGACGAATCCGTTGGTGACGAAGGCGTGGTCCTCGGTGTCCACGCGCAGGGAGTAGACCGGCTGTACCCCGGCGTCCTCGACCGCGGCGACCTGGGCGTAGTAGAAGCGGCCGTCGACCAACGGCTCGACCACTGCGGCCGCCTCGGCGGTGATCCGGCCCAGGATCTCCTCCCGGTCGTGTTCCCAGCGCTCGACCCGATCCACGTTGTGCCGACGCAGCCAGTCACGTTCGGTCCAGCGGTTCGCCCCGTGCTCCCGCAGGAAGGCGCCGACGAACGGCACATGGTCGCTGGACAACGCGCTACTAGTCGCCGGGACCGCGGCCAGCTCCACGAGCAACTTGACCTGCTTGCGGCCGAGGAACCCGACGCGGGTGGCGAACAGCCCGGCGTCGCGGCGGTTCGTGATCACCACCTTGATCTCGCCACCGTCGTAGCGGCACAGCCGGGCGACGACGCCGAACTCCAGGAGCAGCTGCTGAACCCCGCGGGCCAGCCGATCGCTCCGGGTGGAGTAGCTGAGCTGCAGGGTGGACCGAGCAAGCAGCGAGGATGAGCCGTCTCCCTCGAACAGCGCCTGCAGGAAGAGTCGCTTGGCTGCCGGCACGGAGTCCCAGACGCAGTCCGGCACGGCCTTGTCGTGGCTGCGCTGGTTGGTCAGCCAGGTCAGGCAGGTGTCCCGCAGCCGGCCCAGGTCCTGGACGTCGAGCTCGTGCAGGGTGCTGCCAGAGGCGATCGTGCGCGCGGAGACGTAGCGCCGGCCGCCGACGACGGTGTCGTACGCGGCCACGACGCGGTCGAAGAAGTCCCGGTCGACGCTGTTGAAGCCGGCCCGGCCGTCGGACACCCAGCCCTCGCTGACAAAGGCCCCCAGGAGCACGGCCTCGGCCGCGTCGTACTCACCGAGGACACCGGCCTCGGCGGCGGCGGTGCGCTGGAGGACGACCCGGTCACCCGGTCCGACCTCCTCGAGGAGCCGCCACAGCAAGGTAGGGACACCGAGCACGGAGACCAGGCAGAGCACCGGATGGTTGAGTGTCCCGGTGAGCTCGTACCCCTCGCGGGTCCGCAGCCGCAGCGTCGGGTGCGACCCGGAATGGAACAGCTTCGACGCCCGCGCGACCTCGCCGCTGCGGTCAACGACCTTCAGGTCGATGTCGTGCTCGGTGTTCGGGGCCGCGCCGGGCACGACATCCTCGATCCGGACCGTCCCCACCGGCAGTCGGACCGCAGTGTCACCGGAGACGCAGTACCTCATCGCCGCCGCCGGATCGTTGCCC
>JBBPYA010000172.1:0-4774 GCA_038200385.1 Mycobacteriales bacterium
CCCGGGCGGAGTGCTGACGGACTACCTGGTCCCAGGTCGGTGGCACCCAGACCGCCACGTCGACGGTCCCTTCGGAGGGCTGGGTCTCAGACATCGGGTCCCCCTCGAGCGGTCCCGGCGCCGGATCGGGTCGCGTGGCCGTTGTCGGAGCCGGCTGAGCGGCCACCTGGCCGGCAACACCCATGGTGCCCTGTCCCTCCTGCCTGGTACTCACTGCGCCGATAACGGTTTGCTGAGAGTTGGTGTTCCGGCGCGTGCCGGGTTTCACCCGACCGGGCGCGGATAGGGTCTCCCCTACGGACGGGACACGCCGGTACACCGGCGGCAGCCGAGCCGAGGACACGGCAGGACGGGAGGGAGATCGGATGGCTGTGACGGCGTACGCCGAGGGCTTCGGGGTCGAGGACGACGTGCTCGTCGCCGCCCGGAACCGGTCCGACGAACTCGGCTGCCTACCGATCGGACCGGGCGCGGGCAACGCGCTGCGCTTCCTGGCCGCTGCCCTGGACGCCCGGGCCGTCGTCGAGGTCGGCACCGGCGCCGGGGTGTCCGGGCTGTGGCTGCTGGCCGGGATGCGCGCCGACGGCGTCCTGACCTCGGTGGACACCGACGCCGAGCACCAGCGGGCCGCCAAGCGGGCCTTCGCCGACCAGAAGGTCGCGCCGGGACGGTTCCGCCTGATCAACGGGTCGGCCTCGGAGGTCCTCCCCCGCCTCACCGACGGGGCGTACGACCTGGTGTTCGTCGACGGGCCGAAACCGGACTACCAGGAGTACCTGACCCAGTCGCTGCGGCTGCTGCGTTCCGGCGGCGTCGTGGTCCTCGCCGGCATGCTCGGGCGCGGCCGGATCGGTGAGCCGTCGGCCCGGGACCCCGAGACGGTGGCGCTGCGGGAGGTCACCCGGACGATCCGGGAACACGAGGAGCTGGTCAGCCTGCTGATCCCGCTCGGCGAGGGCCTGCTCGCCGCCGTACACCGCCGGTAGTCCGGCCGGTCAGGACAGCGCCTTGGCGCCCTTGCCGAGCACGACCACCCCGCCCGGTGAGACGTGGTACCGCTCCCGGTCGGCCTCGTGGTTGACACCGATGTGCGCGTCCGGCGGGACGACGACGTTCTTGTCCAGGATCGCCCGGCGGACCACCGCCCGGGCCCCGATCCGGACGTTGTCCAGCAGCACGCTGCCCTCGACATAGGCACCGCCGGAGATCGTGACGTTCGGCGAGATCACCGAGCCGCGCACGGTGGCGCCGGCCACGATGACGCCGGGTCCGACCATCGACTCCTGCGCCAGGCCGCCCTCGACGAACTTCGCCGGCGGCAGCTGCGGCGGCTGGGTGAAGATCGGCCAGCTCCGGTTGTACAGATTGAACACCGGGTGTACCGAGACCAGGTCCAGGTGGGCGTCGTAGTAGGAGTCCAGGGTCCCGACGTCGCGCCAGTAGCCGCGGTCGCGGTCGGTGGCGCCGGGCACGTCGTTGTCGGCGAAGTCGTACACCTCGGCGACCCCCTCCGCGACCAGGCTCGGGATCAGGTTGCCGCCCATGTCGTGCTCGGAGGCCTCGTCGGCGGCGTCCAGCCGCAGCGCCTCGAGCAGGACGTCGGTGCTGAACACGTAGTTGCCCATCGAGGCGTATATCTCGTTCGGGCTGTCCGGCAGCCCCGGCGGGTCGGTCGGCTTCTCCAGGAACGCGGTGATCCGCCGCCCGTCGGTCTCGATCACCCCGAACTGGGTGGACTGCTCCCGCGGCACTCGGATCCCGGCCACGGTGACCCCCGCCCCGGACTCGATGTGCTGGGCGACCATCTGGGTCGGATCCATCCGGTACACGTGGTCGGCGCCGAACACCACGATGTAGGCCGGTTGCTCGTCGTAGACCAGGTTCAGGCTCTGGAAGATGGCGTCCGCGCTGCCGGTGTACCAGCGGGGGCCGAGCCGCTGCTGGGCCGGGACCGGGGTGACGTAGCTGCCCAGCAGCGCGGACATCCGCCACGTCGTGGTGATGTGCCGGTCCAGAGAGTGCGACTTGTACTGCGTCAGCACGCACAGCTTGGTCAGGCCGCCGTTGACCAGGTTGGACAGGACGAAGTCGATCAGCCGGTAGTTCCCGCCGAACGGGACCGCCGGTTTGGCCCGGTCCTGGGTCAGCGGCCACAGCCGCTTGCCCTCCCCGCCGGCGAGCACGATCCCGAGAACTCGAGGCTCTCTGGTCATGTCGCTGACCCTAGTCTCTGGGCATGCAGCTGGGCTTGATCACCCGTGAGTACCCGCCGGACATCTACGGCGGGGCGGGGGTCCACGTCGACTTCCTGGTCCGCGAGCTGCGCCGGATTCCGGGGCTGGACGTCGCCGTGCACTGCTTCGGCTCGCCCCGGGAGGGTGCGACGGCCCACGACGTGCCTGCCGACCTGGTCGGCACGAACGCCGCGCTGCAGACGATCGGGGTCGACCTCGCCATCGCCGACGCGCTGATCGGCTGCGACATCCTGCACTCGCACACCTGGTACGCAAACCTCGCCGGCCACCTGGGTTCGCTGCTGTACGACGTCCCGCACGTGCTCACCGCGCACTCCCTGGAGCCGCGCCGGCCGTGGAAGGCCGAGCAGCTCGGCGGCGGCTACGCGCTGTCCTCGTGGGCCGAGCGGACGGCGTACCGCTCGGCCGACGCCGTGATCGCGGTCAGCGAGGGGATGCGCGCCGACATCCTGTCCTGCTACCCGTTCCTGGACCCGGCGATGGTGCATGTTGTGCGCAACGGCATCGACACCGCGGACTACTGGCCGGACCGGGACCCGGAGGTGCTCGACCGGTTCGGGATCGACCCGGCGCGGCCCTGCGTCGTGTTCGTCGGGCGGATCACCCGGCAGAAGGGCGTGCCGCACCTGCTCCGGGCCGCGGCCGCCCTCGACCCCAGCGCGCAGCTCGTGCTCTGCGCGGGGGCCCCGGACACGCCGGCGCTGGGCGCCGAGGTGGCCGCGCTCGTGGAGGACCTGCAGACCTGCCGCGACGGTGTGGTCTGGATCGCCGACATGCTCCCCCGGGAGGATGTCCGCAAGCTGCTCAGCACCGCGGCGGTGTTCTGCTGCCCGTCGGTGTACGAGCCGCTGGGCATCGTGAACCTGGAGGCGATGGCCTGCGGGACCGCGGTGGTGGCCAGCGACGTCGGCGGGATCCCCGAGGTGGTCGACGACCGCCGGACCGGTCTGCTGGTGCACTACGACGAGACCGACCCCGAGGGTTTCGAGCGGGACCTGGCCGCCGCGCTCAACACGGTCCTCGGAGACGACGAGCGGCGGACCGCGATGGGCGAGGCGGGACGGCAGCGGGCGGTCGGCGAGTTCGGGTGGCCGGCGGTGGCGACCCAGACCATGGACATCTACCGGATGCTCACGGGCTGAGCCGCACGGTCAGGTCAGGTGGTCGAAGTCGCCCCGGACCCAGCCGGTGTACCGCTCGGCGGAGCGGCGCAGGATCGCCCCGGCGTCGGCCTGGATACAGCCGCCGAAGTTGTCGTACAGCCGGTCGAAGTCGAACCCCTCGACCGCTGCGGCGATCCGTTCCACGACCGCCGCCGAGAGTGGTATCCGGTTGGGGTAGCTGCGCATGAACGTCATCGACGCCCGGTCTGGGTTGGTCTGGATGGTGTCGCCACCGAAGAGGACCCCGCGGCCGTCCGCGCCGGCCGCCCAGAGCGCGACCGCGCTGCCCGGGAAGTGCCCGCCCGGCTGGGCCAGCGTGACACCGGGCAGCACCTCCAGCGTGCCGTCCCAGCTGCGGATCGCCGGGTCCGGCCGGGCCACCCACCGCTGGTCCTTGCCGGCGACGAGCACGGATACGCCGCCCAGCGCCCTGCTCCACTCCACCTGGACGCCGAACATGTGCGGGTGGCTGGCGACGACGGCGGCCACGTCACCGAGCTCGCGGATCCGGCGTACGGCGTCCTCGTCGACGAAACCGGGCGGATCCCACAGCAGGCAGCCCTCCGGCGTGTGGATCAGGTGGGCCTGCTGGCCGATGCCGACCTCCGGCTCCACGGTGACGCCGTACAGGTCCGGCTCGAGTTCCCGGATCGCGGTGCGGTGGCCGGCGGCTCGAAGCTCGTCCAGGGTGGTCCACTGCTGACCGGCGGCCGGCACCCACTGCCGCTCGTCGGCGCAGATGGCACAGACCGCGGGCTGCTCCGCGGACTCCACCCCACAGGTGGCGCAGATCCACATGTCATCCCTCCCGGTTCGGCGGCGGTTCCCGGGGGCGGGCACCACCGGCGGCCATCCTCGCGCACCGGCGGGCGGCGGTGCCGTTCCCCGGAGCGGTGGGAACGGTGGCTCGGTCGCCGGCCGCGTCAGCCGGTCCGGAACCGGACCCGCTGTCCGGGCCGCAACTGCGCGGCCACGCCCAGATCGGCCGCCCGGACCACCGCGAGCACCGGGTAGCCGCCGGTCACCGGGTGGTCGGCCAGGAAGATCAGCGGACGGGCGTTGAGCGGGACCTGGACCGCGCCGGGCACCAGCGGGTCGGAGGGCAGGTCGCCGGGCACGTCGGCGAGCAGGGCGGGACCGTCCAGGCGCACGCCGACCCGGTTGCTGTCCTGCGTGGCGGTCCACGTCGCGGCCAGCAGTCGGTCCAGCGCGCCGACCCCGAGCTGCTCCGGGCGGGGACCGGGCAGCACCCGGAGGACGGGTTCGGCCGGCAGCGGTGGTACCGGCGCGTGGTCGACGAGCGGATCAGCGGCGGTGTCGGTGCCGATGGCCAGCCGCGGGCTGCGCTGCAGGGGC
>JBBPYA010000173.1:0-5190 GCA_038200385.1 Mycobacteriales bacterium
ACTGGCACTACAGGCGGATCGGCGTTGACCGGGACCAGCCCCACCATGTTCGCCCCACCAAGCACCCTCCGCCACCCCAACGCCGCCGGCCATCTTCGCGACCCACGACGAGCGCGCAGCGCTCTCAATTGCTGGGCTGAGGACCCGGCCGGGCGCCGGCCGCGTGCCACACTCACGCCGTGCGCGTGTACCTCGGCTCCGACCATGCCGGCTTCGAACTCAAGGCCCTCTTGCTGGAGCGACTGGGTGCGGCCGGGCACGACGTCACCGACGTGGGTCCGCGCGGGTACGACCCTGAGGACGACTATCCGGCGTACTGCCTGGGAACGGCCGCCCGCGTCGTCGCCGATCCCGGCAGCCTGGGGGTGGTGATCGGCGGGTCCGGCAACGGCGAGCAGATCGCGGCCAACAAGGTCGTCGGCGTCCGAGCGGCGCTGGCGTGGAACACCGAGACCGCCGTACTGGCCCGTCGGCACAACGACGCGAACGTCGTCAGCATCGGTGCCCGGATGCACCCTTCGGAGGAGGCGGTCGAGATGGTGGAGGCCTTTCTCGCTACGCCGTTCAGCGCCGAGGCTCGCCATCAGCGCCGGATCGACCAGCTGCACGCCTACGAGGACACCGCGCAACTTCCGCCGCTGCCTTGACGGGCACCGCTCAGTCCGGCGGTGGTTGCCAGTTCCGGCGCACGATGACCACGTCGGCGTCGGCGGCGGCCAGCTCCTCCTCGGTGGGCCGGGAGGCGTCCCTGGCGCGCATTGCAGCCTGCACCCCGACCTGGGTCGGTCCGGACCCGACGAGGCCACGCAGGCCCCGCTCGCTGTCCGCGGAACCCCGCCGCCGGGGTTTGCCGGCGCCGCCGGCAGCCGACGCGAGATCCGCTGCCGCGTGCCGGTCCGGGTCTGGTTGAGTCGCGGCGGCGTCGCCGGTGTTGGATCGTCGACGCTGCCGTCGGTTGTCCGCCATTTGACGACCTCCCAGTGATCGGAGCACCGTGCCCGAGGGCCACACGATCTACCGGCTCGCCCGCGAGCACAACCGCACCCTGCGCGGCTGCCAAGTGCGCGCCGACAGCCCGCAGGGCCGCTTCGCCGGCGGTGCGGAGTTGCTCGACGGGCGGACGCTGCTGCGCGCGGAGTCCGTCGGCAAGCACCTGCTGCACCACTACGACGGACAGCTGTGGTTGCACGTCCACCTCGGGCTGTACGGCGAGTGGCGCACCGGTACCCCGCCGATGCCGGCTCCGCGCGGTGCCCTGCGGCTGCGGTTGTGGACGGACTCGGTGTGGTGGGAGCTGCGCGGTGCCACCGTCTGCGAGGTGCTGACCCGCCCCGAGGTGACGCTCCTGCGGGACCGGCTGGGTCCCGATCCGTTGCGTCGTGGCGCAGACCCGGCCCGCGCCTACGCCCGGATCGCCCGCAGCAGGGCGGCGATCGGGGCCCTGCTGATGGACCAGTCAGTGCTCGCGGGGGTCGGCAACGTCTACCGCGCCGAGTTGCTGTTCCGCCACGGCGTGGACCCGCACGCTCCGGGTCGGACGGTCGGCCCCCAGATGTGGGCGGCGATGTGGGCCGACCTGCTCGAGTTGATGCGTGACGGCGTACGACGGGGACGGATCGTCACCACCCGACCACCGGATCGGCGGCAGCGTCGGGTCTACGTGTACCGGCGCGCCGGCGAAGCCTGCCTGGTCTGCGGCACCCCGGTCCGGACCGAGGTCATGCTGGGCCGCAATCTCTATTGGTGTCCGGGCTGCCAGCCGCCGGTCACGGCCGAGGATGGATCCGGAACCGCAGCCGGGTGACCTCGCGCCCGTCCACGGCGATCACGAACGCGTAGCCACCGGGACGGCTGAAGCCGTAGCCGTCGATGTTGAGCGCGAACGGCAACAACTGGGCCTCGCCCGGCGGGAGCGCGGCTGGCCGGCCCACCTCGAAACTCACCGACAGGTGGCTGGCCCGTCCCTCGTCGACGACCGGACCGAGCGGCAACGTGCTGCCGTCCTCGTCGGACAGGCCGACCGTCAGCTCGTGCCGACGGTCCGTGGCGCCGTAGGGGACGCCGATCAGCACTGCCATTCCGATCCGCGGCGCGGTGAAGGGCATGGTCCCGGCCGCGATCGCGTTCCACCCGCCGCCCTGGATGTACAGCTTGCCCTCGACCGCCGCCGCCGAGTCGCACAGCATGGCCTGAGCGGTGAAGCCCAGGCCGGTGTCCTCCTCCGGCGGCTGTGTCACCCCTGCAGGGTGTCAGAACCGCCCGCGCCGGCGGATCCGGTGGGTCAGAAGACCTCGGGGCACCAGGGCTGGCTGTCCCACCCGAAGGCCGTCGAGGCCCGTCGCAGCGCCGCGGGCGAGTCGGCCGTGACCCGACCGGCGGCAGCCAGCGTGTTCAGCGGGACGCCGCCGAGGTAGGCCGCCGCCAGCTCGGTCGTCGACAACGTGAGGTCGGCCCGGTCGCTGCTCGGAACGCACGCGGCCCCCTCCGGGCCGCCGGTCAACCGCCAGCGCCCGGCGTTCCACGGGCAGAGCACATCGGACACCTCGAGCACGACGTCGACGTCCACCAGGTAGCGGCGGGCGGCCAGCGCCCGGTCGACATCGACCAGGCGCAGCCACAGCGAGTCGGTCAACTCGGTCCGGACCGCCCGTGGGTCCATCACCAGATGCGGTAGCTCGCTGTCCGGCGTCGCCATTCGATGCAGGAAGTGGCGGACCAGATCGTGGTCGAGCAGATGCCGCCAGAGCGCGGCCCGGGCCTGCGGGGTCAGTCCGTACAGGTCGTGGATCCGGACCGTGCCGTCCGGGCGGAAGTCGTCGAAGTCGCCCTTGATCCGGTACGCCGCCCAGCCCGTCACCCGGCCGTCGGCCTCCTCGTGGATGACGTGCCGGATCGCGGTGTGTCCCTGGCGGTAGTGCTCGGGGTCGGCCAGCCGTCGATCCCACCATTTCGGCGGCCGGGCCAGATGCCCGCTCAGCTGTGGCCGCAGCGCGTCGTAGACGTGCTCGGCGTATGGGCGGATCTCCTCCGACGGGATCCGCCGGATCCGGCCCGACCCGGGCTGGACCCCGGCGCGGAAGGTCAGGCCAGTGGTGTCCCCGGACAGGATCGCCCGCACCGCCGACCGCCCGTACCCGAACCGCTGGTAGATCGCCGCTTCGGAGGCCCACAGCCCGGCCAGCGGCTCGGCCTGGCGCTCGTGCAGGTCGGACAGCTGGCGGGTGATCAGCCGGGTGAGCAGCCCGCGGCGGCGGTGGGTAGGTGCCACCGTGATGTAGGTGACGCCGGCCAGCGCCACGATCGCGCCGGGCACCGTCAGATCCCGGCTGACGATGCCGCCGGTGCCGACGATGGCCCCGCCGTCCAGCCAGATCAGGCTGCGCTCGGGCTCGAACAGGCTCGCCTCGGCTTCCCGGTCGG
Source organism: Mycobacteriales bacterium (assembly GCA_038200385.1). Classification (GTDB taxonomy): domain Bacteria; phylum Actinomycetota; class Actinomycetes; order Mycobacteriales; family Geodermatophilaceae; genus JBBPYA01. The sequence goes on from JBBPYA010000173.1 coordinate 3,421, forward strand.
AGTCGTGCGGGATCTCGGCGAAGGTGTCGACCATGCAGTCCCACATCGCCGGGAACTCCTCGGCCGTGGCCGGGCGCAGGATGAACTCGGGGGTGTCCACGCCGGTTGTCTACCGGCCACGGCCGACAGATGCGAACGAGATTTCAACTCTGGAACAGGCCCGTCGGCGGAGGTTACTCGGCGCACTCCCCTGGGTATGATCCTGTCACAATTGGGTTCGCTCATTTTCCTCGACCAGCCGATGGGGGGACCGTGCCGGCCGACTACCGCGTCGACGCCGTTCGGCTGCTGCGGGCCGCCCAGTCGGGGCAGGCCGACGTCGCCCTGCGCGCCGCGGAATCCCGGCTGTCCCGTCACGGGACCGCCGGTCGCCTCCCCCCGGCCGGAGTGGCTGCGGCCTCGCTGCACCACGTGCGGGGAGTCGCGCTGCACAACCTCGGCGATCACGCCGGCGCGTTCGCGGCGAGCCAGGCGGTGCGGGAGGCCGCGGAGAGCTGCGGCGACAGTTCCTGGCTCTCGATCGGGCGATCCTTCGGCGTGCTGCAGACGATCGTCCAGGACGAACCACAGGAGGATCTGGAGGCTCCCGACTCGTTGCTGCACGAGTTGGCGTGGGCCGAGTCGGACCTGGCGGCCGGCGGGCACGAACCGTTCTCCCTGACGACCGGCCGGACCAGCCTGGGTCGCTGCTATCTGCTGCTGCGGTTGTACGAACTGGCGCTGCCACACTTCCTGGCCGCCGCCGACGTCGCCGCCGCCACACCGGACCTGCTCTTCGTCACCCGGATGACCGGCCAGCTGAACCTCGCGGTGTTGCACCTGGAGTGGTCGATGGACCTGCGCTGCATCGGCGACGACGACTCCGCAGCGTCCCAGCGGGCCTCGGCGTACCGGCACTCCCGGCTGGCCCTGCAGCAGCCGGCCCGGGCGGACACCGTCGCCTACCGGGCGAAGGCGCGGTTGCTGGCAGCCTGCGCGGCCGGTGAGTGGATGCAGCCACGGTCGGCCATCGCGGAGTTGCGGGCCGCCGCGGCCGCGCTCGTGGGCCATGGCCAGCCCGGGGACCCGGCGCTGGCCTTGATGTTCGAGGCGCGTACGACGTTCCTGGCCGGGGATCGGGTCGGGGCAAGCGCCGTGGCGGCGGAGGCCTTCGCGGCGCTGCCGCCCAATGCCGGCCAGACCCGGACCGCGGCCGTGCTGCACGCGCGGGCCGAGATCCAGGCCGGGGACTCGGCGCCGCATTCGGACCTGCTCGCCTACAACGAGCACCTCGCGGCCGCAATGTGGCGGCAGCGGCTGCGCTCGGTCGCCGCCGCGAGATCGATGCAGGGTTTCGTGCGGTCGGTCCTGGAACAGGAGACGATCCGCGCGCTGGCGTTCACCGATGCCCTGACCGGGATCGGCAGCCGGCACGCGTACGAGGCGAGAGTGGCCGAACTGACCGCCCGCGCCGACGGGCAGGTCGCTCTGGTCGTGATCGACGTGGACGACCTCAAGGCCACCAACGATCTCGGTGGGCATGCCGCGGGAGACCAGGTGCTGCAGCGGGTCGCCGACCTGCTGACCGAGCACGTCCGGGTCGAGGACCTCGTCGCCCGTCTCGGCGGCGACGAGTTTGTGATCCTCAGCCCCGGTGTCGAGGCCGAGGCGGCGGCCGCCGTCGGAGAGCGCGTCGTCAGCGCGGTGCCCGCGGCCATGCCCGGGATGGCCTCGGTGAGCGTCGGGGTGGCCTGCGGCCCGGCCAGTGACGCCCCCGCGGTCCTGCGCAAG
>JBBPYA010000174.1:0-2634 GCA_038200385.1 Mycobacteriales bacterium
GGACAGCACGGTCGTCGGCACGCTGGGACTGGTCGTCATGGTCGCCCTCGTCACCGTGCTCTACCACCGCGCCATGGTCGTAGTTCGTCGGGTATCCCGGGAGGAGACCTCCGTATCCGTGGCCGGACTGGTGGCTGCCGGCGCGCCAGCCGCCGAGGTGCACCGGTCACCGCTCGAGGACGATCCAGCCCGGGTGCGTGCGACCGCCGGGATCAACCTGCCCGGATGGTTCGCGCCGTCCCTCGTCCCGATCGCGGTGGGCTACGTCATCGCGCACTACTTCTCGTTGCTGCTCTTCGAGGGACAGCAGACCTGGCTCCTGCTCGGTGACCGTTCGGCGCCGGCTCCCACGCCCAGGGGGCCGGCGGTGCGCAGGTGGACTACACGCTGCTGTCCACGACGACGATCAGCTACATCCAGATCGGGGCCATCGTGCTCGGCCACGTGGTCGGAGTGCTGACGGCCCACGACCGGGCGGTGCGGGCCTTCGGTGAGCAGGAGGCACGTCGCTCGCAGTACCCCCTGATGGCCATCATGTTGTTCGTCACCGGCATCGCCGTCGCGCTGCTGGTGAGTACGTAGCGGCCTCAGCCCTTGCGCTTGGTGACCTCGTCGGTGAGGGCGGGAACTACCTTGTTCAGGTCGCCGACCACGCCGAAGTCGGCGAGGTCGAAGATGGGGGCCTCGCCGTCCTTGTTGATCACGACGATCGTCTTGGAGGTCTGCATCCCGGCCCGGTGCTGGATCGCCCCGGAGATGCCGGCGGCCAGGTAGAGCTGCGGCGAGACCGTCTTGCCGGTCTGCCCGACCTGGAACTGGTGCGGGTAGAACCCGGAGTCCGTGGCCGCCCGGGAGGCGCCGACCGCGCCGCCGAGCGCGTCGGCCAGACCCTCGATGATCGCGAAGTTCTCGGCGCTGCCCACGCCCCGCCCGCCCGAGACGACGATGCCGGCCTCGGTCAGCTCGGGTCGGCTGGTCGTGGTCTCGACCACCCGGTCCAGGATCTTCGTCGCCTTGGCGGCGTCGGAGACCGTGAACTCGACGGTCTCCTCCTCGCCTGCGGCCGGCGCGGGTTCCGGAGACACCGAGTTGGGCCGCAGTGTGTAAATCGGCGTACCGGTGCAGACCTTGGACTTGACGATGACGGCGCCCGCGAAGACCACCTGCGTCGCGGTCCCGTCGGCGTCGACCTCGGTAACGTCGGTGAGCAGGCCGCTGCCGGTCCGGACCGCGAGCCGGCCGGCGATCTCCTTGCCCTCGTTCGTCGACGGCACGACGACGGCGGCCGGGGACTTCTCTGCGATCAGCTGCGCGAGCAGCTCGGTCTTCGGGGCCACCAGGTAGCTCACCATGTCCTCGGACTCGGCGACGTAGATCTTTGCCGCGCCGTATTCAGCCAGCCGGTCCCGGAGCGCCGCCGCCTCACCGGGCGCACCGCACACCACGGCCGACGGCTCACCGAGCCCGCGGGCCACCGTCAGCGACTCCAACGCGGCCTTCCTCACCGTGCCGTCGGCGTGCTCGATCAGAACGAGTACTTCTGCCATCGTGTCGAACCTCGGATTTCTCGGCTGCGGGCGGATCAGATGAACTTCTGGCCGACGAGGAACTCGGCGAGCTTGGCCGCGCCGTCCCCCTCGTCGGTGACGACCTGGCCGGCCTCCTTGGGCGGCCGGTTCGCGAACTCCACGACCTGGCTGGTGGCGTTGTCCAGTCCCACGTCGGTGGACTCCAGCCCCAGGTCGGACAGACCCAGGGTGGTCACCGGCTTGGACTTGGCGGCCATGATGCCCTTGAACGAGGGGTAGCGCGGCTCGTTGATGGTGTCCCAGACGCTGACGATGGCCGGGGCCTGCGCCTCGAGGACCCAGTAGCCGCCGTCGGTCTGGCGCTCGACGGTCAGCGTCCCCCCGTCGACGGTCAGCTTGCGGGCGCCGGTCAGATGCGGCACACCTAGCCGCTCGCTGAGCATCGCCGGCATCACCGCGACCTGCCCGTCGGTGGATTCCGCGCCGCACAGCACCAGGTCCCACTCCAGGGTCCCGAGCGCCTTGGCGAGTACGGCGGAGGTCTGCACCGCGCAGGAGCCATGCAGCGCCGCGTCGGTGACGTGCACTGCCTTGTGCGCGCCCATCGACAGCGACTTGCGGATGGTCTCGCCGGCCTGCTCCGGGCCCATCGTCAGGATCGTCACCTCGCCGCCGTCGGCCTCGGTGAGCTTGAGCGCCTCCTCGATCGCGTACTCGTCCATCTCGTTGATGACGTTGTCCGCGGAGGCCCGCTCGACGGTGTTGTCCGAACCGCTCAGGGTGCGCTCGCTGCCGGAGTCGGGGACCTGCTTGACCAGCACGACAATGTTCATGGGGCAGGTCCTCCTCGATGAAATGCACGAGGGCACCGGGGCCGATCTGCCACGCGGGTGCCGCCTTGGCCTCCGATGTTACCCGCGCTGTTGCGCTGGGACACCCGGCTCCGCCCGGCTACCTGGGCTGGAAGCGGCAGATCTACGTCGCCATCGAGCCGGGCTGGGCACCGTTCTTCGACGACTCGGCGGAAGTGGACTGGCGTCAGGTGGCGTGGGGCGGCGTGCTGCGGGACACCATTCCGGCCCTCACTGATCCCGAGACGGTGGCC
>JBBPYA010000175.1:0-4014 GCA_038200385.1 Mycobacteriales bacterium
CCGTGGCCCGCAGCATCGGCGTCCTGGTCGAGCCGGGGGAGACCGCGGTCGCGGTGACCCCGGTGCCCCGCAGGTCCGCCGCGAGCCCCCGCACCAGCCCGAGGACGGCGTGCTTGGCCGCGGTGTACGCCGACAGCCGCCACAGACCGTGCTCGGCGCCCACCGAGGCGACCGCCACGAACCGACCGGACCGGGGTTCCGGCCGGGACAGCAGCGCCGGCAAGGCCGAACGGATTAGATTGCGCACCCCGAAGACGCCGACATCGACGGAGATCCGCCAGGTCTCGTCGTCGGTCAACCACGTGTCCCGGCCGCCGGCCATCACCGCCGCGGCGGCCACCGCCGCGTCGAGGCCGCCGAATCGCTCAGTGGCCAGCCGGACCGCCCCGTCCAGCGCCGTCTGGTCCCGCACGTCGGCGACGAGCGGTACGACGGCACCGTCGTACGGCGCACACACGCCCTCGAGATCGGCCGGGGTCGCCAGCGGATACCCGACGGCGGGGTCGTCGGCGCAAGCGTCCACGGCAACCACCCGCCACCCGTCGTCGGCGAGGCGGCGCACTGTCGCCGCCCCGATCCCGCGGGCCGCGCCGGTCACCACCGCCGTACGCGGCCGCTGCAGCTCGGACACGCAGCCGACGGTAGCGACCCGACCTGCGCGCCCAGCACGCGCCGCATCGCGCGGACTTGGGTAGCGTCGACGGGTGACCGCACCCCAGCAGAACCCTGAGCCAAATCCCGAGAAGGACCCCGACGACTGGACCACCGGCGACGAGCCGATGACCGGTCCGCAGCAGTCCTACCTAAGCACGCTGGCCCAGGAGGCCGGTGTGGAGGTGCCAGACGGCCTGAGCAAAGCCGACGCCTCCAAGCTGATCGACGAGCTGCAGGCCAAGACCGGTCGCGGCCGTCCCTCCTGAGGACACGTCCCGGATCAGGGCGACGGGCGGTGACCGCTCGCGCAGGATGACCCGATGAGGATCTACGCGCAGACACCGGCCCGTCGTACCTGGCAGCAGCTCGGCGACGCGGTGCTGCTGGGGTGGTGCGCAGGCTGGGTGCTGGTCGGCACCCTGCTGCACGGACTCATCGGCGAGCTGGCCGGACCCGGCCGGGCCCTGGAAGGCGCCGGGCGGGACTTCAGCGGGAGCATGGCCGAGGTGGGGGCCACCGTCGGCGACGTGCCGGTGGCCGGCGGCGCGCTGCAGGCGCCGTTCGATTCCGCCCGCGGTGCCGGGGACGCGCTGGCTGCGGCCGGTCAGGCCCAGCAGGACGTCGTGGCCCGGATCGCCTGGTGGCTGGCCGTGGTCATCACCCTCATCCCGGTCGGCTGGGCGCTGCTGCGCTGGATTCCGCACCGGGCCAGGTGGATGCGGGAGGCCGCCGCTGCCGGTCGGGTGCTCGACGACCTGGACCTGCTCGCGCTGCGCGCGCTGAGCCGCCGGTCGCTGACCCGAGTCGCCGCCGTACACCCGGAGCCGGGCGCGGCCTGGCGGGCCGGGGACCCGGGCGTGATCGCCGCGCTGGCCCGCCTGGAGCTGGCTGAGCTCGGGTTGCGTCCCCGGGTCCGGGTGACCGGCGCCGGCTGAGCACCGGCCGGTTGGACCGCTGCAGTCGTTACCGGCGCCCGAGCCAGTCGTCGACCTCGCCGTCCAGCGCGTCGCCGAGATCGCGGAGCAGCGCCTCGCCCTGCTCGGCGGTGGCACCGGCAGGGTCGCCCAGGACTCCGGACGGGCTGACCGCGGCGACGCCGGCGGCGCGGATCCGCGGCAGCAGGTCGACCAGCGATTCGGCGGGACCGGCCACGGCCTGCTCCGTGCGGACGGCGGCCGGTCGCAGGGCGAGCATCAGCGAGGTCTCGGTCCGGCCCGCGTGCGCGTCGGAGGCCGCCGCCGGCCAGGACGCGGTCCAGCCCAGGACGTCGCGCCCCTCGTACCGCAGCCGGTCGACGGCGGCCCGTAACGGGGCGAGGTTGCCGCCGTGGCCGTTGACGAGCAGCAGCCGCCGGGCCCATCGGGAGGCTGATCGGCCGAGCTCGACAAGGAGCAACTCCAGCGCCGCGCACCCGATCGACAGCGTTCCGGGGAACCCTTCGTGCTCCCCGCTGGCGCCGTACCCCAGCGGCGGGGCAAGCAGGAAATCGGGACGCCGCCCGACCAACCGGGCCGCCAGCTCGACAGCCACTGCGGTGTCGGTGTCGAAGGGCAGGTGGGGTCCGTGCTGCTCCACCGAGCCGAGGGGCAGGACGACAGCGGTGGCGGGAACTGCCAGGTCCGGCCACCGCAGGTCGGAAAGGCTCGGCACCGCCCCACGCTACTCGGCGGCTCCGGTCAGCTCGTCGCGCACGATCTTGGTGCCCGCGACCAGCGATTCCAGCTGTTTCTTGGCCACGACGCGACGCAGCGAGGCCAGGAGCGGCAGGCCTACCTCGACGACCTGCGGGCCTGGCGGGTCGAGGAAGCCGGGTACCAGGCCATCCAGGGCACCCGGCCGCGGACGCCCAGCGGCACCGGCCGAGCCGGATAACCTGCCGACAGGACTGACCGAACCCAAGGAGAGACCTCACATGATCTTCATCGTCGTCAAGTTCACGGTCCGGCCCGAGCTCAGCGAGCAGTGGTTGTCGGAGGTGGACGAGTTCACCCAGGCCACCCGGGCCGAGCCGGGCAACATCTTCTTCGAGTGGTCCCGCAGCGTGGAGACCCCGCATCAGTTCGTCCTGGTCGAGGCCTTCCAGGACGACGCGGCCGAGGCCCACGTCGGATCGGAGCACTTCAAGAAGGCCATCGGCTGGATGCCCGACTATGTCGACAGGGTCCCCGAGATCGTCAATATGACCGTGCCGCAGGACGGCTGGGGCGCGATGGGCGAGGTCGCCCCGCGCGCCGGCTGACCCGGCCCGGCTGGCCGGGGCTGGCTGACCCGAGCGGCCGGTCAGCCGAACGTACGGGTGAAACCGGCCGGGACGACGACGTCGTCCGGGCAGAGGTCGCGCACGCCGGCCCGACCCAGGCCCATCAGGGCCGAGTCGATCCCGCCGCGCAGGATCTCCAGCACGTTGGCGACTCCGGCCTCGCCGTTGGCCGCCAGTCCCCACAGGTACGCGCGTCCGATCATCACCGCGCGGGCCCCGAGCGCGAGCGCCTTGACCACGTCGCTGCCCCGCCGGATGCCGCCATCCAGCAGCACCTCGACCTGGTCGCCGACGGCCTCGGCTATGCCGGGCAGGGCGCGGATGGTGGCCGGCGTCGAGTCCAGGTTGTTGCCACCGTGGTTCGACACCGAGATGGCGCTCACCCCCGCGTCCACCGCGCGCCTGGCGTCGTCGGTGCGCATGATCCCCTTGACCATGAACGGGCCGTCCCACTGCTCGCGCAGCCACGCCACGTCGGACCAGGCGGGCAGCTCGGTCGTCATCCACTCGCCGTACGCCCCGAAGAACGTCGGCGCGGCCTGGCCGGCCCGCGCCATGTTCGGGGCCGTGAGGTCGGGGATGGCGCCGGTCTTGAGGAAGCTCCACAGCCACTGCGGGCGGAGCAGCGTCTCCGGCGCGAAGTGCGCCATCGCCTTGAGGTCGACCTTCTCCGGGATCATCGGGCTGCCCCAGTCCCGCCCGTTGGAGAAGGACCAGTCCAGCGTCACGATCAGGCCCTTGGCGCCGGCCGCGCGGGCCCGCTCCACCCGCTCCAGCAGGGCGTCCTTGTCGCCGGCCCAGTAGATCTGGAAGAAGACCTTGTCATTGGCCGCCGCGACGTCCTCGATGGAGCGGCTGGCGAACGAACTCAGGCCCATGGCCGTGCCTGCGCCCGCGGCCGCCCGGGCCACGGCGACCTCGCCCTCCGGGTGTACCGCCTGCACGCCGGTCGGCGAGATGATCACCGGCAGCGAGATCTCCTGGCCCAGCACGGTCGTGGTCAGGTCACGAGAGCGCGGCAGCTCCGCGACGTGCGGGGCGAACCCCAGCTCGGAGAACGCGGCGATGTTGTCCTGCAGCGTCACGCCCCGCTCGCTGCC
>JBBPYA010000176.1:0-3387 GCA_038200385.1 Mycobacteriales bacterium
CTTAGGAAGGCCGCGCCGCGGAGCCCTGCCATCCCCTCGATGGGGGCGAACCCCAGCGCGTCGGCGTAGAAGGCGACGCTGCGTTGGACGTCGCGCACGTACAGGACGGCGTGGTTGAGTCGCTGGACCGGCATGAGGCCTCCGAGAAGTTGAAACTTCAATCGTACTCGGGAAGCGGTCAGTACTTCCAGCGCGCCAGGTCGGTGATGGCCGCGGGGGACAGCTGCGCGGTCAGGACTGCCTCGGCCCGGCGCAGGTCGGCAATCGTCGCCGATAGCTCCAGGCCGAGGGCTTCGGTGAGGACCGGGTCGGCCTCCAGCGCTGCGGCCGCGGACTCCAGATCGCCGGGGAGCTCGACGACGCCGCGCGCCGAGCGTTCCTGGTCCGACATCCCGGCCGGGTCGACCTCGATCGGGTCGGGCAGGGCAGTGCCCTCGGCCATCCCTGCCCGGCCGGCCGCGAGCAGGGCACCGATCAGCAGGTAGGGGTTGGCCGCAGTGTCGACGCACTTGACCTCGACGTTGGCCGACCACTCCCGGCTGCCGGCCGATCCAGGGATCAGGCGGATGGCGGTCTCGCGGTTCTCCACCCCCCAGCACCCGAACGCGCCGGCCCAGTGCGAGGGGACCAGCCGCAGATAGCTGGCCGCCGACGGGGCTCCGATGGCCAGCAATCCGGGCAGCCGCGCCAGGATTCCGGCCACGAAGCTGGCACCGGTCGCGCGCAGCCCTCCCGGCCGGTCCCCGCCGCCCATCTGGTTCGTGCCGTCCTCGGACAGGCTCAGGTGTACGTGTCCGCCGTTGCCCACCCCGTCCGGAAGCACCTTCGGGGAGAACGACGTCCGCAGCTGGTGGCGCATCCCGACCGCGCGGATGGTCTGGCGGACCAGGACGTTGGTGTCCGCGGCCGAGACCGGGTCCTGTGCCGCGACGGACAGCTCCAGTTGCCCGGCGCCGTACTCCGGGTGGAACTGGTCGACCTGCACGCCCTGGATGGCCAGCGCGGAAAGCAGGTCCCGCGCATAGTCCGACAGCTCGATCACGCGGGTCATCCCGTACGCCGGTCCCGTGCAGGCGGGCACGAAGTCGTCACCGCCCTCCCGGCCCACGGTCCACTCGACCTCGAGTGCGGTCAGGGCGGTGAACCCGTCGGCACGCAGGCCGTCGGTCATCCGCTGCAGGAAGCTCCGGGCGCACTGCGGGTGCACGTCACCGTCCTGGGTGTACCGGTCGGCCGGTGCCCAGGCCCAGCCCGGCTGGGCCGCGAGCACGACTGTCTTGTCCAGGTCTGGATGCAGCCGCAGATCGCCGACCGGGCTTCCAGCGTGCCGGCCAGACATGATCGAGTCGTCGAGCAGGAAGGCGTCGAAGACGGGGGAGGCGCCGATCCCCCAGACTGCGGCGTGCTCGAGCCGGGCCGGCGGGACGGTCTTGACGCGGGTCAGCCCGCTGTTGTCGACCCAGGTGACGGCCACGCCGACGATGTCGTGTGTGGACAGTCGTTCCGTCGCGCCGCGTGCCTGGACGGCCCGGCGGGTGCGCTGATCGTCGGTCATGGACGTCGGGTGCATCGGCACAGTCTGGGCGATCGCCGGCGCAGCGTCGAGCGTTGCCCCGCCGGGGGACCGGGTGCACACTTGCGCCACATCTCACGAGGGGAGCAGCTGCATGCCCGCTAACCCGTCCGGTCCCGGTCTCCGCCGCACGCTGGGTGTGTGGCAGGCCGTAGGGCTGTCGGTGGCGCTGATGGCACCGAGCATGGCTGCCAACATCAACCCGCAGGGCACCGCGATGACGGTGGGTCGCGCCGTGCCGCTGGCGTTCTTCCTCGCGGCGATCGGCGTCCTCCTGGTGGCCTACGGCTTCGTCCGGCTCTGCCAGTACTACCAGCACGCAGGCTCGGTGTACGCCTTCGTCGGCGCCACCCTAGGTCCGCGCACCGGGCTGGTATCCGGGTGGGGGCTGCTCGGCACGTACACCTTCTACGGGGTCGTGACCGCCTCGGCGTTCGGCATTTTCGGCACGGCGTTCCTCGACCAGATCGGCGTCTGGCCGAACCCGCCGACGTGGGCACCGTTCATCCTCATCGCGGTGGCGTTGGTCGTCGCGTTCCTGCTCACCGTGGCCCCGGTCCGGCGCGGCACCAGCGTGCTGCTCACCGTCGAGGGCGCCACCGTGGCGCTGATCCTGCTGATCTCGGCGATCATCCTGGTGCGACTGGTATCGGGTACCGCGCCCAGTGGCCAGACCTTCGACCTGAGCGTGTTCAGCGTGGCGCCGGGCACGGAGCTGTCCGCGGTCTTCCTCGGCGTGGTCTTCGGCTTCCTGTCCTTCGCCGGCTTCGAGGCGGCCGCGACCCTCGGCGAGGAGACCCGCGACCCCAAGCGCGACATCCCCCGGGCGATCCTGGGCACCGCGATCTTCGGCGGCCTGTACTACGTCGTGGTCACCGCCGTGGAGATGATGGGCTTCGGCACCGACCAGGCCGGCGTCGACGCGTTCAGCAACTCCCCGTCACTGCTCGGGGATCTCAGCGCGGAGTACGTCGGTGCCTGGGTCGGCGACATCATCACCCTCGGCGCGGCGATCAGCGCCTTCGGCTGCTGCCTGGCCTGCCTGGTCAGCGGGTCCCGGCTGCTGTTCGCCCTCGGCCGGGACGCCGGCGGGAATCGCGGCGTGGGGCAGGCCTCCGCGGCAGGTACGCCGGCCAACGCCGCGCTGGTCGTGGTCGTGGGGATGGCCGTGATCGTGCTGGTGTCGGCGGTGGCGTTCGGGGCGATGCCGTTCGACACGTTCTTCTGGTCCGGCGTGATCGGCACCCTGATCCTGCTGGTCATCTACGTGCTCACCACGCTCGGGGCGATCGTGCTGCTCTTCGTGCAGCGCAAGCTGCCGGTGCCGATGTGGCAGGTGACGATCCCGATCCTGGCGCTCGTGGTGCTCGGATACACGATCTTCCGCAACGTGATCCCGTACCCCACCTCCGGTGCGGCGCGGTGGTTCCCGGTCGTCGCGGGCCTGTGGCTGCTCATCGGACTCGTCGTCGCGCTGGCCCGCCCGGCGCTGGCCACCCGGCTCGGCGAGGGGCTGACCGCCGCCGAGGGACTGTCCTCGGGCTCGGCGGGCTACGACGTGATGAACCCACCGCGGGTCAGCCGGGACACCGAGCGGAATTGAGTGCGCCGCTGGCCGATCTCGCGCTGGTCGACCACCACTGCCACGGTGTGGTCCGGCGCGAGCTGGACCGCACCGGCTTCGAGGAGCTGCTGACCGAGTCCGCCGGTCCGCATCCGCTCGGCGGGTCGCTGTTCGACTCGCAGGTGGGCTTCGCCGTACGCCGCTGGTGCGCGCCGGTGCTCGACCTGCCGGTGCACGCGACGCCGGAGGA
>JBBPYA010000177.1:0-6637 GCA_038200385.1 Mycobacteriales bacterium
CACGGCTCGGACTCCGCGGAATCCGCGGTCCGCGAGATCGGCCTGTTCTTCCCCTCGCTCTGATCTGACACGCACTGGTATGACACGCGCCCTGATCTGATGCGCCCTCTGAGCTGACACGCGCTCTGATCTGATGCGGCCTAGCTCGCGCGGCCCCAGCCGACCTACCGGACCGTAGCGTGTCCTCGCGGGTGGTCCACCACCCGCGAGGACACGCGACGATCAGGTGACCTGATCGTGGCGGGGGCGAAACCGGGGCGACGGCTGTCGGTGGCGGCAGCTAGCGTCGAGGTGTGTCCGGTCCCCCCTTCGGCGAGTCCCTGATCCATGCCCGCGGGCTGACCAAGCGGTTCGACGACTTCACCGCCGTGGACGCGATCGACGTCGACGTGGCCCGTGGCGAGGCGTTCGGCTTCCTCGGGCCCAACGGAGCCGGCAAGTCCTCGACGATGCGCATGATCGGGTGTGTCAGCCCCCCGTCGGCGGGCACCCTGCGCATCCTCGGACTGGACCCGGCCGTCGATGGGCCGGCCATCCGGGGCCGACTCGGCGTGGTCCCGCAGCAGGACACCCTGGACCTGGAGCTCACCGTCCGGGAGAACCTGCTGATCTACGGCAGGTACTTCGGGATGTCCCGGGCCGCGGTCCGCGAGCGCGCCGCGGAGCTCCTGGACTTCGTACAGCTGACCGACCGCGCCAAGGACAAGGTCGAGCCGCTGTCCGGCGGCATGAAGCGGCGGCTGACGATCGCCCGGTCCCTGATCAACGATCCGGAGATCCTGCTGCTCGACGAGCCGACCACCGGCCTGGACCCGCAGGCTCGGCACACCCTCTGGGACCGGCTGTTCCGACTCAAGCAGCGCGGGGTCACCCTCGTGCTCACCACGCACTACATGGACGAGGCCGAGCAGCTGTGCGACCGGCTCGTGGTGATGGACAAGGGTCGCTTCGCCGCCGAGGGCAGCCCGCGCGAGCTGATCTCGACGTACAGCACCCGCGAGGTCCTGGAGCTGCGGTTCCCGGCCGACGAGGACACCGCTGTGTACGCCGAGAAGCTGGCCGGACTCGGTGAGCGGATCGAGGCGCTGCCCGACCGGCTGCTGGTCTACACCCACGACGGGGACCGCACCACCGAGCAGGTGCAGGCCCTCGGGGTGCACCCGGTGGGGACCCTTGTCCGGCGCAGCACCCTGGAGGACGTCTTCCTGCGGCTGACCGGCCGGACGTTGGTGGACTGATGGCGACTCAGACCCCCGTCGTCGGGCAGCGGCGCTCCCCGGGACGGCTGGCGCGGACCGGCGCCGCCCTGGAGTACTGGCTCGTGCAGTACCGCAGCGTGTGGCGCGGCACCGTCGTCTCCGGCGTCCTCACCCCGGTGCTGTTCCTCACCGCGATGGGAGTGGGGCTCGGGAGCCTGGTCGACGGCGCCGGTCGGCTGGGCGGGCAGTACCTGCTCTTCCTCGCCCCGGGCCTGATGGCGGCCACCGCGATGCAGACCGCCGAGTTCGAGTCCACGTACCCGGTGATGGGCGGGATCAAGTGGATCCGCACCTACCACGCGATGCTGGCCACCCCGCTCGGCGTGGGGGACATCCTGGTCGGGCACCTGCTCTTCGTCGCATTGCGCGTGTTCAGCGTGGCCTCGGTCTACCTGGTCGTGATGAGCCTGTTCGGGGTGGTCGGGTCGTGGCTGGCGCTCGCGGCGGTGCCGGCGGCGCTGCTGACCGGGATGGCCTTCGCCGCCCCGATCTTCGCCTTCGCCGCCTGGCACGAGAACGACGCCGGCTTCGCCGCGCTGGAGCGGTTCGTGATCGTGCCGCTGTTCCTCTTCTCGGGAACGTTCTTCCCGGTCAGCCAACTGCCCGACGCCATCGAGTGGGTGGCCTACGTGACCCCGCTGTGGCACGGCGTCGAGCTCTGTCGCTCGCTGGTCAGCGGCACCGCGCAGCTCTGGGTCTCCCTCGGGCACGTCGGATACCTGGCGCTGTGGGTCGGAGCCGGCGTGGTCACGGCGCACGCGGTGTTCGTGCGGCGGTTGGAGAAGACTGGATGAGCACCCGCCCCGACACCGCGACCACCAACACCCTGCCCACGCCGACCTCCGAGCGCTCGGCGACCCTGCTGGCCCGGATGATCCCGCTGCCACCGGTCAGCGCCCGGCGGGCCAGCCACCTGGTGGCCCGCAACCTGCTGGTCTACCGGCACGGCTGGCTCGTCGTCGTGTCCGGCTTCTTCGAGCCGCTGTTCTACCTGCTCTCGATCGGGATCGGCATCGGCGCGCTGGTCGGCACCGTCACCGTCGACGGCCGGGTGCTGGAGTACACCCTGTTCGTGGCGCCCGGCCTGCTGGCCTCCTCGGCCATGAACGGCGCCGTGTACGACTCGACGTTCAACATCTTCTTCAAGCTGAAGCACGCCAAGACCTACGACGCGATCCTGTCCACACCGATGTCGGCCGCGGACACCGCCGCCGGGGAGATCACCTGGGCGCTGATGAGGGGGTCGTTCTACTCCACGACGTTCCTCGTGGTGATGCTCGTGCTCGGGCTCGTCGCCTCGCCGTGGGCCGTGCTCGTCGTCCCGGCCTGCGTGCTGATCGGGTTCGCGTTCGCCTCGGTGGGGATGGCCGCCACGACGTACATGCGGGGCTGGCAGGACTTCGGCTTCGTGCAGCTGATCGTGCTGCCGATGTTCCTGTTCGCGACGACGTTCTACCCGCTGTCGACCTACCCCGAGGCCCTGCAGTGGGTGGTGGCCGCGACCCCGCTGTACCACGCCGTCGAGCTGGTCCGGGCGCTCACCCTCGGGCTGGTCAACGCCTCGCTGCTCGGGCACGTGGCGTACCTGGCCGTGATGGGCCTGATCGGGCTCCGGGTCGCGGCCGGCCGGCTGGAGAAGCTGCTGCTCACCTGAGCCGTCCCGTAGTTGCCTCGGAAAGGCAACTACCCTGGCGCCACGATGTCTGCCGCCCCGGAATCCTTGTTCCCGCGCCTGGAGGCCCTGCTGCCCCGGGTGTCCAAGCCGATCCAGTACGTCGGCGGTGAGCTGAACGCGACGGTGAAGGAGTGGGACACCGTCGACGTCCGGTGGGCGCTGATGTACCCCGACGCCTACGAGGTCGGCCTGCCCAACCAGGGCGTGATGATCCTCTACGAGGTCCTCAACGAGCGCCCGGACACCTTGGCCGAGCGGACGTACGCCGTCTGGCCGGACCTGGCCGTCCTGATGCGCGAGCACGGCATCGGCCAGTTCACCGTGGACTCCCACCGCCCGGTCGCGGCGTTCGACGTCCTGGGGGTCAGCTTCGCCACCGAGCTGGGTTACACGAACCTGCTGGAGGCGCTGGACCTCGCCGGCATCCCGCTGCACGCCGCCGACCGCACCGAGGACCATCCCGTTGTGCTGGCCGGCGGGCACGCCGCGTTCAACCCCGAGCCGATCGCGGCCTTCGTGGACGCCGCGGTCCTCGGCGACGGCGAGCAGGCGGTCCTGGACATCACCGACACGATCCAGCGGTGGAAGTCCGAGGGCCGCCCGGGTGGACGCGCCGAGCTGCTGCTGCGGCTGGCCGTCGTGGACGGCGTCTACGTGCCGAGCCTGTACGACGTGGACTACCTCGATGACGCGCGGATCCGGCGGGTGGCCCCGAACCGGCCCGGTGTGCCGTACCGCGTGCACAAGCGCACCGTCATGGACCTGGACCAGTGGCCCTACCCCAAGCAGCCGCTGGTCCCGCTCGCGGAGAGCGTGCACGAGCGGATGAGCGTGGAGATCTTCCGCGGCTGCACCCGGGGCTGCCGGTTCTGCCAGGCCGGGATGATCACCCGTCCGGTCCGGGAGCGCTCGATCACCGGGGTGGGCGAGATGGTCGAGCGCGGGCTGCGGGCCACCGGCTTCGAGGAGGTGGGTCTGCTCTCGCTGTCCAGCGCGGACCACTCCGAGATCGGACAGATCGCCAAGGGTCTCGCCGACCGCTACGAGGGGACGAACACCTCGCTGTCCCTGCCCTCGACCAGGGTGGACGCGTTCAACGTGACGCTGGCCAACGAGCTGTCCCGGGGCGGGCGTCGGTCGGGGTTGACGTTCGCACCGGAGGGCGGCAGCGAGCGGCTGCGCGCGGTGATCAACAAGATGGTCACCAAGGACGACCTGATCCGGACGGTGAGTACGGCGTACGCCGCGGGCTGGCGGCAGGTGAAGTTGTACTTCATGTGCGGTCTGCCGACCGAGACCGACGAGGACGTCCTGGAGATCGCCGAGATGGCTAAGGACGTGATCCGGGCCGGCCGGGTGGCCGCGGGTCATCGCGACATCCGCTGCACGGTGTCCATCGGTGGATTCGTGCCCAAGCCGCACACACCGTTCCAGTGGGCCGGGCAGGCGGCGGCCGACACCATCGACCGGCGGCTGCGGCTGCTCCGCGCGGCGATCAACGCCGACCGCAGCCTGGGCCGGGCGATCGGGATGCGCTACCACGACGGCAAGCCCGGCATCATCGAAGGGCTGCTCTCGCGCGGTGACCGCCGGGTGGGCGCGGTCATCGAGGCGGTCTGGCGGGCCGGTGGCCGTTTCGACGGGTGGAGCGAGCACTTCTCCTACGACCGGTGGGTCGCCGGCTGTCGCGAGGCCCTCTCCGGGTCCGGGGTGGATCTGGACTGGTACACCGTCCGGGAACGCGGTGAGTCCGAGGTGCTGCCGTGGGACCACCTGGACTCCGGTCTGGACAAGGAGTGGCTCTGGGCGGACTGGCAGGACGCGCTGGACGAGACCGAGGTCGAGGACTGCCGGTGGACCCCCTGCTACGACTGCGGGGTGTGCCCCGGGATGGGCACCGAGATCCAGATCGGCCCGACCGGCCGCACCCTGCTGCCGCTGACCCCGGTCGCCTCCGCTCCGTGAGCCGTCCGCTGCGCCTGACCCGCGAGGCCGACGGTGTCGACTGGGCAGCGCACAAGGCGGACCTGGCCGCCGACCGGTTCGACAACGGCCGCAGTCCCGACCAGCTGCGGGCCAGCTACACCGCCCCGGGAGTCCGGCTCTGCCTGGCTTGGCTCGACGACCGGCTGATCGGCACCGCGCGGGCGCTCAGTGACGGTGTCGGCAACGCGTGGTTGGTCGACGTCTGGACCGCGACGCCGTACCGGCGGTCCGGGGTCGGTACGGCGATGATCCGCGATCTGCTCGATCGGTTGCCGGGCCAGCACGTCGCCTTGTTCACCGAGGACCACCGGGCCTTCTACGAGTCGCTGGGTTTCGCCCTTGAGCGGGACGGCCTGTCGACGGTGGTCGGTTCCTGGCTGGAGAGCTGATGGCGCGTCAACCGGGCGGACCGCCGGCCCGACCGGTCCAGCAGCGGTTGCGGCTGCGGTATGCCAAGCGGGGCCGGTTGCGGTTCACCTCGCACCGGGACTTCGCCCGCGCCTTCGAGCGGGCGCTGCGCCGGGCCGGCATCCCGATGGCCTACTCCGCCGGCTTCCATCCGCACCCCAAGATCTCCTATCTCGGAGCTGCCCCGACCGGGGTCGCCAGCGAGGCGGAGTACCTCGAGATCGGGCTGGCCGATCGTCGCGAGCCCGAACAGGTACGGACCGCGCTGGACGCCTGCCTGCCTGCGGGCCTGGATCTGGTGGAGTGCGTCGAGGCGGCCGGCGGATCGCTGGCCGAGCGGATCGACGCCAGCCGGTGGCAGGTCGAGCTGACCGGACTGGACCCGGCGGACGTGATGGCCGCGCTCGACCGGCTGATGGCCGAGGAGCACGTCCTCGTCCAGCGGCTGACCAAGGACGGCCGGCGCGACATCGACGCCCGCTCGGCCGTCGTGTCGGCCACCCTGATCCCCGACCGGCGCTCCTCCGCCGAGCCGCGGGGTTCCGGTGCCGACCTTGATCGAGACGGTTGTGCCATACTCGACTTGGTTGTTCGGCAGCTCACGCCCGCCGTTCGACCGGACGACGTGATTGCCGCCCTGGCCACCGTCGCCGACCTCGTCCCTCCAGTGCCCGTACGGGCCACCCGGATGGCACAGGGTCGGCTGGACGAGTCGGGACAGCTCACCGACCCGCTCGCGCCCGATCGCGTGGGTCCCCTCGCTGCCAGGGAGGGTGCGCCCAGCACGCTCGACGGGGCGCAGCGCTAGGCCGTCGTTGGCGCCACCGCCACACACGGCCGCTCCGGCGTCCGCGGACGGCGTACCCAGACTTTCGTGGGACGTGGGGATCCGTGCTTCGTGCGCGGCCTGCTCCTGCCGACCTTGCGCCGGCCACGCGGACGCCTCGCAGTGCGAGGCCCCGGGGCCGGTCGAAACGGAGACCGATGCTCGACACCGAGCAGACCACCGATCCCGCTGCCGCCGACTCGGTGCAGCCGAGCGGATCGCAATCCACTCCCGACCAGGACAGTGCCGGCCAGCCGACGGTTGAGGCCAGCCAGCGGACCCGGCCTGGCACCAAGGCCACGAAGGCCACGAAGGCTACGAAGGCCACGAAGGCTACGAAGGCCACGAAGGCCACGAAGGCCACGAAGGCGAGCGAAGCTACCCAAACCCCTATGGCCACCACGGCTACAAAGGCAGCCGCCGCACCCAACGGCGCCGAGTCGACGTCGGCCTCCGGGTCGGGGGATGCCGGGGCGGCCGCCG
>JBBPYA010000178.1:0-4166 GCA_038200385.1 Mycobacteriales bacterium
CCGTGCGCGGCACCCTACCGACGGCGGAGGAGTAAACGCCGCACCCAGAAGCGAGTTGCGAACCGACTCGCCAACTCGGGATCCTGGCGGTGGATCGTCTCGACCGCCAAGAAGATCGCTCGGTCGAATCCGCGAGATCCTTATGTTGCCAGCGAAGGCACGCAGCGAACCCGTCAAGCTGACGGCAGGTGACGACCGGGGGCAACGGCTGCCACTTCCTACCCGCTGGTCGTCGGAGATCGGCTGGACACCTGTGGCCGCAGATCGAACACCCCGAAAAGATTCTTCCGTAGTCATGACCTGCAGATTCGCCGGCATGGGGGTGGCCGCGCACCGCTACGGAAGGATCTCCGGAGCCGGCTTACGGCAGGAACTCGGCAGGAACTCGGAAGGAAGTCGGAAGGATCCCCAGCACGCTGCTACCCATGAAGGCATACCGGGCATCAGACACAGGGGCCTCGGCGACGTCCGCGCCGGACATGGCTGGGCCCCTCGCACGAACGAGCACATCGTCCGAGACAGCGACGGCCCTGCGGCACCTCCAGTCACCGGCCGACCGTCACCGCCGCACGACGCGGCCACCTGCCACCGGCACCACCGATCACGCCGCGCCAAACAGGACCGCGCCATCAAGTCCGCGCATGCCCCCTACGCCCGAGACCGAGGTGGGGCGACGCGACGAACTCCTCGACGCCGAGCAGGCCGGCCGCTACCTCGGGACGGGCACCCGTTTCGTGCGACGGCTCATCGCCGAGCGTCGCATCGACTACATCAAACTCGGGAAGTACGTCCGACTGCAGCGGTCCACCCTCGACGCGTTCATCGACGCCGGCCGCACCTCGACCTCGACGCACTCCCACACTCAGGCCAGGTTTGTGGTGGATCGTGACGCCTGACCTTTCCCGGTCCAGTACGCACATCGCCCTGACTGTGGACGTGCTGCGGGCTGCGGACCACCTGACCATCCTGGGACGCTGGCCCAGCCTTCTCATCGTCACCGCGCGCGCCAGCCTGCAGCTCGACCTGGTCGGAGACGACCCCGCTGCCATCACCGGCCGTCTCCTCGACCACGTCGCCCGCTGGGACGAGACTGTCCGCCACTTGTCGTCGACGAACCCGCCACGACAGCCACGGCTGCTGACATCTGTCCCCGTCACCCCGAGCCCACCATGAGGTCGTGGCTACGGTCAGCAACGTGCGCACTGGCACGTCACCCAGACCACGACGACGGAACCGAAGTTGGTTCCGAGCTGGTCCGAGCCGTCGGGGCGTCGGGGCGTCGGGGCGTCGGGGCGTCGGGGCGTCGGGGGGTTACCTCGGCACACGGCAACGAGAGGGACGCCGGCCGGCAGCAGCACGTTCACCGTCGGCGTCAGCGCCGGCTGCGGCCACGGCGAACGCGCCCAGCACCGCGACGATGTGCGGCGACGTCGGTGGGCATCCACGCGGCCACTTCGGTGGCGAGGGCAGCGCGCACCCAATCTTGCCGCTCAGCCGTAGTAGGCCAGGGAAGCGGCGGCACCCAGCAGCAGCCACGGCCCCAGAGCCATCGCGCTGCCGCGGCCGGCGCCGCCGACCAGGAGTACTCCCGCCGCCACTCCCGCGGCCAGGAACCCGGCCATCAGTGCCGCCGCCGCTGCGGACAGCGAGGTGTAGCCGGCGCAGCCAGCGATCACCGCGGCCAACTTGACATCGCCGTAACCCAACCCCGAGGCCACCGCCACCGCGTAGAACACGACGAACGCCGCGACGGCCGCAGCGGCCGCCTGCCACCAGCTACCCCAGTCTCCCGAAGAGACCGACTTCGCCGTGAACGCACCAGCGATACCGACGCCAGCCACCGCGACAAGCCAGGTGGGCAACCGGTGCTCCCGCCAGTCCACGACGGCCAGCCCCACGCCCGGCACGAGCAGCAGCCACCACGCGACCGCGGACAGCCCGCCGCCGGACCAGAATGCGGCCCACCCCCCAGCGGCCGCAGCAGCCACGCAGACCATGATCGACAGCCCCGGACCTAGAGACGCGGCCTGCCGCCCGGCACGCGCGATCGCCGCCAGCATCATCGGGGAGACGACCACTGCGGCCAGGCCACCGACCAGAGCAACGCTCACGGCGGCGCCACGCGGAGCAGCCGCGGCCAGCAACCCATCACAGACGCCCCTCGGCCGGCCGCCGCAGCCCGCTCGAGATCACTCCGCCGCCCGTGGGGTCCGGGCCACGCCCAGCTCAACCAGGCGTGCCTGTCCATCCAGGCAAGGATGCCCACAACCACACCGGCGGTCCGCGCGCCCGGCGTCTGCGCAGGAGCGATGTCCGTGGGGCTCACCAGACCCTCCACCGGACCAGGGACGGTTCACACCATCACCTCGCTCGTCAACGTCGCGGGAAACAGGGGACGCCAACAGCACCGCGCTCGACTGAACATGTCTCCAGCTCCGCGCCCCATCGGGCATCCTCCCTGCCCTATGACATCCCAAGTCACACAGTGACAGGGGTCCAGAACAAGACGCTGCCAGCCGAGGCCGGTCCGGCCAGGGAGCTCCCAACGGTTGCGTGCGCATGTCACCCGAGGTGCGCCGCGCCAGGCGCGAGTCCTGGTCCCAGGCCGGCCGCGGTCTGATCGGTGCCAACATAAAGTGGGGGGAGAGTGGGGGTACGGGGGGCCGGACACGGGTCTCTAGCCAGCTCACCTGCAGTTTTGTGGGCCCCCGGGGGCTCGAACCCCGAACCCGCGGAGTCGTCGGTCAGACTTGGTGTTCTCGTCAGATCATGTCTGTGGGGCTTCGGCGATCAGCTTGTCCAGTCGTTCGGCTAGGTCGTCGGCACGTCCGGGGCGGACGCGGGCGTACAGGCCCAAGGTGGTGGTGACGTCGGCGTGGCCGAGGTGGGCCTGGACGTCCTTGACCGATGCGCCGGCGTCGACCAGCAGCGACGCGCAGGTGGCTCGTAGGTCATGCGGTTTGGCCGCCACACCGGCCCGGCGGGCCGCCGGGTCCCAGGCGTCACGGCGGAAGGCCCGATACCGCCGCGGCCCACCGAAGCGGTTCGGGAACAGCAACTCGTTCCCGAGGCGACCAGACGCCAGATCCACCAACTCCGCGGCCAAGGACGAGGGCAAACTGATGTTGCGGCTGGAGTACGTCTTGGTCGGCCCGATCTCCACGACACCGCCGATCTCGTGAGCGCTGTGCTCGATGCGGAGCGTCCCGGCCGCGGGATCGAGGTCACCGCAGCGCAACGCCAGAGCCTCCCCGATCCGCAAGCCGCCGTATGCCAACAGCCGGACCAGGGTCCCGTTCTCCGATCGGGCCATCGCCGCGGCCAGCGCCTCGACCTCGGACGGGCTCAGGACGGGCCGGTGCGTCCGCGGACGCCGCGGCAGCGGCAGCGACCGCTGCCCGCACGGGTTGGCCGGAAGCGCCTGATCGCGGACGGCGCGGTTAAGGACTCGGTTGAGCACCCCGTAGGCCTCGATCGCCTTGGAGGAGGACACTGCCTGCTCATGCAGGTCGGCGAGCCAGTCCTCGACGTGGCTGGCCCGGATCCGGCGCACCGGCACGGCGCCGAACCTTGGCTGCACCCGCAGCCGCCACGCCGTCTCATACGACATCCGGGTGGACTCCTTCAGCCGGGCCGTGCCGGCGAAGTAGCCGGGCCACCACGCCTGCAGTGCCTGCATCCCGGCGCGGTCGTCGATCACCTGACCTCGGTCCAGATCCGCCCGCTTCGAGGCCAGCCACCGGTCCGCCTCGACCCTCGTGGTGAACGTCTCCGGGGCCGCGATCATGCGGTTCAGGTCCGGGTCGAGGTAGCGGGCTTGCCACCGTCCTCGGTGGCCGATCTTGCGGACCGAGCCCCATTCACGCCGCAGCCGTGCCATCCCGAACCGCCCTTTGAGCTGCGCTGGGAGCCCCTCTTGACTCCCTCTACTGGCAATTTTATGGCAATCTTGGCGCTGAGGCCAGGCTCTGCGGGGTAAACCCGCAGGTCATCCCCCGTAGCTCAGGGGATAGAGCAACGGTTTCCTAAACCGTGTGTCGCAGGTTCGAATCCTGCCGGGGGCACGTCCAAAGGCAGCACGAGCGAGGCATCAGAACACCCCCGGCTCGCGGAACATCAGCGCCACCCGGGGGCCGGCGACCGCGCACTTGGGTACGGCGTGCTCC
>JBBPYA010000179.1:0-2495 GCA_038200385.1 Mycobacteriales bacterium
CAAACAGCTTGATCCGCCGCTAGTGCGGATCTATTATGCTCCCGTGACCGCATTCCGGATCAGCGAAGCCGCCACCCTGCTGGGGGTCAGCGACGACACGGTGCGCCGCTGGGCGGACAGCGGGCGGCTGGCTGCGCACCGCGGCGAGCACGGCCGGCTGGTGATCCACGGCCCGGACCTGGCCGAGCTGGCCCGCGAGCTCGGGGCCTCCGGCGGGCTCGCCGCGGTGCCGGCCGGCCTGGGCCGCGAATCCGCCCGCAACCGGATGCGCGGCATCGTGACCCGGGTGCTCAAGGACAACGTCATGGCGCAGGTGGACCTGCAGGCCGGACCGTTCCGCCTGGTGTCGTTGATGAGCCGGGAGGCCGCGGACGAGTTGGGACTGGAGCCCGGCGTGCTTGCCGTCGCCTCGGTCAAGTCCACGAACGTCGTCATCGAGGTTCCGCAGCCGTGATCAGGCCTGGGCGGCTGCTGGTCGGGTTGACGACTCTCGCATTGACGATGGCGGGCTGCGGCAGCTCCGCCGGCTCCGCCGGCGCCGCCGGCTCGGTCGGCTCGCACACCGGGACGGCCGGGTCGGAGTCCGGCGTCTCGGGGACGGTCACCGTCTTCGCGGCGGCGTCGCTGACCGATGTCTTTACTGCACTGGGCAAGCAGTTCGAGTCCGCCCACCCCGGCGTCCGGGTGCAGTTCAACTTCGCCGGCAGCTCGACGCTGGCCGAGCAGATCAACCAGGGCGCGCCGGCCGACGTCTTCGCCGCGGCCAGCACGTCGACCATGCAGACGGTGGTCGACGCCGACGGCAGCGCCGGTGAGCCGCGGGTGTTCGCGACCAACACCCTGCAGATCGTCGTACCGGCCGGTAACCCCGCCGGCATCAGCGGGCTGGCCGACCTCGCCGATCCGAGTCGGAAGATCGCCCTGTGCGCCGAGCAGGTGCCGTGCGGCGCGGCGGCGGTGGCGGTCTTCGCCGAGGCCAAGCTGACCCCGAAACCGGACACCCTGGAGCAGGATGTGCGCTCGGTGCTGACCAAGGTCGAACTCGGCGAGGTCGACGCCGGCCTGGTCTACCGCACCGATGTGCTGGTCGGCGGCGACAAGGTCGAGGGCCTGGACTTCCCGGAGGCCGCGGACAACGCCAACCGGTACCCGATCACCGTGCTCTCCCAGGCGCCGAATCCGGGGGCGGCAGCGGCGTTCGTGGCGTTGGTGCAGTCCCCGGACGGCCTTGCCCAGCTCCAGGCCGCAGGGTTCGGCCGACCCTGATCCCGACCCGGACGGTACGGCGCCCGCCGACGCAGCGCCCGGTCGTCGACGGGGCGACCGGCGTGCCGGCCGCCCTGCTGATCCCCGCCGTGGTCGGGGTGGCGTTCCTCGTGCTGCCGATGCTGGCGCTGCTGATTCGCGCACCGTGGTCCTCCCTCGGCGGTCTGCTGGCCGACCCGCAGGTACGCCAGGCGCTGCGACTGTCAGTCGTCTCCGCCTCGCTGGCCACCCTCATCGCGTTGCTGCTCGGCGTCCCGCTGGCCTGGGTCCTCGCACGCACTGATATCCGGGGCCGCGGCGTGCTCCGGGCGTTGATCACGGTGCCGCTCGTGCTGCCCCCGGTGGTCGGCGGCGTTGCGCTGTTCCTGGCGCTGGGCCGCCGCGGCGTTCTGGGTGGCCCCCTGTACGACCTCACCGGCCTCAGCATCCCGTTCACCACGACCGCCGTCGTCCTCGCCGAGACGTTCGTGGCGATGCCGTTCCTCGTGATCAGCGTCGAGGGCGCGCTGCGGGCCGCCGACCGGCGCTACGAGGACGCTGCCGCGACCCTGGGCGCGGACCGGGTCACGACATTCCGGCGGGTCACGCTGCCGCTCGTCGCGCCGGGGATCGCGGCCGGTGCGGTGCTGTGCTGGGCCCGCGCCCTCGGTGAGTTCGGCGCGACCATCACCTTCGCCGGCAACTTCCCGGGCACCACCCGGACCATGCCGCTCGCGGTGTACCTCGCGCTGGAGACGGACCCGCAGGCCGCTGTCGCGCTGAGCCTGGTGCTGCTGGCGGTGTCCGTGGTGACCCTCGGCCTGCTCCGCGACCGGTGGCTGATGCGCACGTGAGCCTGGACGCGCACGTGGTCGTGGACCGGGGCTCACTGACCGTCGGCGTCCGGGTCGCGGTCGCTGCCGGCCGCACCCTGGCCGTGCTGGGACCGAACGGCGCCGGGAAGTCCACGCTGTTGCGCGTCCTGGCCGGCCTGACCCGACCGGCGGCCGGGCGGATCGTGCTGGCCGGCCAGGTACTCGACGACCCCGCCGCCGGCACCCGCGTCCCACCGCACCGCCGCCCGGTCGGCATGGTCTTCCAGGACCACCTGCTCTTCCCGCACCTGAGCACGCTGGACAACGTGGCGTTCGGTCCGCGCTCGCGCGGGATGCCCAAGGCCGCCGCGCGGGACGAGGCGCAGCAGTGGATCGCCCGGATGGGGCTGACCGCCCAGTCGGGGGTCAAGCCGC
>JBBPYA010000180.1:0-9774 GCA_038200385.1 Mycobacteriales bacterium
CAGCGGGTCCCCGGGCAGCGGGTCCCCGGGCAGCGGAGCACCCGCGACGATGCCGCGCTCCACCTCGATCTCGTCGGCGTACAGCCTGGTCACGCACTCCTCCTCTCACTGCGTTCTGCGGGCACGGGTCCGGACCGGGTGTCCCGCATCGGGACACGTCGGCACGTCACACGTCGGGGGAAGGCGACTCGGGCTGGTCACCGGTCCGGTGGTGCTTCCCCACACCACCGGACCGATGAGCGCCCTGTCGGGGCAGCGGGGTCGAGACCGCTGCCCCAGCGAGCGTCCTCGCCGGGGGACCGGACCGGCCACAGCCCGGTCCCAGCTACCACCGGGGGTGACGTCGCGAGGTTCACCCGGCCCGGCGGCATTCGAACGCGCGTTCGAATGAATCGATAGTAAACCCCGCCACCGACAGAACCGTCAACCACTTGCCGGCAGCCGCCGACGGGCCGGATCGGCCGGGGCCTCCGGCCGGAGCCGGAGCACCGGGCGGCCCGCTCAGACCGGGGCGGGCGAGCGCCGGTCCCGGGTCTCCGGCATGGTCACCGCGAGGACGGCGGCCACGGCCATGACCACGGCCGTCACGCCGAATCCGGCGGAATAGCCGAAGGCGTCCACCAGCGCGTTGGCCAGTAGCGGCCCGATCATCGCGCCCACGTCGGAGGCCATCTGGAACGCCGCGACGACCGATCCGCTGCGCGGGGGCGCCACATCCCCGACCACCGCGGCCGGGGCCACCGTGAGCAGCGCCGACCCGGCCCCGGTCACCCCCATTGCGACGAGGAACAGCCACAGCGTCGGTGGGAGCACGAGCAGCGCCAGCCCCACGGTGCTCAGGGTGGTGCCGGCGATCAGGACCGGGCGGCGTCCCTGGTTGTCGGTGAACCGCCCGGCCGGCCACAGCAGGAGGGCGTTCATCCCGGCGAAGATCCCGAGCCCGACCCCGGTCCAGGACGCCCCCAGCCGCAGTCCCTCGGTCACGAACAGCGGGATCGTGGCGAACCGGATCCCGAACACGGTCCACCCGACGGCGACGTTCGCGCCCACCGCCGAGCGGTAGGCGCGGTCCCGGAACGCAGTGGAGATCCCGCTGCCCCGCAGCCGGCGGCGGACCACCCGCTCGGTGGACAGGGCGGTATTGCGCAGCGCGACCGCAGCGACGAGTCCGGCGATGCTGAGCGTGCCGGCGTACACGAAGAACGGCAGCCGGAGGGAGACCTGGGCCAGCGGTCCACCGAAGACCGGGCCGATGATGCCGCCGGTGAGGAACCCGCCGGCGAAGGTGCCGCTGGCCCGGCCGCGTTGCTCGTTGCCCACCAGCCGGATCAGCAGGGCCGCCGCGGACACGGTGAACATCGCCGATCCCACGCCGCCCAGACCGCGCAGGACGAGCAGGGTGAGGTAGTTGCCGGCCAACCCGGCCCCGACGCTGGTGACCGCGACGATGGCGATGCCGGTCGACATCACCCACCGCTCGCCGATGCGGTCGACCAGGCCGCCGCTGCCGAACGCCGACACCAGGCGCATGAAGGCGAACACGGTCACGACGAGTGCCGCCGCCGTCCGGCCGACGCCGAACTGTCGGGCGAAGTCCGGGATGGCGGGGGCCAGGATGCCGTAGCCGATGGCCACGAAGAACGCCACGGCGGCGAGGACGAACACCTCGCGCGGCAGTGCTCGCCCTTCTGGCACGGCGGCGATCCTCGCACCGCTCGGTTTTGCGCGCGTGCTGGACGCCGTTCCTGACCTTCCCCAAGGATGGTTCCGACTGCAAGCGCAACCGTCCTGACACGAGGAGCAACCGCGCAGATGAACGGTGACCCTGGGGCCTGGCATGGGTGACGCGGTGGAGCTGGAGGTCGGCGACCGCACGGTCCGGATCAGCAACCCCGAGCGGATCTACTTCCCGGAGCGCGGCGAGACCAAGCTGGACCTGGCGCGGTACTACCTGGCAGTCGGCGACGGGATCGTCCGCGCCCTGCGGGACCGACCGTGCATGATGCACCGCTTCCCCGAGGGCGTGACCGGGGAGAAGGTGCACCAGAAGCGGCTTCCGCGTGGCGCGCCCGAGTGGGTACGCACCGTCCGGGTGGACTTCCCCAGCGGCCGACACGCCGACGAGCTGTGTGTCGGTCACGTGGCCGACGTGGTGTGGGCGGTGCAGATGTCCACTGTGGAGTTCCACCCGTGGAACTCCCGCCGTAGCGACGTCGAACGTCCCGACGAATGGCGGATCGATCTCGACCCCATGCCGGAGGCGGACTACGCGAAGGTCCGTACGGTGTCGGCGACCGTTCGCGAGGTGCTGGCCGAGCTCGGCGCGCTCGGCTGGCCCAAGACGTCGGGAGGCAACGGGCTGCACATCTATGTGCGGATCCTGCCCGAGTACGGCTTCCGGGACGTCCGGCGGGCCGCCTGGGCGTTCGCCCGGGAGGTCGAGCGGCGGCTGCCCGACCTGGTGGACCTGACCTGGTGGCGCAAGGACCGCGATCCGAGCACGGTGTTCGTCGACTACAACCAGAACGCGCGGGACCACACCATCCGCGCCGCCTACAGCGTGCGCGGCGCCCCCCATGCCCCGGTGTCCGCGCCGATCCGGTGGCAGGAGATCCCCGACGCCGATCCACGGGACTTCACGATCGCCACGGTCCCCGCCCGCTACGCCGCTGTCGGGGACCTGCACGCGGGCATCGACGCGGCACCGTACTCCCTGGCGCCGCTGATGGAGTGGGCCGAGCGGGATGAAACCCCTCCCCCCGAGTGACGCCACGACGCGGGCAGGATGGCCGGCATGCATCCCAACACCGAGGCGGTGCGTACGGCGCTGCAGGCGGCCGGTGCCGCAGGCGAGATCCGCGAGCTGCCCGGCTCGGCGCGGACCGCGACGCTGGCTGCCGACCTGCTCGGCGTCTCGGTGGGCGCCATCGCCAACAGCCTGATCTTCGACGTGGGCGGATCCCCGTTGCTGATCATGACCAGCGGTGGACACCGGGTGGACACCGCACGGGTCGCGCGGCTGCTCGGCGTGCCGGCGCTGGACCGGGCCGATCCCGAGTTCGTCCGTCGCCACACCGGGCAGCCGATCGGTGGCGTGGCGCCGCTCGGGCACCCGGCGCCGATCGGGACGCTCGTCGACATCGCCTTGTCGGCCTACGACGTGATCTGGGCAGCGGCCGGTCATCCGGCGACGGTGTTTCCCACCGACTACGCCGAGCTGCTGCGCCTTACCGCCGGCACCCCCGCCGAAGTGGGCGACTGACGGCGACCGCGGCCTAGGCTTTCGGCGTGACCGGGACGGTGAACGTGCGCAACACCCGCGTCGTGCGCTGGGACCGGGCCGACTTCCTGCCCCGGATCCGCGAGGCGATGGTCATCTACGCCGACGCCATGCGGTACTCGCCGAACGTGGTGGACAACCGGGTCGGCCATGCCCGCTCGCACGCCGACCGCCCCGGTTTCCGAGCGGTCGCGGGGCTGGGCGAGGACGACGTGCTGCTCGGTTTCGGCTACGCCTACACCAGCGAGCCCGGTCAATGGTGGCACGACCAGGTGCGGCATGCGCTCGGCCCGCTGGCCGCCTGCCGCTGGCTGTCCGGCAGCCTGGAACTGTGCGAGTTGCACGTCACGCCACCGCGGCAGGGCACCGGACTCGGGCGGGCGCTCATCCAGTTGCTGCTCGAGGGCGCTCCGAACCCGGCGGTACTGCTGTCCACCCCGGAGGGGGACACCCGGGCCTGGCGGCTGTACCGGTCCCTGGGTTTCGTGGATCTGGCGCGCCAACACCTGTTCCCCGGTGACGCGCGGCCGTTCGCGGTGCTGGGGGCCACGCTCCCCCTGGGTACGTCGGCCCCGGCGGTGAGGACAGCAGCGCCACCGGATGCCTGACGTCGTCGTCGTCGGCAGCGGGCACAACGCGCTGGTGAGCGCCTGCTACCTCGCCCGGGCCGGCCTGTCCGTCACCGTGCTGGAGCGGGACAGCGTGCTCGGCGGCGCGGTGTCCACCGTCGAACGATTTCCGGGATACCACATGGACCGCGGCTCCAGCGCCCACGTGATGATCCGGCACACCGGCATCGTCGAGGATCTGGCGCTGGACCGGCACGGGCTGCACTACCAGGACCTCGACCCGTGGGCGTTCGCCCCGTTCGCGACCCCGGACGGCGGCCAGCAGGCTCTCACCTTCTCCGTCGACCTCGACCGCACCTGCCAGTCGATCACCGCGATGTGCGGAGAGCGGGATGCCGTGGCCTATCACGGGTTCGTGACGGACTGGGCCGCGCGCAACGAACTGGTCCTCGACGCCTTCCAGGGGCTGCCTACACCGTCCCGCGTGGGTCGGTCGCTCTGGGGACTCGGGCGGCGCACCGGACTGTCGGGGATGGAGCTGTCCCGGCAGTTCCTCACCAGCGGCGATGCGCTGCTCGACGCGCACTTCACCGACGAGCGGCTCAAGACGGCGCTGGCCTGGCTCGGGGCGCAGTCCGGCCCCCCGGTACACGAGCCCGCGACTGCGGACCTCGTGGGCTGGCTCAGCCTGCTGCACACCCGGGCGCCCGGACATCCGCGGGGCGGCAGCGGCATGCTCAGCGCCGCTCTGGCGGACCGTCTGCGCTCCGACGGCGGCTGCGTCCGTCTCGGCGACGGGGCCGCCCGGATCCTGACTCGAGGCGGGACCGTCTGCGGCGTACGCACCGAATCCGGCGACGTGCTGCCGACCTCGACCGTGGTGGCCGGCTGCCACGTACTCACTACCGTGGCGCTCCTCGGCGACGACGTCCCCGCCCGGCTGCGCTCCGGGGCCGCCGGGATCCGGGTCGGCAACGGCATCGGGATGGCGGTCCGGCTCGGCACCACCGACCTGCCCCGCTACCCCGCGGCGGCCGACGACGGGTCGTCGTACCGCGCGATGCAGCTGCTCGTCCCGGACCGCCAGGCGCTCCGGGACGCGTACGCCGACTACCTGCGGGGGGAACCGCCGACCCGGCCGCCGGTCCTGGCCATGACGTTCTCGGCGTTCGACGCGACGATCGCCCCGCCGGGGCGGCACAACGTGACGCTGTGGGGCCAGTGGCATCCCTACCGGCTGCGTGATGAACGCTGGCGGGACATCGAGCGGCGAGAAGCAGACCGGATGATCGCGGCCGTCGACGCAGCGGCGCCGGGCTTCGTGGATACAGTCGAGCACGTGCATGTGCAGTCCCCGTTGGCGTTGGAGGAGGAGCTGGGCCTGTTGCGGGGCAACGTGATGCACGTGGAGATGACAC
The DNA here is from genome assembly GCA_038200385.1 of Mycobacteriales bacterium. Classification (GTDB taxonomy): domain Bacteria; phylum Actinomycetota; class Actinomycetes; order Mycobacteriales; family Geodermatophilaceae; genus JBBPYA01. The sequence continues at coordinate 5,268 of JBBPYA010000180.1, forward strand.
TGGACCAGATGTTCGGGTGGCGGCCGCTGCCCGAATTGTCCGGTCACCGCGTCCCCGGGGTCGGCGGGCTCTACCTCACCGGCGCGTCGCTGCACCCGGGCGGCGGTGTCTTCGGGGCCGGCGGTCGGACTGCCGCAGCGTTGGTACTGCGGGACCGGACTGGTCTGCGCGGCAGACTGTCCGCCCGGCTCACCCGGTGAGGCGCTCGCTCGCGGCCGTCGCCACGGCGTTCTTGCTCACCTCCTGCACCGCCACCGGTGCACCCCCGCCCGCGACGAGCACGATGGTCCCGGACCGACCCGCCACAACCGGGACCGGCATAAGCACGCCGGTCGCCCCGACGACCGCGCCCGTCGCTCCGACGACCAACCCGTCGCCCGCATCGTCGATCGAGCTGCTGTTCACCGGGGACATGCTGCCCAGCGACGACCTGCAGGCGCAGGCCGCCCGCAACGCCGGCGGCGACGGGTACGACTTCATGCCGATGCTGACCGAGGTCGCTCCGATCATCGCCGGCGCGGACTGGTCGATCTGCCACCAGGAGACCCCGGTATCCGACGACGACGTCGGGCTGGCCGGCTATCCCCGCTTCAACGCACCGTTCGAGCTCGCCCGGGCCGAGGCCGCGGTCGGCTACGACGCCTGCAGCACCGCCTCCAACCACACCGTGGACCTCGGAATGGCGGGGATCACCGCCACCCTCGACACCCTGGACCGGGTCGGCATCGCGCACACCGGCAGCGCCCGGACGGCCGCTGAGGAGGCACGGCCCGACCTGTCCGACGTCCAGGGTGTCCTGGTCGCGCACCTCGCGTACTCGTTCAGCCTGAACGGGCTGCCGTCCCCGGCGCCGTGGGCGGTGAACCTGATCGATCCGGCGCGGATCCGGGCCGACGCCGCGGCGGCCACCGCGGCCGGTGCGCAGATCGTCGTGGTCAGCCTGCACTTCGGGGAGGAGCAGGTCCAGACCCCGTCGGCATACCAGGAGCAGGTCGTCGATGCGGTACTGCAGAGCCCGGACGTGGACCTCGTCGTCGGCCACCACGCCCACGTCGTCCAGCCGATCGAACGCCGCGCGGACGGCCGCTGGGTCATCTTCGGGCTCGGGAACTTCCTTGCCCAGCAAGAGGTCTCCGCCTCGGACCCGACACCGGCCCACCGGGACGGGGTGATCGTGAAGGTCACGTTCGGCAAGGCGACGGACGGCTCGTACAACGCCATCCAGGTGGGCTACATCCCCACTTTCGTCGATGCGCCGAGCGATGTCGTGCAGTTGGCACCGGACTTCTCGCGGGCCCGAACCGAACGGTCGCTGTTCGCCCGTGGAGCCCCCCTCGTCGACCTGACGCCACGCTGATGGCCACCCAGCTGGCCCACCCGTTCCCCGTACTGCTGGCCGGGGGCGGCGTCATCGCGCAGATCTTCTACCCCCTCGTGTACGACGGGACTCGGGACCTGCTGGCGGTCGTCTCGGTCGTCCTGTTCGCCGCAGCGGCCGTCCTGCACGCCGGGCTGACGAGGGGGGCGCGGACCGCGGTGGCTGCCTTGCTGGTCTTCGGCGTCGGCGGCCTCGCGATCGAAGTCCTCGGTCTGGCAACGGGTTTCCCGTTCGGTCGCTACCAGTACGGCGGCGGCCTGGGGGTGCGCCTGTTCGGCGTACCGCTGGTCGTCGGGCTGGCCTGGATCATGACGGCCTGGCCGTGCTGGATCGCTGCCGGCCGGTTGACCGGTCGCAGGCGGAACCGGGTGTTGCTCGCCGCCTGGGGGCTCGCCGCGTGGGACCTGTTCCTGGACCCGCAGATGGTGCAGGAGGGCTACTGGAAGTGGCTGCACCCCACGCCGGGCTTGCCGGGCGTGTACGGCGTACCGCTCACGAACCAGGTCGGCTGGCTGGCGGTCGCCCTGCTCCTGATGAGCGTGTTCGCCTGGTGCTGCCCGGATCGGGACGCCGTGCCGCCGCCCCTGGACCTGGTGCCCATCGGCACCCTGCTGTGGATCTACTTCTCCAGCCTGCTCGGACACGTGATGTTCTTCGGGCTTCCCTTCGCCGCGATCTGGGGAGCGCTCGGGATGGGCGTCATCGCCATCCCGCTGGTCGCCGGCCGGGACGGCCTGCCCGGTCTGCGCCGATGAGGGTGATCGCGCTGTGCGCGGCCGCCGGTGCCGCGCACTGCGCGCTGAACGCCCGGCTGCTCCCCCGACCGCCGCTCGACCCGCCGACCGTCGAGGACCGGGTCGCCGTACTGGTACCGGCCCGCGACGAGCAGGTGCGGATCGAGGCCTGCCTGGCGTCGCTGCTGGCCCAGGAACGCCTGCCGCAGCTGCGGATCCTCGTCCTGGACGACTGCTCCCGGGACGGGACGGCACAGCTCGCGCGGTCCGTGGCAGCCGACGATCCCCGCGTCCAGGTGGTGCACGGCGCTCCCACCCCGCCGGGCTGGCTGGGCAAGGCCCATGCCTGCGCCCAGCTCGCGGACCGGTGCCCGGATGCGGATTACCTCGTGTACGTCGACGCCGATGTCCGGCTCGCTCCGAGGGCCGTCGCGGCGGCGGTGACCTTGCTGCGTCAGCGACAGCTGGACCTGGTCTCCCCCTTTCCCCGGCAGGAAGCCGGAAGTTGGGCCGAGCGGCTGATCCAGCCGCTGCTGGGCTGGTCCTGGCTGACGTTCGTCCCGCTGGCCGCCGCCGAGCGATCCAGCCGCCCGTCCCTCGCGGTGGTGATCGGCCAGTTCCTGGTCCTCACGCGGAGCGGGTACGACCGCGCCGGCGGCCACGCCGCGGTACGGCACGACGTCGTCGAGGACCTGGCGCTGGCCCGCAGTATCCGGCGCACCGGTGGCCGGACGGCGGTCGTGGACGGCACCGCGCTGGCCCGCTGCCGGATGTACGACGGGTGGCCCGACTTGCGCGAGGGCTACACCAAGTCCCTGTGGACCGCGTTCGGCTCCGGGTACGGCGCGGCCGCCGTGCTCGGCGGCTTGGTCCTGCTGCACGTCGTACCCGCCGTGGTGGCGCTGACCGGTTCCCGGGTGGCACTGGCCGGGTACGCCGCCGGGGTGGCCGGCCGGGTCGTGGCGGCCCGGCGGGTCGGTGGACCGGTTTTCCCCGACGCAGCGCTACATCCGGTGTCGGTTGCGGTGGCCGCGTGGCTGACCACGAGGTCGCTGTGGCGGCGTCGCCGGGGACCGTTGTCGTGGAAGGGACGTCCGTTGTGACTGATCGGGTGGACTTCACCCCGGAGGCTCTCGGGGGACGGCGATTCTACCGGCTGCTCACCGCGGTGGTCGTGCCGCGCCCCATCGCCTGGGTGTCGACGGTGTCCGCCGACGGCGCGGACAACCTGGCCCCGCACTCGTTCTTCACGGTGGCCTGCGTGAACCCGCCGGTGATCCAGTTCACCTCGGTCGGGCGCAAGGACTCCCTGACCAACGTCGAGCAGACCGGCGAGTTCGTCGTCTGCCTCACCCCGGAGGCGCTGTTCGAGCGGATCAACGCGACCGGGACGGAGTTCCCGCACGGCACGAGCGAGTTCGACCAGGCCGGCCTCACCCGCGAGCCGAGCGCGACCGTCCGCCCGCCCCGGGTCGCGCAGTCCCCGGTGGCGCTGGAGTGCCGGCTCGCCGCGACGACGTCCTTCGGTGACTCCACGGTGGTGTTCGGCCGGGTGCTGCATGCCGCGGTCAGCCGCTCGGTGCTGCGCGACGGCAGCCCCGCGGTGGATCTGCTGCGCCCGTTGGCCCGCCTCGGAGCCGACGAGTGGTCCACGATCGGGGCGGTGCGCTCGATCGCCCGGATCTCCGCGGAGGACTGGGCCGCCGGGCCGCCGGCGGAGCTGGACGGCGCCCGCCGCGAGCACCCCGCCGGGGACTCCTGACCGACCAGTCAGCCCAGCCGCCGTCGGACGACGGCGCTCAGCTGCGTGAGGCCGACGACGCCGAGGACCGTCCACGCCAGCGCCCCCGCCGTCGGGACCGCGGTGAACCGCTCCCCGACGGCCACGGTAGCCAGCAACACGCCGGCGGTCAGGATCACCCGGGTCGGGCGCTCCCAGACCGTCACGACCCCGACCTCGGTCATCCCCGCGGCGCCGGCCCGGGCCCGCACGTACTCCTGCAGACCGGCCAGGCCGCCGCCCAGGACGCACAGCCACCCGGGGGCGCCCAGCACCCAGAACGCGACGGCGTACGCCGAGTCGGCCAGCCGGTCCGCGACCGAGTCCAGCACGAAACCGCGCGGCCCGGCGCGCGCCGACAGCATCGCCACCGCCCCATCCAGTGAGTCCAGGAACCCGGAGAGCACCGCGAGCGCGGCCGCGGCGAGCAGCCAGCCGGCGGCGCCCGGACCGGCGTACGCCCAGGACAGCAGCGGGACCGACACCGCCGCCAGGACTCCGGCGCCGGTGACCGCCAGCGGGGGCACGGCGACGATCCGGCGGGCGGCGGCGTAGACGAGCGTGAGCCAGCCTCGCGCGAGCGCCGAGTCGGCCGGGTCGTACCCGCCGTGCAGC
>JBBPYA010000181.1:0-2774 GCA_038200385.1 Mycobacteriales bacterium
ACCGAGCAGGAGCCAGGTCTGCTGTCCCTCGAAGAGCAGCAACGAGAAGTAGTGCGCGATGACGTAGCCCACCGCGATCGGGACGAGGGACGGCGCGAACCATCCGGGCAGGTTGATCCCGGCCGTCGCACGCACCCGGGCTGGATCGTCCTCGAGCGGTGACCGGTGCACCTCGGCGGCTGGCGCGCCGGCAGGCACCAGTCCGGCCACGGATACGGAGGTCTCCTCCCGGGATACCCGACGAACTACGACCATGGCGCGGTGGTAGAGCACGGTGACGAGGGCGACCATGACGACCAGTCCCAGCGTGCCAACGACCGTGCTGTCCGCCGGAGCGGCCTGGACCCACAGCCGGCTGCGGGTCAGCCCGTCGAAGGCCGTGCCCCCGATCAGGACCAGCAGAACGGCGAGCAGCCCGGGCTCGTCCCGAAGACCGGCAACGCCGTCCAGCGGGTTGGACGACTGGCCGGACGCCGCCGCGCGGCCCGACGGCGAATAGCCGGGGCGGCCGCCCCCGCTCGATGACGCGGGCGAGGTGAGCGCTCGGCGTCGGCCACCGAACCACCTGCGCGTCGTGCCCGGTGCGGCCATCCTCGCGCAGGCAGTCCTAGGCTGCTGGCATGGCTGCCACCGTGCCCGGCGTACAGCTGATCGACCACTGGTTGCGCGTGCCGCTGGACCACGCCGACCCGCACGGTGAGCGCATCACGGTCTACGCCCGGGAGGTCCGCGCGCCCGACGGCGGCATGGACCGGCCGTGGTTGCTCTTCCTGCAGGGCGGTCCCGGCGGCAAGTCACCGCGCCCCGAGGGGCCGGACGCCTGGCTCGCGCCGGCCCTGGCGCACTTCCGGGTGCTGCTGCTGGACCAGCGCGGGACCGGCCGATCGACCGCGGTGACCGCGCGCGGCCTCGCCGAGCGGGGAGCGCCGCAGGCCCAGGCCGACTACCTCGCGCACTTCCGGGCCGACGCCATAATCCGCGACGCCGAACTGCTCCGCCGGGAACTGGCCGGGGACCAGCCGTGGAGCACGTTGGGGCAGAGCTACGGCGGGTTCTGCACGCTGACGTACCTGTCGTTCGCGCCCGAGGGGCTGCGTGAGTGTCTGGTGACCGGCGGCCTGGCGGGGCTCGAGGCGACCGCGGAGGAGGTCTACCGGCGTACCTACCCGAGAGTCGTGGCGAAGAACGAGGAGTACTACGCGCGGTATCCCGACGACGAGGAGGCGGTGCGCGCGATCGTCGACCACCTCGCCGCGACCGACACGCGGCTCCCGACCGGTGAGCGGCTGACCCCGGAACGGCTGCAGTGTCTCGGTGGGGGATTCGGGGGTACCGGAGGCTACGAGACGGTCCACTACCTGGTCGAGGAGGCGTGGGACGGCCCGGAGCTGTCCCCGGCGTTCCTGGAGGGGGTCGGTCACCAGACCTCGTTCGCGACCCGGCCGCTCTACGCGCTGCTGCAAGAGGCCTGCTACGGGCAGGGTGCGGCGACCCGCTGGGCGGCGCAGCGGGTCCGGGGCGAGTTCGGCGAGTTCGACGCCTCGGGCGGCGGCCGGGTGCTGTTCACCGGCGAGATGATGTACCCCTGGATGTGCGAGCAGGAGCCGGCGATGCGGGCATTCGCCCCGGTCGCCGGGCTGCTCGCCGAGCGCACCCACTGGCCCGTCCTGTACGACGTCGGCCGGCTGGCCGCCAACGCCGTGCCGGTGGCGGCGGCGGTGTACCACGACGACATGTACGTCGATGCGGAGCTTTCGATGCAGACCGCGCGGCGGGTGCGGTCGGTGCGGACCTGGGTCACCAACGAGTTCGAGCACAACGGGCTGCGGGTCGCCGGCGAGCGGGTGTTCCCCCGGCTGCTGGACATGGTCCGTGGCCGGGCCTGACGCCGGACCTGGGCTGAGCCGGCGTCACTGCAGCGGGAAGGGTGGCTGCCACCACCACGGTTCGTCGACGACGCGCACCTCGGTGACCCACTTGACCCACCAGAAGCCGCGCCGGCCGGGGGCGACCAACCGCACGGGTGCGCCGTGGCCGGGACCGAGCAGGTCGCCGCCGGCCCTGGTCGCGAGGAGCAGGTAGGTGGCCTCGGCAGCGGGGAACCGGCGCCGGTACCCGGTGTGGGAGCGCACTTCGATGCTCGCCCCGGCGGGGAGCGGCCCGAGAGCTGCGTCGAGTCGGGTGCCGGACCAGCGTTGCTCGGCGTACCAGCCGCCGGTGCAGTCCAGGACCGCGGTGACCGAGTCGGCGCCGTCCAACTCCGTGGAGCGCCAGGTCCGCCCCGCGATCCGGATCGCCAGGCCAGGTTCAAGTACGGGCACGGAGTCGCTGACCCACTGGGTCACCGGCATCGCCGCCGGCGTGCCGGAGCCCAGCTCGGACGAGCCGGTCGCGCGCCGGCCCGCGCCGGGCAGCGCCAGTAGCCCGGATCCGCCCTCGAGCACGGCGTACGTCGCCCCGCTGGCCACGGCGAGCCCCGCGGTGCGCAACAGCGCCCGGCGGGACAGGTCCGACCGCCGCGGCCGCTGCGGGTGGGCCAGGGCGTGGCGCAGCAGGACCGGGATCGTCAGCAGCGCGCTCCCGACGTGTACCTGCAGCGCGGTGACGACGCCGTACACCCGGTACCCCGCCAGCGCGTGCAGCAGCCCGCTGAGCGCGCAGATCACGGTGAGCACTGCGAGCAGCCGCCCCGCCCAACGGCCCGGCCGGCGGTCGGTCTCGCGCCGCCGCGCCCGCCCGACCAGGACCGACTTCCACGGGATGAGCAGCACTAC
>JBBPYA010000182.1:0-2947 GCA_038200385.1 Mycobacteriales bacterium
GCCGAGGACCTCGACGTGGACACCAAGAAGAAGGTATTCACCGCCCGCGGTGGTGCCCGGGTCGAGGAGGGCGAGGTGATCTCGATCGACGGCACGACCGGCACCGTGTACGCCGGGGAGGTCCCCGTCGTGCCGTCGTCGGTCGTCGACTACTTCGAGGGCACCCTCGACCCGGACTCCGCCGACGCCGGGGAGCTGGTCCAGGGCGTGCACCGGCTGATCGGTCACGCCGACCGGACCCGGCGGCTGCGGGTGCGGGCGAACTCCGACACCGGCGAGGACTCGCAGCGGGCCCGCCGCTTCGGCGCCGAGGGCATCGGCCTGTGCCGCACCGAGCACATGTTCCTGGGCGAGCGCAAGGACCGTGTACAGCGGCTGATCCTGGCCGCCACCGACGACGAGCGCGAGCAGGCCCTGGAGCCGCTGCTGCCGCTGCAGCGTGCGGACTTCGTCGAGATCCTCACCGCGATGGACGGCCTGCCGGTCACGATCCGGCTGCTCGACCCGCCGCTGCACGAGTTCCTGCCGGACCTGACCGACCTGTCGGTACAGGTGGCCCTCGCCGAGGAGAACGGGGCCAAGGACGAGGAGGCCGAGACGCTGCTGGCCGCCGTCCGCCGGCTGCACGAGCAGAACCCGATGCTGGGGCTGCGCGGCGTCCGGCTCGGCCTGGTCATCCCCGGCCTGTTCCAACTGCAGGCGCGCGCCATCGCCGAGGCAACGGCGGAACTGATCAAGGCCGGGAAGAACCCCATCCCGGAGATCATGATCCCGCTGGTCGGGGCGGTTCAGGAGCTGGAGATCGTCCGCGAGCAGACCGAGCAGGTGCTGCGGGAGGTCGCCGAGGAGCAGGGGGTCGAACTTCCGACGCTGATCGGCACCATGATCGAGCTGCCGCGGGCCGCGCTCACCGCCGACCTGATCGCCGAAGCCGCGGAGTTTTTCTCCTTCGGCACCAACGACCTGACCCAGACCACGTGGGGTTTCTCCCGCGACGACGTGGAGGCGGCGTTCTTCTCCCAGTACCTCGACCTCGGCGTGTTCGGCGTGAGCCCGTTCGAGACGCTGGACTTCGAGGGCGTCGGTGAGCTGGTCCGGATCGGTGTCGAGAAGGGCCGGGCCGCCCGCAGCGACCTGAAGATTGGTATCTGCGGCGAGCACGGCGGCGACCCGGACTCGGTGCACTTCTTCCACGAGGTCGGGCTGGACTACGTGTCCTGCTCGCCGTTCCGGGTGCCCGTGGCCAGGCTGGAGGCCGGCCGGGCGGCCGTCAGCGGACCAGACTCGGACTCCCGCTAGCGATGGGCCGCTGGCTGGGGCGGGTCGTGGCCGCGGTCGTGCTGGCCGCGGTCCTCGTCGTGACCGGTACTGCGTTCGCGGTCTGGAAGCAGGCGAGGGTCGACCAGCAGGCGCCGTCGGATGCGATCCTGGTGCTCGGCTCCGCGCAGTACGACGGCGTGCCCTCGTCGGTGTTCGAGGCCAGGCTGGCCCACGCGCTGGACCTGTACCGGGACGGGCTGGCCCCGACCATCGTCACCGTCGGCGGCAAGCGGGACGGCGACCGGTTCACCGAGGCCGAGGCGGGTTCGGCGTGGCTGCAGGACGGCGGCGTACCCGCCGATGCGATCGTGCCGGTGAAGACCGGGACGGACACCCTCACCAGCATGCAGGCGGTCCGGCTGGTCTATGCCAAGCGCAACTGGGACAGCATCATCGTGGTGACCGACCCGTGGCACGAGTTGCGGACCAACCGGATCGCCGCCGACCTGCAGATGGCCACGCTGTCCTCACCGACCCGGCAGGGCCCGGCGGTTTACAGCCGGCAGACCCAGATCAAGGCGATCATCCGGGAGACCGCGGCCTACCTGGTGTACCGGTTGACCGGCGCCACCCCGGAGACCCGGATCGGCTGACCGCCGCCGGGCGCACCCGCGGTGCGCCCGGCGGCCGTCGAGATCAGCGGCGGACGAGCACCACGTCGACCGCCAGCTCGACCACCGAGCCGATCAGGAACCTCGGCGCGCTGACGCCGTAGTCCCGCCGGTCCAGCCGGCCGCTCAGGTGCAGCCCAACGGTGCCGTCGGGCTCCTCCTGCGCCGTGGCGTCGATCTCGATCGGTCCGGTCACGCCGCGGGCCGTCAGGGTGCCGCTCACCGACCACCCGGACGGCCCGGGGCGCACGGAGGTGGCAGCGAACGTCAGGTCCGGGTGGGCGTCCAGGTCCAGCAGGCTCGGTCGGCGAAGGTGCTTGTCGCGCCGGGGGTGACCGGTGTCGATGCCGCCGAGGTCCAGGACGGCGCCGGCAGCCTGGACGCTGCCGTCCTCAGCGATCTCGGCGTACGCCGAACGCACGGGCACCGAGCCGTGGACCGCGCCGACGACGAGGTTGCCAACGCTGAAGCACGCCGAGGCGGGCGCGGACAGGATCCACGTGCCCACGCCGGGGACCAGGCGGGCGGTAGCCGCACCAGAGAAAGGGGGCATGACGGTGAACTCCGTTCGGGGTGGGCCGTCGGGATTAGGCCGACAGCGCGGGGACAGGAAGGGTGGACAGCACCCACGCGAGCTGGATGCGGTCGGGGCCGGTCAGCAGCGCCGGGTCCTCGCCGGACAACAGCTCGGTGGACTGAATGGCCCGCTGCGAGTCCTCGATCGCCTGCAGCGAGGTCGTCAGCGCCAGCACCATCGACGTGCCGTCGGGATTGCGGGCGAGCAGGGCGCCTACGCTCCCCGGCACGACGCGCACGGCGGGCCAGATCCGCTCGACGTCGGCGCGGGCGATCGCCGCGGCCTCGCGCGGGGTCCGCGGGCGGTCGAAGTGCGCGAGCTGGCCGTACGCCGGCGCCCCGGTGCCTCCGACATCGTGGTAGCTGGCATCGGTGAAGTGCTTGCCGCCCTTGGTGAGCGGCGACTGGTCCGCCTGGTCGGCGGTGTCCCAGGCACTCAC
>JBBPYA010000183.1:0-3300 GCA_038200385.1 Mycobacteriales bacterium
CTACGGCGGGGTACCGCTGCTGAGCTTCGCCGTCGCGGTGACCGGGACGCTGCTGGCCGCGTTCCTGCTCGCGGCCGCCGGGCGCCGGCGGGCCGCCGCCGCGGGGAGCCTGATCGTGGCGCTGGCCGTTCCCGTCGTCGGCGCGCTGCTGCCCCTCGAGTCAACGCCGGCGGGCACCCCCACCACGACGGTTGCCGTGGTGCAGGGCGACGTCCCGCAGCCCGGGTTGGAGTTCAACGCCCGGCGCCGCGCGGTGCTGGACAACCACGTGCGCCAGACCCTCGCGCTGGCCGACCGGGTCCGTGCCGGTGAGCAGCCGCAGCCGGACCTGGTGATCTGGCCGGAGAACTCCTCGGACATCGACCCCTACCGCAACTCCGACGCCGCTGCCCAGATCGACCTGGCCGCCCAGGCGATCGGCGCCCCCATCCTGGTCGGGGCGGTCCGGGTCAACGACGACGACTCGCTGGGCAACCTGGCCATCGTGTGGGATCCCCGGACGGGACCGGGCCAGACCTACCTCAAGCGGCACCCGGTGCCCTTCGCCGAGTACATCCCGTGGCGCTCGGCACTGGAGCGGATCGCCCCCATCGTCAACCAGGTCCCGCGGGACTTCGCCGCCGGCGACCGGCCGGGCAACCTGGACGTCGGCGGGGTGCCGATCGGCGACGTGATCTGCTTCGAGATCGCCTACGACCCGCTGGTGGCCGACGTGGTCGACGGCGGCGCCCGGCTGCTCGTGGTGCAGACCAACAACGCGACCTTCGGGTATACCGACGAGACCTACCAGCAGCTGGCGATGGGCCGGCTGCGAGCGGTCGAGCACGGGCGCACCGTGCTCGTCGCCTCCACCAGCGGCGTGAGTGCCGTGATCGAGCCGGACGGCACTGTGCGCCGCGAGTCCGGCCTGTTCACGCCGGCGGTCTACGACGAGCAGGTGCCGCTGCGCTCGGACGCGACGGTCGCGACCCGGCTGCGGGCGGTGCCGGAGTGGACGATCACCGGACTCGGGCTGGTCTCCCTCGTGGCAGGCGCCGGCGCCGCGCTCGGCGAGCGGCTGGCCGCGCGCAGGGCGGTGCGGAAGTGAGCGCGGTCGCGGAGCGGGTGCTGGTCGTCATCCCGACGTCCGACGAGCGGGCGAACCTGCCGGGCGCCGTGGCCGGGGTCCGGGCCGCGGTCCCCGACGCGGACATCCTCGTCGTCGACGACGACTCCCCGGACGGCACCGGGCGGCTGGCCGACGAGCTGGCGGCGGCGGACCGGCACGTCCACGTCCTGCACCGCGCCGCCAAGCAGGGCCTCGGCGCGGCGTACAAGGCGGCGTTCGGCTGGGCCGCGTCGCGTGGCTACGACGCGGTCGTCGAGATGGACGCCGACGGGTCGCACGACCCGACCCAGCTTCCCCGGCTGCTCGCCGAGCTCGGCACCGCAGACCTCGTGCTCGGCTCCCGTTGGGTCGACGGGGGAGCGGTGCTGGACTGGCCGACGTGGCGGCGGGTGCTGTCTCGGGGTGGCAACACCTACGCCCGGCTGCTGCTGCGGCTGCCGGTCCGCGACGCCACCGGCGGGTACCGGGTGTTCCGCACCGAGGTGCTGCGGGCGCTGCCGCTGGCGGAGGTGTCCTCGGCCGGCTACTGCTTCCAGGTCGACCTGGTGTGGCGGACCTGGCAGGCCGGGTACCGGATCCGGGAGGTGCCGATCACCTTCCGCGAGCGGACCGTCGGGCAGAGCAAGATGAGTGGGTCGATCGTGGCCGAGGCCCTGCTCAACGTCACCCGCTGGGGCGCCGGCGACGCGCTCGGTCGGCTGTGGGGTCGCCGCCCGGTGGCCCGACCGGCACCGGATCGCACAGGCCCCGTGGCGCAGCCGAAAGGATCCTGAGATGCCGCTACTGCTGCTGCTCCTCGTCGGCATCGCCGAGATCGCCGTCATCATCGTGGTCGGCGGCTGGATCGGGGTGCTGCCGACGATCCTGCTGCTGCTGGCCGGCTCGCTGCTCGGCGGCTACCTGCTCCGGCGGGAAGGCGCCCACGCGATGCGGGCCCTCCGGGAGGCCGGCGCGACCGGCCGGGCGCCGCACCGCGAGATCGCCGACGGCATCCTGATCTTCCTCGGCGGCCTGCTCATGCTGCTGCCGGGCTTCCTCACCGACCTGGCCGGACTGGTCTGCCTGCTGCCGCCGACCCGGGCGCTGGTCCGCCGCGGCCTGCTCGCCGCGGTGATCCGGCGCTTCCCGGTCGGCCTGCTCAGCCGGCCCGGCCGGCGCTACCCGGGCGGCCCGACGGTCATCGAGGGCGAGATCGACCCCCGCGACACCACTGGACACAGCGAAGGGCCGTGACCCGATCGGGTCACGGCCCCGGCTCGCCGGTGGTCGTGTCTCAGGCGCTCTGGCTGCGCCGCCCCCGCAGGTGCTCGAGGCGTTCGGCCAGGACTTCCTCCAGGTCGGCCACGGAACGCCGCTCCAGGAGCATGTCCCAGTGCGTGCGCGGCGGCTTGCCCTTCTTCGTCTCGGTCTGCACCCCGTTGACCAGCTTGGCGATGCTGCCGTCCAGCCGGCACTCCCACACCGGCGGGATGTCGGCCTCGTCGGAGAACGGGACGCTGAACGTGTGGCCCTTGTGGCAGCGGTACTCGCCGCTCTGGCGGGCGGCGGGTTCGGTGTTGCGGTCGGTCTCGTAGCTGATGCTGCCGAGCCGGCTACCGCGAAGTGTGCGTTCGCCCATGTGCTCGTCCCCTTCGGGTTCCGTTGATCGTTCCAGTGGTGCTCAGTGCCATGAACGGATGGGCCGGCCAATAGATTCCCGGTAGAGTGTCGCTCCGCTCACCCCTGAGTACCCACTATTCGCCGCCCGACCCATCTCGGTTTGCTGCATCTGATTACGTTCTGCAAACAATCGGGGTTCAACGCGCCGGGAACCTGTGCGACCGGACAGGTGCCGGTCAGACCTTCACGGGTACGACGTTCCCGGCCTCGGCGATCGCCGCCCGGACCGGGACCAAGGCAAGCAGCACGGCGCCCACCACGAAGAACACCACCAGCGAGATGATGGCGTACCGGTAGGACCCGGTCAGCTGGAAGGTCAGCCCGAACAGGAACGGCCCGAGCCAGCTGGTGCCGCGATCGGACATCTCGTAGAAGCTGAAGTACTCCGCCTCCCGGCCCGGCGGGATCAGCTGGCTGAACATCGACCGGGACAACGCCTGGCTGCCCCCGAGGACCAGCCCGAGCACGACCCCGAGCAGGTAGAACTGCAGCGCCTGCCCGACGGACAGGAAGAACGCCATGACGAGCACCCC
>JBBPYA010000184.1:0-7942 GCA_038200385.1 Mycobacteriales bacterium
GGTCAGCGGGCGGATCGGTCGTGTTCACCGTAACGATCCCGGCCGCCGCGCTGCCGGCCGCTCCCGGGACGCCGGATCTGCCGGCCCACCGCAGGCCCAGCGAACCCCAGTGACCCGGCAAGGATGGAGTGGCCCCTCCGGCCCGACACCAGCGGTGCGCGCGATTGCGCTGCGGTCGCCGGCATGGTCACCGCCAGGCGTGCTGTGGCGTCTGGTATCTCCCAGTCGCCACCATCAGGTCAGCGCATCGAATACCGCGGCGACAACGAACTGGCCGCGAGTGGTGACGACGTCGAGGTCGGCGGTCCCGTCCAGGTCGGCGACGCTGACGTCGCCGGCATAGTCTCCGACCTTGCTCACGACGACCCTGCCGGTGCCCTGGGAGGACCCGTCGACCACGGATACGTAGCCCGGCGCCGGCGGCCCCGCCATGGTGCCCCCGTTGCCGGTGCCGTCGCCGTAGCGCACCGACACCGTGTTCGACCCGCGATTGGCCACGGCGAAGTCCACGTTGCCGTCGCCATTGAGGTCCGCCACGGCCAGCCCACGCGGGGACACCCCGACCGGGACCCTGGCCAGCTCGGTGAAGCTCGTCCCCGCCCCGCCGACCAGCACGGCGACGGCATTGTCGTTCGGGTTCACCACGAGCAGATCGGGGTCGCCGTCTTTGTTCACGTCGGCAACGGTGATCCCGGCCGGTTCCGAGCCCAGCGGGTAGCCCACGTCCTCGCGGTCCAGCCGACCGCCACCGAGCCCCCGGAGCACGAGAACACCGACGACCTGTCGCCCACCCACGAACGTCTGGCCGGCCGCCACATCCGGGATTCCGTCCCCGTCGAAATCCCGACGACACTGTCCCCCAGGTGGCCACCGGGATGAGCCAGCTGGATCGGCTCGTCGAACCGACCGCCGCCCAGACCGCGCATCAGGGTGAGGCCCAACGCGAGGTGTTCACCGGCGGACACGGAGTGGTCACCCACCGTCGATCGACCATAGCCGGGGCGCGGGTCCGCGGTCACGAACCGGACGACCCGACGTCAGCCGGCCGGTTCCAGCGGCGGGCCGGTGACCGCGCAGTGCGAGCGGGCCGGCTGCGGCGTCGGGTGCGCGGGCCGCCGGTCGATGGTGACGGCGGACAGTACGCCGCCGGCCGCCAGCAGTCCGGCGCAGATCCAGATGACGGTGGAGAACCCGCTGTCGAAGACGACCGGTCGTAGGTAGTCCGCGCCGCGCAGCCCGGCCAGCGCGGGCAGCACGGCCACCGCGAGCAGCCCGGCCGCGCGCGCCACGGCGTTGTTCACCCCGGAGGCCACGCCGGCATGGCGGTCCGCGGCGCTGGCCAGCACCGTCGAGGTCAGCGGCGCCACCGTCGCGGACAGCCCGAGACCGAATACGGCGACGGCCGGGACCACGTCGAGCAGGTACGACGCCCCGGGACCGATCCGGTGCATCAGCAGCACGCCGGCCGCGCAGGTGAGCGGGCCCACCGTCATCAGGATCCGCGGTCCGATCCGCTGGGCGAGGGCGCCGGCGCGCGCGGACAGCGCCAGCATCAGGACGGTGATCGGCAGCAACGCCGTACCGGCCAGCAACGGGGAGTAGCCCGCGACCACCTGCAGGTCCAGCACCAGGAGGAAGAACAGCCCGCCCAGGGCGCCGTACACGAGGAACGTCACCACGTTGGCCGCGGTGAACTGCAGGGAGCTGAACAGGTCCAGCGGCACCAGTGGATGCGTGGAGCGGCGCTCGACCACGACGAACGCCGCGAGGAGCGCCAGCCCGGCCAGCAGGATGAGGACCGTCAGCGGGCTCCACCCGGCCTCGCCGGAGCCGATCAGGGCGTAGGTGAGCCCGGCCAGGCCGGCGGCGGCCAGTACCGCGCCAGGCACGTCGAGCCGCCGGCTGGCCTGCGGGTCGACCGTCTCGGGCACGTGCCGGGCGGCGACCAGGACCACCAGCGCGGCCAACGGCAGGTTGATCAGGAAGACCAACCGCCACGACCACACCTCGATCAGGTACCCGCCGAGGAACGGCCCGATCGCCGCGGCGATGCCGCCCAGCCCGGACCAGGCGCCGATCGCCCGCGAGCGGTCCTCCGGGCGCAGCGAGGCGGAGATGATGGCCAGGCTGCCCGGGGTGAGCAGCGCGCCCCCGACCCCCTGCAACGCGCGGGCCGCCACGAGGGTCCCGACATTGGGCGCCAGCCCGCACAGCAGCGAGGCCACCGCGAACCAGATCGTGCCGAGGATGAAGATCCGGCGGCGGCCCAGGCGGTCCCCGAGCGAGCCGCCGAGCAGGATCAGCGCGGCCAGGGTGAGGGTGTAGCCGTTCAGGGTCCACTGCAGGCCGGCGAAGCCGGCGCCGAAGTCGGCACCGATCCGGCCGAGCGCGACGTTCACGACGGTCCCGTCGAGCATCGCCATGCTCGACCCGAGGATCGTGGCCAGGAGCACCCAGCGTCCTCGAGCGCTGTCCAGCCGGACCACCGCCGGCATCGACTCGGCTCCGGTCACCCGCCCCCCTCCCGCGGCCCGGCCCGGCCCTTCGGTCGCGGGCCGCGCCACACGACACCTTGCGAGGGCGGACTATTCCAGCGCGCGGTAGACGGCCAGCCGCCGCGGCATCTTGGCGAAAGTGAACTCGACGGCGTCCTCGCCCGGTTCCCCGTCCCGGGCGACCCGGACCGGCCCGTCCAGGGAGCGCACCGACAGCTCGGACAGCTCCTGCTGCTGGTACATCCGGCTGCGGTCGGTGACCCCGGCCAGCGCGGCCAGCGCCAACCTGGCCCGGCTGAACCGCTTGTCCGCGCGCAGGTACTGCACGTCGAGCAGGCCGTCCTCCAGCCGCGGGCGCCAGGCCGGCGAGAGCCCGCGGGGGGTGTAGGCGCAGTTGCCGACGAAGAGGATCCACAGCTTCGTCGGACGGCCGTTGAGCTCCAGATGCAGCGGCTCCTGGGTGCGCAGCACCGACAGCGCCGCCACGAACAGCGCGACCCACTTGCCCAGCCGGGGCTCGAGCCGGTCCCGCCGCCGGACCATCTCCGGGTAGCTGCCGATGCTGGCGGTGTTCAGGTACGGCGTACCGCCCACGGTGGCGACATCGACCGTGACGGCCTGGCCGGCGTTGACGCCGTCCACGGCGACCTGGACCGAGTCGACGCCGACATCACGCGCGAAGTGGTTGAGGGTGCCGGCCGGTATCACCGCCAGCGGCAGGTCGTGCTCCATTGCGACCGCCGCCGCAGCTGCGACGGTGCCGTCGCCGCCGGCCACCCCGATGGCCCTGGCGCGGTCCGCGGCGGCGGCCAGCATCTCGGCGAGGTCGTCGCCCGGCCCGACCTCGATCACCTCCGCCGCCGGCAGTTGCTCCCGGACCTCGTCCGCGGGATTGACGTCGTCCGGCCCGGACAGCGGGTTGACGGCGATGACCAGACCGGCGCCGTCGGGGAGGGCGGGCGCCTCACCGCTGCGCCGGACGAGGGCCGGTACGTCGGGGTGCACCTGCCACCAGTGCCGGGTGGCCAGCGCCACGCCGCCACCGATCGCCGTACCGGCCAGGACATCGCCCGGGTAGTGCACGCCGACGTGCACCCGGGAGTAGGCGACCGCCGCGGCCAGCGGCGCGACGGCGGCCCCGAGCAGCGGGGACTCCATCGCGACCGCGGTCGCGAACGCCGCCGCCGACGCCGAATGCCCGGACGGGAAGGACGAGCTGACCGGCTCCCGGCGCAGCCGGCGGACAACCGGGTGTTCGGCCAGATCCGGCCGGACCCGGTCGAAGAGCTGCTTGGCCACGACGTTGGTGAGCGCACTGCTCACCGACAGCGAGCCCACCGCCCGGATAGCGGCTCGACGCCCCGTCCCCTTACGCGCGCCCAGGACCGCGGCAACCGCGAACCACAGCCGACCGTGGTTGGCCGCCTTGGACAGCGCCCGCAACACCTGGTCGGCCCGGCTCGGCGGCAGCCGCTGCACCCAGTGGAAGATCCGGCGGTCGAGCAGCGAGGGGGCGCGGGCCATTGCGGGAGCCTAGCCAGGCCGCCACCGCGGCTCCGGCCGCTCAGCGGGCGGCGGTCCGGTGGATCGGGCCGTCCTCGCCGGCCAGCCGGCGGCCGTGGCCGCCCCAGTGCAGCGCCACGATCTCCGCCGCGATCGAGACCGCAGTCTCCTCCGGCGTCCGCGCGCCGAGGTCCAGGCCGATCGGGGAGCTCAACCGGGCCAGCTCCTCCTCGGACAGGCCGGCCTCCTCCAGCCGCTTGAGCCGGTCGTCGTGGGTCCGCCGCGAGCCCATCGCTCCGACGTAGGCCACCGGCAGGCGCAGCGCCACCTCCAGCAGCGGTACGTCGAACTTCGGGTCGTGGGTGAGCACGCAGATGATCGTCCGCTCGTCGATGCGCCCCTCCTCGGCCTCGGCCCGCAGGTAGCGGTGCGGCCAGTCGACGATTACCTCGTCGGCGTCGGGAAAGCGCTTGCCGGTCGCGAACACCGGGCGGGCGTCGCACACGGTGACCCGGTGGCCGAGGAACTTGCCGACCCGGGCCACGGCCGCGGCGAAGTCGATCGCGCCGAACACGAGCATCCGGGTGGGCGGCGCGTACGACGCCACGAACAGGGTCACGTCGTCCCCGCGGCGCTCGCCGTCGTGGCCGTAGTGCACGGTTGCGGTGCGGCCGGCCGCGAGTAAGCCCCTGGCATCCGCGGCGACGGCGTCGTCGAGCCGTTCGCAGCCCAGCGACCCGGCCGCCCGGCCGGGCCACAGCACGAGGCGCCGGCCGAGCCGATCGTCGACGCCCTGGACGCAGGTGACGACGGCCACCGGCTCCCCGGCGTCGACGGAGGCAGCGACGTCGGACAGTTCGGGGAAGGTGTCCCGCGAGATCGCCTGGACGAAGACGTCCAGGATGCCGCCACAGGTCAGCCCGACAGTGAACGCGTCGTCGTCGGACACGCCATAGCGCTGTAGGACCGGCGTGCCGTCCTCGACCACGGTCTGGGCCAGCTCGTAGACCGCCCCCTCGACACAGCCGCCGGAGACGCTGCCGACCGCGGTGCCGTCGGCGGCCACGAGCATCGAGGCGCCGGCCGGTCTCGGCGCGGAGCGCCAGGTCGCGACGACGGTGCCCACGCCCACCGTCTGTCCCTGTTCCCACCAGCGGAGCAGGTCGGTCATCACCTCACGCATTGGCCAGCTCCTCGACGAGTTCCTGGAAGGCGGCGAAGCTGTGCCCGGTCACGAATCTCGAAACGTGCGGCAGCGCCGCCTGCATTCCGCCCGTGATCGGCTGGTAGCCCTGCCGCCCCTTGTGCGGGTTGACCCAGATCACCGTGTGCGCCAGCCGGGACAGCCGCAACATCTGCTCGCCGAGCAGCGCGCAGTCACCGCGTTCCCAGCCGTCGGAGAAGATCACCACGCTGGCCCGGCGGGCGGTCCCGCGCTGTCCCCACCGGTCGAGGAACGCCTTGAGCACCTCGCCGAGCCGGGTGCCGCCGCTCCAGTCGGGGATGGCGTGGCCGCTGGCTGCGAGTGCCTTGTCGGCGTCGCGCAGCCGTAGCTCCCGCGTCACCCGGGTCAGGCGCGTTCCGACCGTGAACACCTCGGTGCTCGACGGCGAGCGGCGGACGGCGGCGTGGGCGAAGCGCAGCACCGCGTCGGCGTACGGACTCATCGATCCGCTGACGTCGACGAGCAGCACGACCCGGCGGTTGCGGGTCCGCGGCTGCTTGCGCGACATCCGGTGCAGCTCGCCGCCGTTGCGCAGCACCCGGCGGACGGTGCGCGGTACGTCCAGCACGCCGAGGTGCGCCGGCCTGTGCCGGCGCGACGGCCGGGTGGGTGGGCGCAGCGCGAGCAGTCCGAACAGCAGCCGCAGCTGCTCGCGTTCGGCCGGGGACAGCTCGCCGATGTCCCGGTGCCGCAGCACCTCCTCAGCACTGGCCACCGCCAGTTCCTCGGCCAGCTGCTCCGCACGGTCGGCCTCGCCGCTGCCGGACTGGTCCATTCCCAGCGGTGCCGCGCGGGAGACCCGCTCGTACGTCGAGGGCGCCGTCTTGGTGGCCCGCGGCGCCTCCCCGCTGAAGAAGGAGTTGAACGCCGCGTCGTAGCGGACCAGGTCGTCCGGCCCCGAGCAGAGCGTGAACCGGCCGGCCCAGTACACCTGCCCGGCATCCAGCACATCCAGCGTCCCGAGCGCGGCGACCAGAGCCTGCACCCGGTCCGGTCCAGCCTCCACGCCGGCTACCCGCAGCGTGCGGACAAAGATCAGCATCGTCTGGACGACGTCGCGATCGGTGGACACCGGCACGCGCTCAGCCCCCGAACATCGCCGTACGGGTCATGGTGTGCACCCGGTCGACGTCCTCGCGGTACTTCAGGACCGCCCCCAACGTCGCCGCCGCCCGGTCCGGGTCCAGTTCGCGGGCGCCGAGGACGTGCAGGGCACTGGCCCAGTCCATCGCCTCGGCGACGCCGGGCGGTTTGACCAGGTCGGCCTCCCGCAGCCGGCGAGTGGCGCGGGCGACGTCCTCGGCAAGCTTGGCGGTGATCTCCGGCAGTCGGGTGCGCAGGATCGACACCTCCCGCTCGTACGACGGGTGCTCAACCCAGTGGTAGAGGCAGCGCCGCTTCAGGGCGTCGTGTACCTCACGGGTGCGGTTGGACGTCAACACCACCAACGGCGGAACCTCGGCGACGATCCGGCCCAGCTCGGGCACGGTCACCGCGTTGTCGGACAGGATCTCCAGCAGGAAGGCCTCGAACTCGTCGTCGGCGCGGTCTATCTCGTCGATCAACAGCACGGAGGGGGTTCGCTCGATGGCCTCGAGCAGCGGTCGGGCGATCAGGAACCGGCGGTCGTACAGGCCGCGTTCGAGCTCGTCGGCGTCCTGGACGCCGGCCGCCTCGGCCGCCCGCAGGTGCAGCATCTGCCGTGGGAAGTCCCAGTCGTACAGCGCCTGGCTGGCCTCCAGGCCCTCGTAGCACTGCATCCGGACGAAGTGCGCGCCGGTGGCCTCGGCGAGGGCCTGCGCGAGGGCGGTCTTGCCCACCCCGGCGTCGCCCTCGAGGAACAGCGGCCGGCTCATCCGCAGCGCCAGGTAGGCCGCGGTGGCCAACCCCTCGTCGGCGAGGTACCCGGTCACGCCGAGGGCCGCGGTCAGCTCGGCGGGACTGTCGAAGCCACCTGCGGGCTGCGGACCGGCCTGGGCCGCTGCAAGATGCGTCACCGCGCAAGCATGGCTGATCCGCACCCGCTGGGGGCGCGCAGGTCAGCGCGGCCGCTGGCCAAAGTGGTCACCAACGACACCGTCGGCGCCCGGAAAGATGTCGCAACTGACCACTTGCCAGCTCTGCCCGCCAGAAGTCGCCGCGGCGGACACCCGGGCCGCGGCGGCCTGCCAGGCCAAGGCCGCTTGGCCAAAGTGGTCACTAGGGACACCGCCGAAACCTGGAAACCGTTCGCAACTGACCACTTCCGGCCGCCGCCGCGCAGGAGTGGTCACGACGGACTCCTCTGGTGCGGGCGCCAGCAGGTGAGCCGGGGCGTCGGCCGACCCGCTGACCACGCTTGACGAGGCGCGGGGTGATGCCTGGCCACCGGTGCCGCGCGGCGTCAGCCGATCGGGGCCGGGGTGGCACGGCGGGCCAACAGCCACCGGCTGCCAGCCAGGCCGGCGACGGCGGTCGCCGTACCGGCCAGGACAGGCAGGGTCAGGGCCGAACGGGCTCCGAGCCGGTCGATCAGCGGCCCGGACAGGGCGGCACCGGCGGTGACCCCGACGATCAGCCCGGTAGTGGTCCAGGCCAGCCCCTCGGTCAGCGTGCCGGGGGGCAACCGCTCCTCGACCAGGGCGTTGCCCCCAATCAGGATGGGCGAGATGGACAACCCGGACAGGAGCATGACCCCGGCCAGGACCGGCAGCGAGCGGGCTGCCAGGAACGGCAGGAC
>JBBPYA010000185.1:0-5061 GCA_038200385.1 Mycobacteriales bacterium
CGGCCCGGAGATCCACATCACCGGCCGGGTGGGCTGGTCGGTCGCGGAGAACATGATGTCCGGCGTCATCGTCATCGACAAGAACGCCGGCTCCCTGACCGGAGCGGCGCTGCGGGGCGGTGACCTCGTCATCCGCGGCCGGGTGGGCGCCCGCACCGGGATCGACCAGAAGGGCGGCACCATCATCGTCGGTGGCGACACCGGCTCGATGACCGGATTCATGATGCAGCGCGGCAGGCAGATCATCTGCGGCAACGCCGGACCCGGGCTGGGCGACTCCATGTACGACGGCGCCCTCTACGTCGGCGGCACCGTGGCGGCCTTGGGCGTGGACTGCATCGAGGCCGAGATGGACGAGGCCGACGAGGAGTTCATCAACCGCAAGTTCGGCATCTACGACATGCAACGGCCCGATCAGTTTCGCAAGTTCGTGTGCGGCAAGAAGCTCTGGAACTACGACAACCTCGAGCCGAACGAGCGCAAGCTCGTCCTCTAGACCCGCCAGGAGTCCACGTGAGCACGTCCAGCGACACGCCCAAGACGACCCTGGGGCATAGCCGCATCTTCACCCCCGAGGTGATGAACGACATCCACACCAAGGCCGAACTCGGCCGCTACCGCATGCGCGGCTTCTCGATGTTCAAGCCCATCCCGCACTGGGACGAGCTGATGTTCATGCCGGGCACGCTGACCCGGTTCGTGATCGAGGGCTACCGCGAGAAGTGCGTGACGAAGACCGTGCTCGGCGCCCGCTTCGCCAAGCGGCCGCTCGAGCTGGACATCCCCGTCTACATCACCGGCATGAGCTTCGGCGCGCTGTCGCTGGAGGCCAAGATGGCGCTGGCCAAGGGCGCGTCGATGGCCGGTACGGCGACCTGCTCCGGCGAGGGCGGCATGATCCCGCCGGAGCGGGACCTGTCGACCAAGTGGTACTACCAGGTGATCCAGAGCCGGTACGGGTTCAACCCGCACCACCTGATGCTCGCCGACGCCGTCGAGTTCTTCATCGGCCAGGGTTGCAAGGTCGGCCTCGGCGGTCACCTGATGGGCCAAAAGGTCACCGAGCAGGTGGCCGAGATGCGCTCGCTGCCGGCCGGCATCGACCAGCGCAGCCCGGCCCGGCACCCGGACTGGCTAGGTCCGGACGACCTGTCCCTGAAGGTCCAGGAGATCCGCGAGGCCACCGACTACCAGGTGCCGATCCAGCTCAAGCTCGGTGCCGCCCGGGTGTACGACGACGTCCGGATGGCCGCCAAGTGCGGGCCGGACATCATCTACCTCGACGGGGCCGAGGGCGGGACCGGCGCCGGCCCGCACATCGCGACCGAGGAGACCGGCATCCCGCTGATGGCGGCGATCCCGGAGGCCCGCCGGGCCCTGGAGGACGTCGGCCTGGCCGACGAGATCGACCTCGTCGTGGCCGGCGGCATCCGCAACGGCGGTGACATCGCCAAGTGCATCGCGCTGGGCGCCAAGGCGGTGGCGATCGGGCACTCGGCGCTGATGGCCCTGAACTGCAACAAGGAGCTGCCAGGGATCACCGACTACGAGGGGACGATCGGCGTACCGGCCGGCAAGTGCTACCACTGCCACACCGGCCGCTGCCCCGTCGGCATCACCACCCAGGACCCGGAGCTGCGCAAGCGGCTGAACGTGGACGAGGGGGCCGAGCGGGTCTACAACTACCTGCACACGCTGACCCTCGAGGTCCAGATGCTGGCCCGCGCCTGCGGAAAGACCAACGTCCACAGCCTCGAGCCGGAGGACCTGTGCGCCCTGACTGTCGAGGCTGCCGCGATGGCCAAGGTCCCGCTGGCCGGGACGAATTACATCCCCGGTGTCACCGAGGAGCGGACGCTCGGCGAGATCAAGCACCTTCTGGAGAAGCACATCGCCAACGAGGGCAGGGGGATGCGGGATGTCTGAGCCCGTCGCGTTGCAGTTCGACCCGTCGGCCCGCCATCTGAGCACCAGCAAGGGCATCGACACCGAGGAGCTGACCGGCCGCACGTTCCCGTACCAGTTCAACCGCGACCTGGTCGACGACGTGGACCTGATGGCGGCGACCCCGGGTGAGGACCTGAACTGGCTCGAGGACATCCACCTCATGCACGAGGACGGCCTGAACGCGGTGTTCGACCGCTACACGAACGCTTTCCTGAAGATCCACTTCGAGATCCCCGAAGGACGTGAGGACGAGTACGCCCGCAAGGTGCTCATCAAGCACCTGCAAGAGGGCAACTCCTACGGGATCTGGCTCAAGCACAAGCACGCGAAGTTCCCCCAGCCCGAGCTCGGTTCCTGGCTGGCCGGCTCCGCGACCGTCGGGGACAACTACACCCGTCCGCAGCTCGAGGGCTGGGAGCCCCCGCTGCACTGACCACTCTCCGCTGGAGGCCCGCGATGACCGGCACCGCGCGTTCGACGACCGCAGTACAGGGAGCAGCACCGCCGGGTGACCCCGGCCTGCAGCGAACGATCAACTGGACCGGGGCGTTCTGGATAGCCAGCGGTGTCCCCGCGCTCGTCCTGTTCTCCATCGGCTCGATCGCCGCGACGGTGGGTACGCCGTCGACGCTGGTGTGGACCCTGTCGGTGATCTTCGGGGTC
This sequence comes from Mycobacteriales bacterium, assembly GCA_038200385.1. Lineage (GTDB taxonomy): Bacteria > Actinomycetota > Actinomycetes > Mycobacteriales > Geodermatophilaceae > JBBPYA01. The sequence goes on from JBBPYA010000185.1 coordinate 2,611, forward strand.
ATCCAGAGCTTCACATACGCCGAGATCGCCGGGATGTACCCGCACAAGTCCGGCGGTGCGTCGGTGTACGGCGCGATGGCGTGGGCACCGTACTCGAAGTTCGTCGCCCCCGTGTCGGTGTGGTGCAACTGGCTGGCCTGGTCGCCGGTGCTCGCGATCGGGTCCGGCCTGGGCGCGGGATACCTGCTCACCGCGCTGTTCCCGGCCGACGCCGCGATCAACACGTGGTCGGTGAGCCTGCTCGACCTCAGCGGGCTCAAGGAGGGCCTGCAGCTGCGGTTCAACGCGCAGTTCCTCATCGCCGCAGCGTTCCTGCTGCTCGTCTTCGCCCTGCAGCACCACGGCATCCTGCGGGCGGCCCGGGTGCAGACCGTCATCGGGCTGGCGGTGCTCATCCCGCTGCTGGTCGTCGGGGTGGTGCCGCTGCTGACCGGTGACGTGGTCAGCACCAACTTCCAGCCGTTCGCCCCGCTGTCCGGCTCCTGGAATCTCGACGGCTGGACGCTGTTCGCCGGCGGGATGTTCCTGGCGGCGTGGTCGGCGTACGCCTTCGAGACCGCGATCTGCTACACCCGCGAGTTCAAGGATCCGGCCCGGGACACCGTCAAGGCGATCATGGCTGCGGGCCTGGTCTGCCTGGTCGTCTACATCCTGGTGCCGTTCACCTTCCAGGGCGCGCTCGGCGTCGACCGGCTGACCACCGCCCCGATCGTCGACGGCACCGGGGTCGCCGCGGCGATGGTGGACATGGTCGGCGGCGGCGCGCTCATCGGGAACCTGCTCGTCGTGATGCTCATCCTGGCTCTGCTGCTGTCCATCATGACCACGATGGCCGGCTCGTCACGCACGCTCTACCAGGGCTCGCTGGACGGGTGGCTGCCGCGCTACCTCGGTCGGGCCAACCGGCACGGCGCCCCGGCCCGGGCGATGTGGACCGACCTGTGCTTCAACCTCGTGCTGCTGCTGATGAGCGACTACGTGTTCGTGCTGGCCGCCTCGACGGTCTGCTACATGATCTTCAACTTCCTGAACCTGAACGCCGGCTGGCTGCACCGCAAGGACAACCCGCACATCCCGCGGCCGTGGCGCGCCCCCACCATCCTGATCGCGGCCGGCACGGTGCTCGCCTTTGTCAACGCGCTGCTGCTCGGGTGGGGCGCGAACGTCTGGGGTGGTGGCGCGCTGTTCACGGGTCTGTTCTTCGCAGCGCTGATCGTTCCGGTGTTCATCTACCGGCACTACGTCGTGGACAAGGGCAAGTTCCCGGTTCCAATGGACGGGTCCGCGGACGGCACCGGTCCGGTGGCCACGGTGAAGCGGGCCGGGATGCTGCCCTACGTCGTGCTCGCCGCGGGCGTCGTCGTCGTCGTGATCGGCCAGTTCATCGCGACGGCCTGAGCGGCGGCGGGCCGCCGCCCTCTGCGGACCCCCACAGCTCGCGCAGGGCCGCTGCACCGTGGATCCGCCGGTAGGCCAACTCGGTGGCCGTGACGGGCACGACCGGGAGCAGTCGGACCGGCGCGATCCCGGGCGGCGCGGCGACATCGGGGAGTTCGGGTGGGTCGATCAGGACCGCGGTGTACTGCGTGCCGTCCCAGAGCGGCTGACCGGTATCGACGGTGGCGTCCGGCGCGAGCACCAGCCCGTCGACCGCCGGCGCGCAGGCCAGTGCCGCCAGCGCCCGCAGCACCGAATCGCGCCGGACCGGTAGCGGCAGGACAAGCTCGGCCCGGGGCCCGGCCAGCGGGTCCACGACGGTCGCCCGCGGGTCGGTCATCGGCGTGCGTGACATGCCCAGCGTCGCGTACCGCACCGGTCCGTCGCCGTCCGGGCCGAAGCGCAGCACCTGCATCGGCGGGACACCGACGAAGTCGACCGAGCCGCGGCCCTGGACCTCGCCGTACGCCGACGTCCAGGCGGCCTCGACCAACGCGAGCAGGTCCGGCGACCAGCCCCCCGCCGCCGACATCGTCCCTGCGCCCACCGGGCCGACGCTAGCCACCGACCGGCACCGGGACGCACCCACCCGTAGCCACCGTCACTTCAGCAGCGCACCATGACCATCGTATTTACCGTGAGGAAACACGGAGGAATCGGGGTCAACCCCGGCGGTCCGCCACGTGACATCCCGCGGACGGGACGGCGCCGGCAAGGCCGACGCCACGGCCGTGGCCCGCGCAATTACCGAGATTGCTTGTCCACCATGGGTTTACACGATCCACTGGGGAGGAGCACTATGGCGTCCTCCGTGCTGGCTGCTGAAGTGGAGTCCCGATGACAGCTGTTGAGCCACCACCCAGTTCCAGCGGCCGGGCTACCGCCGAGGTGCAGGAGCAGCATCTGCTCAAGGCCATGTCCTGGTGGGACGGCTTCATGATCGCCCTGGCCAACCCCGGGTTCCTGCTCGCCGCACTCGGCGGCTCGATTTCGGCCCTGGGCACCACCGGTGCC
>JBBPYA010000186.1:0-14154 GCA_038200385.1 Mycobacteriales bacterium
CCGGCGCAGCGCGCGCAGCATCGGGGCTGCCGTCACGGCGACCAGCAGCGCCGTGGTGAGCGCCCGCCCCAGGTCCCAGCCCATCGAGGTCGCGAGGTCGTAGGCGACGAAGCGCGCCAGGTTGTCCGCGAGGGGGGCGCCCGCCACGAACGAGATCGAGGTGCCCGACCCGAGGACGAACGGCCAGAACGACAGGTTCATGACGAGCCCGTAGAAAAACGCCACGACCGCGCCGTACGCCGCGAGCAGCGCCACTTCGCCCCGCCCGCGCACCTCCGGCAGCAACCCGGCTCCCATCGCCACCCACGCCGCGGCGAACATCTGGAACGGCAACCACGGCCCGACCCCTCCGGTCAGCAGGGCCGAGGAGAACAACGCGGAGGAGCCGAGCACGAACCCGAACCCGGGCCCGAACGCGCGTCCGCCGAGGATGATCACGAAGAACAGCGGCTCGATGCCGGCCGTCCCGGCGCCGAGCGGGCGCACCGCGGCGGCGACCGCCGACAGGACTCCGAGCATCGCCACCGCCTTGGCGTCCATCGTCCCGTCCGCGAGCAGGGCCAGCACGGTCACGATGACCAGGCCGAGCAAGCCACCGAAGACCAGCCAGGCGTCCAACCCGTCGGACAATCCCGAGGTCGGGGCGATCAGGAACGGCCAGCCGAAGGAGGCGACGCCGAACACCGAGGCGATGGCGACGGCGAGAACACCCCGCGGGCCGACGGGGATCGGGGTGCCGCGGCGGCGCGGCGTGGCGGTGCGGGCCCGGTGACTGCGGGCGGGGTACGTCGTCGACGTCATGCCGGGACCGCCAATGCGTCGACGACCTCGGCGACGGTCAGCCAGGGCGCCGGGGCCAGGATCTTGGCCACCTGAGGGGCGTACACCGGCGAGGACAGCACGATCTCGCGGGTCGGCCCGTCCGCGATCAGTTCGCCGCCGGCAAGCAGCACGACGCGGTCGGCGACGGCGGCGGCAAACTCCACGTCGTGGGTGGCCAGCAGGACCGAGGTGCCGTCGGCCGCGCGCCGCCGCAGCGCCGCCGTGAGCCGGTCCTTCGCCGGGTAGTCCAGGCCCCGGGTCGGTTCGTCGAGCAGCAGGACGGCCGGGCGGGCCGCCAGCTGGACGGCCAGCACGAGGGCCAGCCGCTGTCCCTCGGACAGGTCCCGCGGATCCGTCACGGAGTCGATGCCCGGCGCGAGCTCGGCGAGCGTCGCCACGGTCGCGCCGGGTTCGCCGTTCGACTCGCCGTCGGCCTGCGCGCACTCCTGGCCGACGGTGTCGAGGTACAGCAGGTCTGACGGGTCCTGCGGCACCAGGGCGACCAGCGCGCGGCGCTGCGCCGGCGGCAACCCGGCGGGCCGGTGCGAGCCGCCGGCGGCCGTCACCGTCACCGCGCCGCGGCGAGGCTTGAGCGAGCCCTGCAGGCTCCACAGCAGGGTCGACTTTCCGGCGCCGTTGCGGCCCATCAGCGCCGTCACCTGCCCGGCGACGAGCTCGAGGTCCAGCCCGTCCAGAACCGCTCCGCCGGCCCGGTACGCCACCGTCAGGTCACGCGCGGCCAGCCGGACCGGCCCGGGCCGGGCGGTGGTCACCGGTGGTGCCGGCGGCAGGTCGGTCAGCAACTGCGCAGCGTGCCGGCGGGCCTCCCGGATCGACACCGGGGCCGGCCGCCAGCCGCAGGCCCGGGCGAGCTGGACGACCGGCGGCGCGATCGCGGAGGCGGCCAGCACCTCGGCGGGTACGCCGTACCGGGCGGGCCGGCCGGGACCGGTCAGGGCCAGCACCGAGTCGGCGTACTGCACCACCCGCTCCAGGCGGTGCTCGCTCAGCAGCACCGTGACCCCGAGGTCGTGGACGAGCCGGTGCAGCGCGCCCAGCACGTCCTCGGCAGCGCCGGGGTCCAACGCGCTCGTGGGCTCGTCCAGGACGAGCACGACCGGGTGCGCGGTCATCGCGGCGCCGATCGCAACCCGCTGCTGCTGCCCGGCCGACAGCTGCGCCAGCGGCCGCTCGCGCAACTCGGCCAACCCCAGGAGGTCCAGCGTCTCCTCGACCCGGCGCCGCATCACCGGCCGGGCCAGGCCCAGCGACTCCATCGTGAACGCCAGCTCGTCCTCGACGGTGTCCGTCACGAACCCCTCCAGCGGGTTCTGCCCGACCCGGCCCACTACGTCGGCCAGCTCCCGCGGGGGCGCCAGCCGGGTGTCCCGGTCGCCGACCAGGACGCGACCGGACAGCCGGCCGCCGGTGAAGTGTGGGACGTGGCCGGTGGCCGCGCCCAGCAGGGTGGACTTGCCTGACCCGGTCGGACCCACCACCAGGCAGAGCTCGCCGGCGGGGACGAGCACGTCGACGCCGCTCAGGGCATCCTCGGTCGCGTCGGCGTACCGGACGCTGACGTCCTCGAAGCGGATCACGGTCGACCCGCCCGCACCGGATGACGTCTCCCGGTTGCCGTCGTTCGGGCCGCGGGCATCCTTGCCGTCGGTGCCACCCAGGCCGGGGCGAGCGCCACGAGCAGGCCGGCCACGGCCAGCAGGGGGAGCGGCGGCGCCACGAGGGGATACGTGGAGGGGAATATCGCCGCCGCGTTCAGTGCCCCCATGACGTACGGGGCGGCGAGTCCGCTGCCGGCCACGGCCAGGGACCGCCCGTCGGGGTGCTCGGCGCGGTACCGGCTGCGGACCGACCCCCGGGACCCCGCGGCCAGCCCGGCCACGGCAGCAGTGACGCCGACGATGAGACTCGGGTTTGCCACCGCCGCGGGCACCGAGATGTCCAGCAGGCCGTACGCACCGAGGGCCAGGCCGAGCAGGCCGACGACGAGGAGCGCGCCGGTGAGCCGCCGCAGCGCCGGTGCGCGCTGGCCGGCCCGCCCGTACCCCCGGGAGTCCATCGCCGCGGCCAGCGACACCGCCCGGTCCAGCGCCATCGCCAGCACCGGCATCGCGATGGACCGGACCGCGCGCAGGCCGCGCCCGCTGCCACCGCGCAGGGCCCGGGCCCGGCGGACCCGGAGGGCGGCCTCCACGAGCTGCGGGGCCAGGCTGACGGCGACGACCACGACCAGGCCGAGTTCGTACAGCGCCCCGGGCAGCGTGCGCAGCAGCCGCCGGGGGTCGGCCAGCGTCACCGCGGCACCGACACAGATCAGCAGCGTGGCCAGCCGCAGCCCGTCGTACACCGCGCTGGCCAGGCCCTCGGCGGTGACCGGGCCACCGAGGCGGATGCCGGCGGCCCAGTCGGGCAGCCTGAGCTCGGGCAGGGTGACCAGGACCGTGGTCCCGAGACCGCCGCCGAAGACGATGTGGAACACGGTCCGGATCCCGACGACGACCAGGCCGAGGATCAGGTAGCCGCGGAATCCCCGGGCCCAGGTGGCCGCCGGCCGGCAGGAGGCCACGACGAAGCCGACGACCGCCACGATGAGGGCGAGCAGCAGCGGATTGGTCGTGCGGCTGGCCGCGGTGGCCAGGCCGATCGCCCAGACCCACCAGGCCATCGGGTGCAGGTCGCGCCGGTCCGGGCGCCGGCTCATCGGCGGGCCCGGATCTGCCAGACGGCGCCACCGGCCAGCGCGGCGGCCAGCAGGCCGGCCCCCAGCAGTCCCCACGGCGTGCCGCCGGCCGGTCCGGACGAGCTGTCCGTCGAGCGGGCCACCCCCGTGGCGTCGGTACGAGCGGTCGGTGCGGCGCCCGCCGCGGTGGAGCTGGCCGGTGCCGAACTGCCAGCAGCCGAAGTGCCGGCTGCTGAAGTCGCCGTGCCGCCCGTCCGGGTTGCGGTGCCGCCGGGGGCGGAGCTGCCGGCGCCCGTGGCCGGGGGCGGAGGCGGGGCGCCACTCCGGGACGAACCGTCGCTCGGCGGGGAGCCCAGCGACGTCGGGTCGGCACGGGTCGTCGTAGGCGCCGGCGGCGGCCGCGTGGTGCCCGCCGACGTGGACGGAGCCGGGGGCGGCGCGGGCGGTGTCGACCGCGAAGGGGGCGGCGGTGGAGGGGGTGGCGCGGTGTTGACCGGGGGAGCGGCCGCCGGCGGGCTCCCGGCGCCGAATGCCCACCCCTCGCTTGCGCCCTGCTCCGGGTGCGTGCTGGCCGCACCCTGGGTGCTGTAGCTCCAGCTGCGGGCCCCGGGTGCGGCCGTCCAGTAGGACCAGTAGGCGGTGGTCGGCGGGGTCCGGACGCAGGCGTCGTCCTGGGCCGGGGGTACGCCGTCGATCCGGCAGACGAAGCCGGGTTGGGTGGTGACCTGGACGACGCTGAACCCGGCCTGCGACAGCGCGGCCAGACCCGTCGGTGGCGCGCCGGCGCAGCCGGTCTGAGTGCCGCCGTACGAACCGAAGTCCACGACCACGCTGACGCCGGTCCCATCGCTGCAGGACGTCGCCCCGGCAGTGCTCGGGATCGTCAGCAGGCCGGCCCAGCACAGCAGCGCGCACACCACCACGCGGCCCAGCCGCCGAGCGGCGAGGACCGGCAGGAGCTGGGACCTGGCTCGCGCGGCAACCGGGGGCGTCGCCGCCGGGTGGGCGGACGCGGAGCTCACCGCCGTCGGGGGCGGCGCCCGCTCAGGACGGCCGTCCCGGTTGGTGTCACGGCCGCGGGTCCCTCGGACGGAGCGGCCGACCGCGGAACCCTGGGGGGACGACCGCTGCCGAACGCCCAGCCCTCGACCGCTCCGGGAGCCGGGTCGTAGCTGCCGGCCCCGGTGTCGCTGTAGGCCCAGGCGCGGTCCGGGCGCAGGTGCCAGTAGGACCAGTAGGCGTCCGGCGGTGCCCCGTTGCACGGGTCCGGGACCCCGTTGATCGTGCACACCAGGCCCGGCTGACGCGGGACGAAGGTGTACGGCAGGCCGGCACCGGTCAGGGCGGCGAGCCCGCTGGCCGGGTCGCCCGGTGAGCAGCGGACGTCCACGCCGCGCGATCGGCCGTAATCGGCCACGACGGTGACGCCGTTGCCGCCACGGCACTGCGCCGCGGAGGCCGGCGACGCGACGGCCACTGCGGCGGCGACCAGTGCGGCGACGAGGAGCGCGCGGATCGGCGACCGCCGCATCACCGGTGCGCTCCATCGCGGCGCCGTGCCGCGATCAGGAGGACGGCCCCCAGCGCCAGGCCGGCGCCCCCGACCCCGAGCATGCCGCCGATCGGGCTCCCGGTGACCGGGAGTCCGGGGACGCCGGTGGTCGTCGCGGAGGCGGTGGGCGGCGGCGTCGCCGTGCCCGTCACGGTTGGCGTCGAGGTGGCGGTCGACGTCGCGGTCGACGTCGCGGTCGGTGGTGGTGTCGAGGTCGGGGCGGGGGTGGTGGTCGGGGCGGGGCAGTCCAGCCGTGGCGCGTCCGCGACGGAGCCGCCGGCGCTGACCGTGCTCAGCAGGCTGCCGGACAGGCCCGGTACCGCCTGGGCGGTGGCTCGCACCGCGCGGTCGTCGAACAGCGGGGTCCCGTCCGGTCCGTCGGTGAAGGCGATCGCACCCTGCTGCTCCGGTGGGGCAGAGCAGCCGAGCTGCCGGTCGAGCAGCCACTGCTTGGCCTCGGCAGCGGCGGGAGCGGCCGGGTCGCCGAAGCTGAGCGCCTGCGCCGCCAGGCCGGTGCTGTTGGCGTTGGTCACGCCCTGGTCGGCGAATCCGCCGTCCGGGCGCTGGCTGCGTACCAGGAACCCGCGGGCGCGGGCCGCCGGCAGCGCCTGGTCCACCGACACGAACGCCTGGAAGCCGAAACTGGTGGTATCGATGCTGACCGCGTCCGCGGCGCAGGGGTTCTGGTCCGCCGAGATGGGGACGTTGCCCTCCCGCGGCCCACCGTCGAGACACTGCCGGCCGGCCAGGTACTCCGACGCGGACGGGGTCAGCAGGCCCGGGTCGACCCGCTGCAACGCGATGATCGCCAACGACTGCCCGATGTTGTTGCTGAAGTCGCCGTACTGGCTGATGTCGGAGAACCGCCCGCTGGGCTTCTCGGTGGACAGCAGCCGGGCGATCAGGTCGACGCCGCCGAAGGAGCGGGGATCCCGACCGGTGACGTCGGCGACGAGCAGCGCCTTGGCCAGCGCCCCGGCGTAGTACTCGCCGTTCGGATCGCCCACCCCGTCGGCGGCACCGACGTAGGCCTGGATGTTCGTCTCGAGGTAGTCCGTGGCCGCACCGGAGGCGTCCCCGCCGACCTGGGCCGCGGCTAGCGCCAGGACGGTGTCGGCGGTCAGGCCGTAGTCCGGGAACCGCTCGTCGTCGGTGATCTTCCCGTCGCCGTTGAGGTCGATGGCGACCTCGATGTGGTTGCCGTCGACGAGCTGGGTGACCAACCAGCCGGCGCCCGCCCGGGTCGGGTCGGTCGTGCCGACCGCGGCGACGGCGGTGCCGGGAAGGGCCAGGACGGCCGCGGCGCCGACGGTGAGAACCGCCAGGGCACGACGAGGGGAGCGGGACGGCATGACAGCGCCTTTCGATACGGCGGGAGCCGGTACCGCGGTGGCGACGTGCCAAGCCCTCCGGCATCTCTGCTCGGAGGGCGGAGCCAGGTCGTTCCCTGGGTGATCCGCCCCGTGACCTCGACGGTGGATGGAATCGCGTCGTGTCCGGCGGGTTGTCGGGCTCGTCGCCCGGGGACGGGCGACCTACCGTTGCGGGTCAGCGCCGGAGTTGGACCGGCTTCCCCCGCGCGGACACCATGGAATTGTCTGCTGCGGCGTGCCCGCGCAGTCTGCCGCCGTCCTGCTACCGCGTCAAACGGGGGGGTACGCCCTCCGATCATCCGGGCACGCAGATGATCTCCGGAACCGCCTTGTAGCGGGTGTTGAAGACCTCCCGGCGCAGCACGTCGGTGCTCCCGACCGGGTGGAAGACGCGGGTCACCGCGATGTCGAAACCGGACTGGCCGGCCTGGTCGAGACACTCGCTGGTGTCGGGCTTCCGCTCGGTGTCGGGGGTGGTGTAGTTGTGCCGCTCGCCGCTGACCGACTCGACGTCGACATGCTTGGTACCCCAGAACGTGACGGTGATCGCGCCGGGCGCCAGGAGGTCTGCACGTAGACCCCGGTGTCGCTGTCGTTGCGCCAGCTCAGGTCGATGCTGTCGTAGAACACCGTGGCCTCGCGCCCCGCAGGGTAGCGGCTGATGTAGTAGCTGTGCGGCTGGTGGTAGACGTCTTCCAGCCCGGCGAAGAACACCGCGTTGAACATGGTGGTGGCGAACTGGGAGATACCGCCACCGACGGCCTGGACGAACTCGCCGTTGCTGATGATCGTGGACTCGATATACCCCTGGGCCTCCGTCCGTGGGCCGGTGTAGCCGTTGAGGCTGAACGTCTCGCCCGGCCGGACCACCGCACCGTCCACATAGGCGGCAACGACCCGGATGTTCTCCCCGGACGCCTCGTTGGTGAAGTTCGTCGTGAACGTGCTGATCTGCTCGGTGATCCCGAGGGCTTTCGCGTCCGCCGTGGTCAGGTCGGCCGGGGCGCGGGTCACCGCCAGTTCCACCGTGCGCGGCGCCGGGCTGGGCAGCACGTCGAGCAGGTCGTTGGCCAGGGTCGCCACATCGGGGGTCAGGCCGTCCTTGGCCGGGACGATCTGCACCGACCCTCCGCTGACAGTGAAGCCGGCGTCCACGGCACTGGTCCTGAAGGCATCCAGGCGGTCGCCGAGGCCTGCCTGCAGGGCCTCGGCGTCCACCGCCGGGGTGAGGGTGCCGTCGGGGCCGCGGGAGAAGCGCAGCGCCTTGGCGATGGCGGTGACCGGGATCTCGGTCGTGGTGCCGTCCCGGCCGGTGACCGTCACGGGTGCGGACAGCGCCGGGACGGCGAAGCCGTCCAGGGCCTGCTGGACCTGGTCCGCGGAGGTCTTGGCCGGCACCTGGGTGACGTCCAGGTCGAACTGGTCCCGGTCGGCCTCCACGGCGGCAACGACGAGGTCCGGCGCCGTGGCGCGGTCCAGCGTGGCTCCGGGCTCGGGCGGCACGGCGGTCGCCGTGGTGCCCTCGATGCGCACGGTGCCCTCTACCGGCTCGGTGTCGACCTGGCCGGCGAACCCGTCGACCGCCTTGGTCAGCGTCGCGCGGTCGACCGACAGCACCGGCTCGACGGCGCGGCCGACTCCGAACAGCGACGTCAGACGGGTCAGCGGGTTGAGCGGCTGACCCCCCGCGGCGGCAGCGGTCGCCCGCGGGTCGAGTTCGATGCCCGCGGCGACCGGATCCACCGCTATCCGGGCCGATCCGGCGTTCGCGGTCCGGGACCGGGCCAGTTCGGGTACGACCTCGGTGGTCAACCTCTGCTCGGCCGCGGCGTGGCTGAGCCCGCCGATCGCGACGCCGGCGACGGTGGTGCCGCGCGGGACGTCGGAGCCGGCCAGCGCCAGATCCACGCCGTAGCCGAGCGCGAGGAGCACCAGCAGGCCGGCCGGTACCAGAACGGCGGGACGCCGCCACCACCGCCGCCGCGGCAGCGGTCCGCCGCCTGGGATGTCGTCCGAGGCAGCCAGGTCCACGTCCTGCTCGGTCACACCGTCCCCGCTTCGTCGCCGCGCCGCGGCGCGGCACCGTCGTACGGGCACCCTACGGCGCGGTAGTTGCGGTGGCGCCCGCTCACACCGCCCGGGGCCGCCCCGCGGTGGCCGACGGCGCAGCCGAAGCCTGCGGCCACTGGCCCGCAGCCGGCGCCGTGGTGGTTGTGGCGCCGGCCGTCGTGGTTGCTGTCGTGCTCGCCGTCGAGGTCGAGGTCGAGGTCGAAGTGGAAGTGGACGTCGAGGTAGCGGTGGACGTCGACGTCGCGGTGGTCGACGTGGTCGCGGTGGTGGTCGAGGTCGTCGTGCTGGTCGAGGTCCGGGCGGTGGTACTGGGCGCCGTGGACTGCGTGGGTGCCGTCGTCGTGGTCGGGGCGGTGGTCACCGGTGGCGGTGAGTACGACGTCGGCGGCGGGGTGTACGGCGGTGGCGGCGGGGAGTACGACGTCGGAGGAGGCGTGTACGTCGGGGGGGTGTAGGTCGGCAGGGGACCGGGGCCGGCGCAGGCCACCTGGGGCACGGCGCCGTAGGATGAGCTGAACTCCTCGGTCCGCAGCTGCCCGGTCACACCGACGAGGGTGAAGACCCGGGACACCGTGACCTCGAAGCCCGCGGTGCCCGGTCTGGTCGTGCACGCGGCACCGGAACTGGTCTCGACCGGAGGATCCTGCCGCTTCGTCTGGGGACCGGTGACCGCGTCGATCTCGTACAGCTTGGTGCTCCAGAACGTCACGGTCACCGCCGAGTCGGTGGCGCTGGCCTGAACGAAGACACCGGCGGTGGTGTCGTTGCGCCAGACCAGGTCGGCGGCGGCGAAGTCGAGCACGGCGTCGCGTCCCATCGGGTAGCCCGCCACGAAGCTCGCGTGTCGCGTCACCTGGACCGGCTCCATGCCGGCGAAGAAGACCGCGTTGAACATGGCGGTGCCCAACGGCGAGATGCCTTCGCCGACCGTTCCGGCCGGGCCGCCGGCGACGTAGCCCGCGGCCGCGGTGCGTGGCCCGGTCCCGGTGTTGAGGCTGTACGTCGCCCCGGGGCGGACCACGGCGCCGTTGACGGCCTCGGCGGCACCGGCGACGTTGGGTCCCGAGGAGTCCTCGGGGTAGGTCGAGGTCCCTGTCCCCACCGCCTCGACCACGTGCAGCGCCTCGGCCTGCGCGGTGGTGAGGTCCGGGGCGGCCACCGCCAGCGGGACGGGGGTGGCCCGGGGCGCGGCCTCGACCAGCACCCGCGTCAGGTCGTGCGCCAGGTCGGTGAGGTTGATCGCGGTGCCGTCGACAGCGGGGACGACTGTCACGCCGCCATCGGCGACGGCGAACGTCGCGTCCACCGGAGGCGTCACGAAGGTCGCGACGCCGGGCCCGATGGCCGCGGCGAGCGCCCCCTCGTCCACCCAGGCGGCCAACGTCTGTTGCCGGCCCGGTCCGAACCGGAGGATGCCGGCGATCTGCTCGGGGGACAGTTCAACGCGGGCCCCCGCGCCCCCGGTCAGCGTCACCGGCGCGGACAGCGCCGGGCGCACGAACGAGTCCAGGACGAGTTGGGCCTGCTCGGCGGAGACCTTGGCCACCTGCTCGCTGACCGGGAAGACGAGGTCCCCGGCACCGGATCGCAGCGAGTCCTTGAGCGCGCGGGCGGCACCGGCCCGGTCCAGGCTGCGCCCGTCGGTCGGCGGGACGACCCGCGGCGTGGAGCCGTTGAAGGCGATGCTGCCCTCGACGAACGCGGTGTCGACCTCGGTGGCGAACCCGGCCAGCGCGGTGTCCAGCTGCGGCTGGTCGACCCGCAGGACGGCGTCGACCCGGCGGTCGCCGAACCAGGACAGCAGCCGGGTCAGCGGGTTCAGCGGTTGCGCCGACGCGGCGTCGAGCGTGCCGGTGACGTCCAGCGCCAGGCCGGCCTCGACCGGCTGCACCTGCACGGTGACCGGCCCGGCGACGGCGTTCCGCGGTGCCGCCAGCTGCGGCGCGAGCCGGTCCTCGAGCACGGTGCGGGCCCGCGCGGCGGACAGCCCGCCGATATCGGTGCCGGCGACCACGGTGTGTCGGGGTACGTCGGGGCCGGCGAGCAGCAGGTCGCCGACGTAGAGCACCGCGAGCAGCACCAGCAACATGGCTGGGACCAGGAAACTCGGCGCGCGCCACCAGGGGCGGTCCGGCTCGGGCGGTTCGATCGGTGGGAAATCCGCCGGCGGCGGACCGCTGGCGCCGACCGCGACGGGCTGTTCGTCGCTGTCCGCTGCGGGGGCACGGGCGGAGTCGACGGCAGCGGCGTCGAGTCCGGCGGCGGCGAAGCCTGCGGGGGGCTCGGCGTCCGGCTGGGCAGCGCCGGCCTCGGCTGCGGCGGGGACTGCGGCGAATTCATCGGTGCGGTCGGCGTCGGGCCCGGCCGGTGCGTCGATCCTGGGCAGGTACGGGTCGGTCACATCGTCAGCGGGCTCGAAGCCAGGGGTCGCGGTCGCACCGGGCGGCGTGGCTGCCCGGATCACCGGGATGACGGGGTCGGTGTCGTCCTCGGCGCGGGGCGGCCACGGCTGCCCCGGTCCCGGGTGGCCATTGGCACGGTCGGGGCCGCTGGGCCGGCGCGACCGCTCGTGCTCGGACTCGGACAACCCGACGCTCCTCCACCACTGCCACCGCCGGCAAGGGACGACCGCCGGCTGGGTCACATGGTAGGAGGCGGTTGCGACAGTTCCAGCCAATCCGCTGCCCTCGGCGTGTGCCGGCGTTCCCGACACACGACAGCGGCCGCCGCCCCGAGGGGCAGCGGCCGCAGTCGGACAAGCAGGTGGTCAGTCGATGACGGCGGTCTCGTCGGCGACGATCGCGACACCGAGGTCCTTGAGCTTGGCGTCGTACTCGCGGGCGTGATGGCCGCAGAAGGTCAGGTCCATGCCCCCGGCAAGGAGCACGCGCACCTTGGCCCGGGCACCGCAGCGGTCGCAACGGTCCGTACCGAGCTCGGAGTCGTCGCGAGTTGCGATGGGGGTCAGTGTTGGGGTCACGGCGCTACCTTTCTGGTCGGCTCGTTCAAGGATGTAGCGGGGTGCTCGTGCCGGTGCCTTAGATATGACGTCAGCATGACCGCGGTTGTTCCCGCTGCCGTGCAGGTTCCCGCAAAACGCGCCTCGGCGTGTTGGATCAGGCGAGGCCGCCCACCGAGGACTGACGCCGACGGTACCCGGCCTTGTCAACGGCAACCGAAAACTGACCAGTTGGCGGCAACTGAAAATTGACCACCTTCGGGTTCATGGTTCATCGGTCGTGGCGGTAGGGACGCGGCCGAGGTCGCGGCCTAGTAGCCGGTAGCTGTCGCCTTTGAGGGCGATCACTTCGGCGTGGTGGACGAGGCGGTCGATCATTGCCGCGGCGACGACGTCGTCGCCGAAGACCTCACCCCAGCGGCCGAAGGGCTTGTTGCTGGTGACGATCAGCGAGGCCCGCTCGTAGCGGCTCGACACGAGTTGGAAGAACAGGTTCGCGGCTTCGGCCTCGAAGGGGATGTAGCCGACCTCGTCGACGACGAGAAGCGGGTAGCGGCCCAGGCGGACGAGCTCGGGTTGGAGTCGGCCGGCGTGGTGGGCTTCGGCCAGGCGGGCGACCCATTCCGAGGCGGTGGCGAACTGGACCCGGTGCCCGGCTTGGCAGGCCCGGATCGCCAGGCCGATCGCGAGGTGGGTTTTGCCGGTGCCGGGTGGTCCGAGGAACACGACGTTGTCTTTGGCGGTGACGAAGTCCAGCGTGCCCAGGTGGGCGATGGTGTCGCGTTTCAGCGCGCGGGCGTGCTCGAAATCGAACTCTTCCAACGATTTGCGGGCCGGGAGCCGGGCCGCCCGGATCCGGCCCTCACCGCCGTGGCTCTCCCGGGCGGAGACCTCGCGTTGCAGGCAGGCGACGAGGAACTCCTCATGCGACCACGACTCGGCCCGGGCCCGCTCGGCCAGGCGGCCGACTGCCTCCCGCAAGGTCGGGGCCTTCAGCGCCCGGGTCAGGAACACGACTTCGGCTGCGGTGTCACGGGTGCGGGTCCCGGCGCTGGTCTTGCCGGTGGCCATCACGCGGCCCCGCCATCAAGGTCGAGGTCCAGGCCCAGGGCGGTGTCATAGTCGGCCAGGCAGCGCTGCTCGACTTCGGGCTCGGCCGCCGGGCGCAGGATCTCCAACCGCTCGCGGCGCAACGCCCGCGCCGCGGCGACATGCTCCGGGTCGGAGATCGTCTGGTGCTTAGCCCAGACCCGCTGATGGTCGGCGACCAGACGCCCGCCGCAGAACACCCGGACCCGGGCCAGGTCGGCGATCACCTCGATCCGCCGCCCGATCACCGCCGGGTGCACCGAGTAGTCGTTGGAGTCCAAGCGGATGTAGTGATCACGTGGCAGCCGGGTCGAATGGCGCCACCCCGTCACCGGTGCCACCGGGGGCAGTCCGAGCATCGCGGCTCGATCGGCCTCGATCCGATCCGCCGGCCGGCAGCCCAACACCCGATGCCGGCGGGTGTTGGCCCGGACCAGGAACCCCTGCAGCTGGGTGTTGAAATCCGCCGGGCAGGTGAACGAGCGCCCTGGTAGGAACGAGCGCTCCAGGTAGTCGTGCAGCCGCTCGACCAGCCCCTTGGCCTCCGGATCACCCGGCCGGCAGATGATCACCTTCGTGGCCAGGGTGCCGCGGAAGCCCTGGCAGTCGGCGGTCAGTTCACTGCGCCGCCCGCGCCACCGCCCGACCGCTCCCTCACCGTCCCAGACCAGCACCCGCGGGACAGCTCCCAGGCCCTCGATCAGCTGCCACCAGCCGGTGAACAAGTCCTCAGCCCGCCGGGACGGGATCAGCACCGCGCAGTCCCAGCGGGCATAGCCGGTCACCATCGTCAGCACCGGCAACTGCTTGGCGGTGCGGGTCTGCCCGAACCCGACCGGCAACTCAATGTCGGGGAACCAGAAGTCACACTGGGCGATCTCGCCCGCCTCATACGTCGTCCGGGAGGCCGGGTCCGGCGGCAAATACACCGGCCGCAGGTCCGCGACCCGGCCGCTGAGCGTGCGGATCGAATGCGGCCAGCCGATCCGCTCGGCGATCACAGTCGCCGGCATCCTGGGATAGGCCTGCAGCAATTCCCTGATCCGTGACTCAACCGGATCCACGATCGACCCCGCCGGCTGCCGCCCGTACTTCGGCGGCCCGTCGCTGGCCAGCGCAGTCTTCACCGTGTTCCTCGAGACTCCCAACACACGTGCGATTTCCGAGATCGATATGCCCTCTGACCGCCGCAACCGGCGGATCTCTGCCCAGTCCTCCACGTCCAACACCTGCTTCCTCCCTAGCTCAGTTCAAGCCAGGGTCTCGGGAAGCTGGTCAAAATTCAGTTGCCGCGCGCTGGTCAGTATTCAGTTGCCGTCGACAACTAGAGCGCCGGTTTTCAAGATCGCCGCACTAGGCCTCGATGCGAGCCCTCCCCTGCGGCATATCCGCCTGACTACCAGCGACGACGCCAATCCCTGACCCTACCGATGCCGACGGTTCCCAGGACTGGTCGACCTGTTTGGCTCCGGAGCCCACGTCATCATCTCTGCGGCCGCGTCGGCAAGGCACAGGAGGGCGCCTGCACCAGGTGCTTGACGCCTTCGGCATCGTTGAGCGTGGCGAGGCCAACAAGGTCACGATCGAGCCG
>JBBPYA010000187.1:0-3427 GCA_038200385.1 Mycobacteriales bacterium
CCGTGACCTGCAGACCCTGGGGGTCGGCGTCGTCGAGCTCGACCGTGCCGCCGTAGCGCTGCACGATGCCGAGCACGATCGCCAGCCCGAGCCCGCTGCCGCCGGTGTCCCGGTCGCGGGCGGCGGCCAGCCGGGTGAACCGGTCGAATACCCGCTCCCGGTCGGCTACCGGGATACCCGGCCCGTCGTCGGTCACGACGAGCTGCCCGGTCCCACCCGGCCCGGATCCCACGGCCACCCGGACCGAGCCGGTGGCATGCCGAACGGCGTTGTCGACCAGGTTGTGCACTACCCGCGGCAGCGTGTCCGGATCGAGTCGGACCGGGGGAGCGGGTTCCAGGGTCAGCGTGACGGGAACCCGGCCGCCGGCGTAGCGGTGCAGGATCGTCGGCATCGACCCGGCGAGGTCGGTGCGTACCTGCTGACGCGGTACGTCGTCGTCCACCCGGGCCAGCACGAGGAGGTCCTCGACCAGCCGGCTCATCCGGTCCACCTCGGCCAGCAGGTCGGCGCCGTCGCGCCCGTCGACGGCCGCGGCGACCTCCAGCTGGGTGCGCAGGCTGGTCAGCGGCGAGCGCAGCTCGTGCGCGGCGTCGGCGACAAAGGCGCGCTGGCGGCGGCGAGCCGCCGCGAGCCGGGCCAGCATGTCGTTCAGGGTCACCGCGAGGGCGTGGATCTCGTCCCGGGAATCCGGTACCGGGAGGCTGCCGTCGGCCGCGGCCCCGGTGATCTCCACCGCCCCCCGGCGCAGCGCCTCCACCGGCCGCAGGGTGGCCCCGACCACCCGCCAGGCCAGCGCGGCCAGCACGGCGAGCAGTACGGCGTACCCGACCAGCAGCGCGGTACGCACCACAGCCACCGATCGGGCGATGTCCCCGGCCGGCGTGGCGACAACGACCGTCGACGGGTCGGCGCGTGGTCCGGTCCGCGTCGTGACGACCCGCACCACCCCGTCGACACCGAAGCGGTAGCCCGCGACGTAGCCCAGGTCCCCGGACCCGGCCCTGGCCAGCTCCGCCGGCTGCAGGATCGACACCAGGCGGTCCGCACCGGCCGACGCGGCACGGACCTGACCGGAGTCGTCGACGACCTGGACGATGGTGGTTCCGCCGGTGGGGATCGGGTCGGGTAGCCGGCCGGCGTCGATCAGGGCGGCGACATCACGCGCGGTCTGCGCCCCCGACGTGTCGACGGTGCGCTCCAGAGTGTCCTGCAGCACGGCGACGAGCACGATGCCGCCTGCGGCGAGCCCGATCGCGAGCCCCGCCGTACCGATCAGCAGCAGCCGGGCCCGCAGGCTCCGGCGCCGCCACCGGCCGGTCCCTCGCTTCGAGCTCACCCGCCGTCGGCTTCGAGCCGGTACCCCGCGCCTCGTACCGTGGTCAGCGCCCGGCGGTCGAACGGCGCGTCGATCTTGCGCCGCAGGTACCCGAGGTAGACCTCGACGACGTTGGGCTCCGGCGGGGTCAGCGCGTCCCAGACGTGCTCGAGCAGCTCGGCCTTGCCGACCACCTCCCCGCGGCGGCGCAGCAGGTACTCCAGGAGCGCGAACTCGCGGGTGGTCAGCGCGATGGCGGTCTCGCCGCGGGTCACGGTGCGTGCGGCCGGGTCCAGCCGCAGGTCGCCGGCGATGAGGACGGCGGGCCGCTCCCGGGCGCCGCGGCGCAGCAGCGCACGCAGCCGGGCCAGCAGCACCACGAAGCTGAACGGCTTGGTCAGGTAGTCGTCGGCGCCGGCGTCCAGGCCGTCGGCCTGGTCGTACTCGCCGTCCTTGGCCGACAGCAGCAGGATCGGCACCCAGTTGCGTTCCGCGCGCAGCGCCTGCACCACGCGGTACCCGGACAGCTCCGGCAGCATGATGTCGAGCAGGACGACGTCGTAGCGCCCCTTCCGGGCCAGCTCGAGTCCGGCCCGGCCGTCGTGGGCCAGGTCGACGGTGAAGCCCTCGGCCTGCAACCCGCGCTGGACCGCGCGGGCCAGCCGAACCTCGTCCTCGACGACGAGCAGCCGCACCGTGCCTCCCTGTCCGCCGTTCCGGCCCGGCCCCGCGATCCGGGTCCGGCTGCCGATCATCGCGGCCCGAACCTGAGGGGACGCTGAGCCGCGCGGGGTCTCTCAGCGTCCCCACAGCAGGCGGGGCGCAGGATCGCCCCGAGAGCATCCCGCACCCGGAGGTACCCCGTGTCCATCCTGACCACCCGCCCGGCGCTGCGCTGGGTCGTCCCGGTCGCCGTCGTCGCCGTTGCGCTGACCGGCGGCATCGCGGGGCGGGCGCTGACCGCCGACGCCCAGCCCGCGCTGCCCGAACGCAGCGCGGCCCAGCTGCTCGTCGACCTGCAGACGTCCTCGGTCGCCGGGTTGTCGGGCACCGTCGTCCAGCGCGCCGACCTCGGGCTGCCGCAACTGCCGGTCTCGCTCGGCGGGCAGGGCAGCTCGGACTTCACCTCGCTGGTGTCCGGCACGCACACCCTGCGGGTCTGGTACGCCGGGCAGGACCGGCAGCGGGTCGCGCTGCTCGGCACGCTCGGCGAGAGCGACCTGGTCCGCAACGGCCGCGACGGGTGGACCTGGTCCAGCCAGACGAACAAGGCCACCCACATCACGCTCCCCGCGGTCGGTCAGGAGCCCGACCGCCCGCTGCCCACGGACCTGCCGAGCACCCCGCAGCAGGCCGCCGACGCCGCGCTGGCCGCGATCGACCCGTCGACGGTGGTCAGTACCGACGGCACCGCGACGGTGGCCGGTCGCCCGGCGTACGAATTGGTGCTCCGGCCGCGGGACACCGCCTCGCTGGTGGGACAGGTCCGGATCGCGGTGGACGCCGAGCAGAAGGTTCCGCTGCGGGTGCGGGTCTTCGCCCGGGACGCCGCGCAACCGGCGATCGAGATCGGCTTCAGCCAGCTGTCGTTCCAGACGCCAGGCCCCGAGCACTTCGACTTCCGACCGCCGGCGGGCGCCGACGTCACCGAGGTGTCCGCGGCCGACCTCGCCGCCCCGCCGCATCCGGACGCCGGGGCCGCGGGCGGCCCGAGCGTGGTCGGGACCGGCTGGACTGCGGTCGTCGTGGCCGCCGCGCCGGCGCCCGGCTCTCCGGCACCCTCGGCCGGGGACGGCCGGGACCAGGGCCTGCAGCTGGACTCGCTGATCGCCACGCTGCCCGAGGTCAGCGGCGCCTGGGGCCACGGCCGGCTGCTGAAGTCGGCGTTGTTCTCGGTGCTGGTCACCGACGACGGCCGGCTCATCGCCGGCGCCGTCGAGCCGCAGCGGCTGTACGACGTGGCGGGCAAGTGACCGCCGACGCACTCTTCTCCGCGGAGGCGGCGGGATGACCGCCGACGCACTCTTCTCCGCGGAGGCGGCGGGATGACCGCCGACGCGCTCGTCTCCGCGGAGGCGGCGGGATGACCGCCGACGCGCTCGTCTCCGC
>JBBPYA010000188.1:0-4550 GCA_038200385.1 Mycobacteriales bacterium
AGGCCGGCGGGCCCGCGTCGCCGGGAGCCGGGAAGTCCTCGGGACCGAACACCTTGAGCACGTCGGCTTCCCCTTCCCATCCCGGCCACAGGTCGCGGTGCAGCTTGAGGAACCTCGTCGTCCATTCCACGGCGTCCTCCCGCGACCGCACGTCGTAGACGGCGTAGCTGATCAGTTCCTTGGACTCGGTGAACGGGCCGTCGGCCGTGTTCAACTGGCCGCCGAGCAGGCTGACCCGCACGCCGGCCGCGCTGGGCTGCAGCCCTTGGGTGTCCAGCAGCGCTCCGGCCGTCGTGGCGTCCCCGCCGAGGGCCATGATGGCGGCCATCAGCTCCGGCGGCGGCGGCGAGGTCGGGGTGGCGCTGGCCTTGAGGAGGACCAGGTAGCGCATGGCGGCACTTCCTTTCGGGGTAGAGGGGGGATTCAGGACACGGTGCGGTACAGCTGGGCGCTGAGCACACTCAGCCACAGCCAGGTCAGGACGACGGCGACCGCGAAGGCCATGGTGGGCGCAGGGGCGGCTGACCCGGTGGCGGTCGCCGCGAAGGCGACCAGGAGGGCGCCCCCGGTCAGCGCGGTCCAGCCGGCCAGCGGCCCGCGACCCTCGCGCCGCAGCCGCACCGCCAGCAGACCGGTCGCGGCCACCAGGCAGAGGAAGCCCAGGCCACCGAACACCAGGTGCAGCAGGCCGGGCCCGCTGGGGTTGACCGGCGGACCGTCCGGCGTTCCGAGCGGGAAGCCCCGCATCGGGTCGGCCCGGAAGAGCCCCGCGCTGATGAGGGCGGCGCCGTACGCCGCCAGCAGTCGGGGCGCCCACCGCGCTCCGACGCCGGAGGTCATGGCC
This sequence comes from Mycobacteriales bacterium, assembly GCA_038200385.1. Classification (GTDB taxonomy): domain Bacteria; phylum Actinomycetota; class Actinomycetes; order Mycobacteriales; family Geodermatophilaceae; genus JBBPYA01. Next base: position 845 of record JBBPYA010000188.1, read on the forward strand.
CGGCCGAAGCCGATCGCGCCGGCGAGCACCATCAGGCCGGTGAGGACGAAGTTGGCCACCTGGATCCAGCCGTAGGCACCGACCGCCAGCAGGCTCCAATCGTGTCGGGTCAGGTCGAACCCGTCCCGCGTGGCGGCCTGGCTGAGGCTGACCACCACGAAGAACGGCCCAGCCAGCACCCCCCAGCCCAACAGCGACCGGGTGATCCGGCCGGCGGGGGTGCAGCCCGGTCGCTCATCGCCGGCTGCGGGCGACCCCGATGTCGCCGGCTGTGTGCTCGTCGTGGTCATGGTCACTCCCTGGGATGGCGGGCGGCCCGCTGCCGCCGCGTCACCACCTCCTCGAACGGCGACGGCCGGTTTCGACATGCTCGGCCTGACTTTCTGCCGAATCGGGCCCCGGCCTCAGGGCAGGCCGGCGGCGTACCGGCCGGCGGCCGCCGCGGCGAGGAAGTACGGCTGGTCCTGCGCCAGCCCCCGACCCATCGTCGACAACGGGACCGGGAACTCGCGCAGGGCGGCGGCCAGCCCGTCCACCGGGACCGTCACCACCTGGTTGCGCTCGGGCTGACCGGCGAGGTCCGCTCGGACCTTCGCCGCAAGGTCGGCGTCCAGGCCGTCCGGGACGACGAGGGTGAGGCCGCCGAGGGCGACCCGACCGAACGCCGTCGTGCTGTGGTGGCTGACCCCGCGATGGCGCTCGCGGGGGTCCGCCGCGGAGATCCGCAGCGCCCCGACCACCCGGGCACCGAGCGTGCTGGCCGCGTTGGCCGCGTCACCGGCCTGTACCCCGGAGAAGCCCCATGGCGTCCCCGTACCGAGGTTTCCCGGCCCCTGCGTCACGATCGCGAGATCGGCGTCCAGGACGTGCCGCGCCATCAGGAGTCCACTGTGGATGGTGACGGCTTCCAGGTTCCCGCCGTACGCCTGCCCCGAGGTGATGGTCCCCGTCAGCAGCGCGGACATTGCCGCGACCGTGCGCGAAAAAGCCAGCGGCAGCGCCGCGCCGTCGGTCATCAGGTAGGCGATCCGCGCCGCCGGGCGGTCACACAGCACGCCGGCCACGATCGCCGGCAGCGCCGAGTGCAGGTCGGCCACGACCACGGGCATCCCGTCGACCGACTCCGCCCGGCTGAGCAGGGCGTGGTGCGGCGAGTCCTGCTCGTCGGCGCCGAAGACGAGGGTCTGGGTCGGGGTGTACCGCGCCTTGACCAGGTGACCCGGACCTTCCGGGTCCGGCGCCGGGCGCGCGGGTACGGCGACCACCATCGCGTACCCGCCGGTGCCCAGCCCTCGCGCCACGGCCGTAGTGTTGAGCAGCACCTCGTCGCCGGGCTCGGGACGGCCCACCACATCCAGGTAGGCCAGCGCCTGCATCCACGAGCCGTCGACGTCCACGCCCAACTCCACCGCGCCACGCCACTCCCGGCGGATCGACTGCACCACACCCCGCCGCCACCGGATCATCCCGGGAGGCTATCCAGGGCGGACCGGCGGTCCGCCGGTGCCACACCCGGGGCCTCCGGCGGGCTAACCTCGGCGCCGTGTCAGCACGCCGAGCCGAGCGCCTGGTGAACCTGGTCATCTGCCTGCTCGCCACCCGGCAGTACCTCTCGGCCGAGCGGATCCGGGCCACGGTGCCCGGCTACGGAGAGGGCCGCGGGGACCCGGCCGTGGACGAGGCTTTCAAGCGGATGTTCGAGAGGGACAAGAGCGAGCTTCGCGAGCTCGGCGTACCCCTGGAGACCGGACGCAACGGCTGGGGCGACGGCGAGGACGGGTACCGGATCGCGCGGCGGGACTACGAGCTGCCCGACATCGACCTGACCCCGGACGAGGCGGCCGCGGTCGGGCTCGCGGCCCGGCTGTGGCAGTCCGCCGGGCTGTCGCAGGCCGCCCACGGCGCGCTGCAGAAGCTTCGCGCGGCCGGGATCGACGTCGACCCCCGGGCCGCGGCCGGGATCCAGCCGCGGGTCGAGGCCAGCGAGCCAGCGTTCCAGGCCTGCCTGGACGCCGTCCGGGCCGCGCAGCCGATCCGGTTCGACTACCGGCGGCCGCGGGCCGAGGCACCGCAGGCCCGGGACGTGCAGCCGTGGGGCGTGGTGTCCTGGCACGGCCACTGGTACCTCGTCGGCCACGACCTGGACCGGGCCGCCACCCGGTGCTTCCGGCTGTCCCGCATCCACGGACCGGTTCGCCGGACCGGCCGGGCGGGAACGGTCGTCGTACCGGAGGGCCTGGACCTGGCCGGGATCGTCGCCGAGAGCGTCCAGCCCGACGTCCAGACGGCCCGGGTGCTGGTCCGACCCGGCCGCGCCCAGGGCCTGCGCCGCAGCGCCACCCCCACCGGCAACGCCGGTCCGGAGGGGGAGGTGTTCGAGGTGCCCTACGCCGACCGCGACTCGCTGGCCGACCTGCTGGTGGGTTTCGGCGCCGGCGTCGTGGCCCTGGACCCGCCGGAGGTGCGGGCCGCGGTCGTCGGCAAGCTGCGCCGGCTCGCCGGGGTCCCCGGTGGCTGAGGTCCGGGGCACCACGACCACCGACCGGCTGTCCCGGCTGCTCGCGTTGGTGCCCTACCTGCAGGCCAGGCCCGGCATCGCGGTCGCCGAGGCCGCCTCCGATCTCGGGGTGAGCGAGCCCCAGCTGCGCCGGGACCTGGAGCTGCTGTGGGTGTGCGGGCTGCCCGGGCACGGCCCTGGTGACCTGATCGACCTGTCGTTCGAGGGGGACAGCGTCACCGTCACCTTCGACGCCGGGATGCAGCGCCCGCTGCGGCTGACCCCCGACGAGGCGATGTCGCTCCTGGTCGCGCTGCAGACCCTCGCCGACGTTCCGGGTCTGGCCGACCGGGAGGTGCTGGAGCGGGCCAGGGCGAAGGTCGAGCTGGCCGCTGGCGGCGCGGCCGCAGGCCCTGGCGGAATCAGCGTGCAGCTGCAGGACCAGCGCCACCAGCGCCCCGGATCCGACCAGCGGTTGGCCAGCATCCGCGCGGCGCTGGAGGCGGCCCGGGCCCTCGGGCTGACCTACTACGTCCCCGGCCGGGACGAGACGACGGACCGGGTCGTGGACCCCATGCGGCTGCTGCTCGTGGAGGGCCGCAGCTACCTGGAGGCGTGGTGCCGCCGCGCCGAGGGCGTCCGGTTGTTCCGGCTGGACCGGATCGACGCGGTGACGGTGCTCGCCGAGCCCTCCCGGGTTCCCGACGACGCCTCGGAGCGGGACCTCGCCGACGGTCTGTTCCAGCCCTCCTCGTCATACGGGACGGCGCGACTCCGGCTGGGGCCGGGCGCGAGATGGGTCGCCGACTACTACCCGTGCGAGCAGGTCACCGAGCACGGCGACGGCCTGGAGATCACCCTGCGGGTCGCCGACCCGCGCTGGATCCAGCGGCTGGTTCTGGGGCTCGGCGCGGAGGCCGAGGTGCTCGAACCCCCCGAGCTGGCGCAGGCGGTCCGCGCCGAGGCGGGGGCGGCGTTGCAGCAGTACGCCGACGACGGCGACGCCGGCCACGGGAACCCGGGCTGACCAACAGCGTGTGCACAGCGCCGCGACAGGATCCGCGGTTATGGTCGTTTTGTGATCGTTCTCGTCGTGTGGATCGCCGCCGCTGTGATCATCATGCTCACCCTCGGGATAGTGGGTTTCCAGGTGGCCGGGCAGGCCATGCGACTGCGCCAGACCATCGGTCAGGCCCGCAGCGACCTGTG
>JBBPYA010000189.1:0-11235 GCA_038200385.1 Mycobacteriales bacterium
GATCGTTGCATCGTGAGATCGGAGCACCCATGACCGCCGATGTCCCGGTCGATGTCGAGCGGCTGGCCGCCCGGCAGGCCCGGATCGCCGCGACGCACCTGCGGGCCAAGCCGGACCGGCCACCCTCCAGCGCTCGCGGCGTACACCACGTCGCCCTCGTCAGCAGCGACGTCGAGACCACCGTACGGTTCTACCAGGACATCCTGGAGTTCCCGCTGACCGAGGTGATGGAGAACCGCGACCTGCCCGGCTCCGCGCACTTCTTCTTCGACTGCGGCAACGGCAACGCCATTGCCTTCTTCGACCTGCCCGGGGTCGATGTGGGCGCGTACGCCGAGGTGCTGGGCGGCCTGCACCATCTGGCGATCTCGGTCGAGCCGCAGCGGTGGGGGCGGCTCAAGGCCAACCTCGACGCCGCGGAGGTCGACTACGCCCACGTCGACGAGGTGTCGCTGTACTTCCGCGATCCCGACGGCGCCCGCCTGGAGCTGATCGCCGACCCGCTCGGCCAGATGTACGGGTCGCCCGTCGTCTGACGGTCCCCCGACCTGCCGTGCTCATGGGGATCCGCCGGTCGGGAGCGGCGGACCCCCATGATCACGGCAGTGCACCGGGCCGCGGGGAATAATCCCTGGCGATCCGGTATATAGTTGTATTGTGCATGCAGCTAATCCGGAGACCGACGGTCAGGTGATCCTGGCGGCGCTCACCCAGATCCTCGGCGCGTTCAAGCGTCAGGCCGGCGAGCAGAACCCGGCCACCGTCTTCCTGCTGCGCCACCTGCGCGAATCCTCCGGTGTGCGGATCTCCGAGCTGGCCGAGGCCTCCCGGCTGGACGCCTCGACGGTGAGCCGGCACGTCAAGGCGTTGGAGGAGTCCTCCTACGTCAGCCGGGTCGAGGACCCGGAGGACGGCCGCGCCTGTCTCGTGCAAATCACCGGCCGCGGGCGGGACTTGTACGACGCCGCCATGGCCGCCCGCCTGGGCGCGCTTGACCGGGCGCTGTCGGACTGGCCCGAGCACGACCGCTCGCAGCTGTCCGGCCTGATGGATCGTCTGGCGAAGGACTTGACCCACCCCCACGACGTACGGAGCAGTCTTTGACCACCGAAGCCCCCCCGGGACCGGCGTACCTGTCCCACAAGCAGATCCTGGTCGTGATGGTCGGTGTGATGTCCGGCATGCTGCTGGCCGCGCTGGACCAGAGCATCGTCGGTACGGCTCTGCCACGGATCACCAGCGAACTGGGCGGCCTGGACAAGCTGTCCTGGGTCGTGACGGCGTACCTGCTGACCGCGACGGCGATGACCCCGCTGTGGGGCAAGATCTCCGACCTGTACGGCCGCCGGCTGATCTTCCAGGTCGCCATCAGCATCTTCCTGATCGGCTCGGCGCTGTGCGGCTTCAGCCAGAACATCGAGCAGCTGATCGCCTTCCGCGCGCTGCAGGGCATCGGCGGTGGCGGTCTGTTCTCGATCGCGCTGTCGATCATCGGTGACGTGGTCCCGCCCCGCGAGCGCGGTCGCTACGGCGGGTACTTCGGCGCCGTCTTCGGTGTGTCCAGCGTGGCCGGCCCGCTGCTGGGCGGGTTCTTCACCGACGGCCCGGGCTGGCGGTGGATCTTCTACATCAACCTGCCGATCGGGATTGCCGCGCTGTTCATCACCTCGGCGGCGCTGAAGATGCCGGTGATCAAGCGTGAGCACTCCATCGACTACCTGGGCGCCGCCGCGATCATCGGCGCGGTCAGCTCGCTGCTGCTCTACCTCGACTGGCGGGGCCGCGACTACGGCTGGACGGAGGGGGGCGCGTTGGGCCTGCTGGCGCTTGCCCTCGCCCTGATCGGCGCGTTCATCCTGGTCGAACGGCGGGCGAAGGAGCCGATCATCCCGCTGCGGCTGTTTTCCAACGGCACCTTCCGGATCGGCAACATCTTCGGGTTCTGCGCCGGGATCGCGATGTTCGGGGCGATCATCTTCCTGCCGCTGTACCTGCAGGCCGTGCAGGGCTACTCCGCGACGCGCTCCGGCCTGGCCCTGATCCCAGTCGTCGCCGGCATCCTGACCTTCTCGATCGGCGCCGGCCTGATCATGACCAGGACGGGGCACTACAAGCTGTTCCCGGTCGTCGGATCCGCCCTCATCGTCACCGCCCTGCTGCTGCTGACGACGCTGGGCGTGGACACGCCGTACTGGCACATCGGGCTGTTCATGTTCGTCTTCGGCTCCGGCCTGGGCATGACCATGCAGCCCTTGGTCACAGCAATCCAGAACGACGTGCCGTACTCCGACATGGGCGCGGCCACCAGCTCGACGACGTTCTTCCGGCAGATGGGCGGCGCCATCGGTACGGCGGTGTTCGGGGCGGCGCTGACCAGCCGGCTCGCGGTGTACCTCGCCGACTCCTTCGGCGGGGCGGCCCCGGGCGGGGCCGTGGACACGAACAACGTGCAGGCGATCCAGGCGCTGCCCGAGCCGATCAAGACGACCGTGCTGCAGGCGTTCTCCAACGCGCTGGACGACGTGTTCCTGATCGGGGTGCCGTTCCTGGTCCTGGCGTTCGTGGTGTCGCTGTTCCTCAAGGAGAAGCCGCTGCAGACCGGCAAGCCCGGCCCGCCGCAGGCGGTCTCCGCCGACCCCGGCGTCGCGGAGTCGCCGGTTCCGACCGCCACGGCCCGCCCTTAGGTCCCGATCCGTGGACCGGGCGTTCGGCCCCGCCACCACGACGGGAACGGGGCGGGAGCTGCCGCGGTTCGGTTCCGCCGCCGAGTGCCGCGGGCGCCGCGACGATCGTGCGGGTGGAGTCCGACTCCGACGGCGTCTACGAGGCGCATCTCGTGACCACCGACGGGCAGCGGCTGATCGTTGAGGTCGGCAGCGACTTCGCTGTCACCGGTACCCAGCAGGGTGGCGGTCCGGGCGGCGCTCGGCCCAGGGACGCTGGGTCGGGCGACTCCAGCGGCGGTACGTCGACGACTCCTGGCGGCTGAGCCGGCGGCGTCTCGCGTGGGTCCCGGTTGGCTGCCACGGCACCCGGGACCCACGGTCTGCGCTGATCGCTGGATCGGCGGGCCGACTGTCGGCCGACCGTGACGGGTCGTTCAGCCCAGACTTTCCACGCCAGGCGGCGGGCCCTGCCGGAAGTCGTCCTCGGACTGCCAGCCGCCGCCGCTGCGTACCGTCCACGCGGCCAGCAGCAGGGCGGCCACCAGACTCGCGGCCAGCACCACCCCACGGCGCCGGCGACCTGGCACCGGAGTGGCGCGGTCCCCGCCCGGCTCACGGAGCCGGCCCGCCGGGACGAACCGGCGGACACCGAGAATCCGGGCCAGCGGCATGAGGCGGGCCTGCAGGTGGATGCCCACCGCGACCGCCCAGACGACGAAGGCGGCCTGATGGAGGCTGAGCGCGTCCAGTTGCTGGCCGAGCACGGTCGCGGCCGAACTCCGGCTTGCCTCCGGCCCGACCAGGATCACCAGGTACCCCGAACCGAGCAGGGCGATGGTGGACGCGATGACGACGGGACCCAGCACGCGCAGGGCCAATGGCGGCGGGCCGGCGGTGCGGTACGGCCGATTGCGGGAGTAGTAGCGGCCGAACCGCCAGGTGGTCGTGCCCATCTTGAGCAACGCCACCGGGACGAGCAGCGCGCCGATGAACAGGTGCCAGCTGATCAGGCCGCGGACGTCGATCAGGGTGATGAGCTCGGCGACGCCGAACACCAGCAGCAGCACCCGGTCCAGGCCGTCAACCGGGCGTTGCCCGCGGGGCCGCCGGTCTGCGGCAGCACCGGGTCGTGGCGCTGGTCGCGTCCGATCGCCTCGGCCAGCAGGTCCAGAGCCAGCTTGGAGGCCCCTGTCGGTCCCGCCGGTCGGTCGACCTCCGCGGCCGCGGTCATCGCTTCTCCCCGATCAGGGGTCGAGCGCTACCCGCCATGTCAGGCTCCGTCCACGTGCCGGGCGGCTAGGAGCGCCGAATCGTCCAGGCGCAGGGTGCCGGGTGAACCTGTGAACTTACTGTGCGTCGTCAGTGAGTCGGCAATGAACGGTCAGGCCGGGGAATCGAGCAGGGCGGCACTGGTGATGCGGTGCAGGGCGAACGTGCGCAGCTCCTCGACGTTCACATCGAACGCGCGTAGGTAGCCACCACCGATCGAGTCGATCTCCACGATGCGCTGCGAGGCCGATCCCTCGGCGTCGATGTAGCCGAGCCAGACCGGGACCCGGTCGTAGTACGCGGTCTGCAGCAGTTCCAGGATCGTCGCCGTCGTCACCCCGGGAGCCCAGGACTGCAGGGGCGCGCCCCGAGCGTTGCGGGATGCCTTGTCCCCGGCCTGCATCTTTCGCACCACCTCGGCGAGCTGGGCGTCGGTGAGCCGGGCCGGACCGGGGCGGGCGGACGGCCGGCGCGGTGCGAGCCGGGCGGCGTTCGGGCGGCTGATGACGACGGTCCCGCTGGCGTCCTCGGCGACGGGGGCGTAGCCGGCCGCCCTCAAAGCCTCCAGCAGTCCCGCCACGGGGGAGGTGGAGATGAGCACGGTCGCCGCGATCCGGTGCAGCCGCAGGCCCTCGGCCCGACGGTCGACCAGCAGCTGGGCGATCAGCGCCTCGTCGTCGCAGCGCAGGTACGCCGTGGCGGCGCCCACCCGTAACCGCCCGTGCCGGCGTGCGACGTCCTCGATCAGGTAGCCCAACGCCTGCGGCACAGGGGTTCGCGACCGGGTGACGAACAGCTCCTGCAGCTCGGCCGCGGTGCGACCGGCGTCCAACGCCCGTCGTACCGAACGCTCGTCGACCCGGTAGACCGTGGCCCCGCCGGAGGACTCGATGTCGGCGACCAGCCCGATCTGGCGGGCCAGGTCGGGCTCGAGCGGTCCGGGCGCCACCACCGTCAGATCGGCCTGGACGAGCACGTGGTCGATCGGAGCAGGCAGCAGATCGGCAAGCACACCGGCCGGGTCGGCGTCGCCGCGCAACAGCGCGCGGCCGGGAGCGGCCAGCGCGCCCCGGCCCAGCAGCCCGAGGTGCTCGGCCTCGGTGACCACCGCATCGACCAGGTCCGGCCGTCCCGTGTGCCCGCGCCGCGGCGCGCGCCAGACCAGCTGGGCCACCAGGGATTCCGCGTCGGCCGCCGAACCGGCGGGCAACTCGCCGAGCACGTCGAGGGTGCGCCGGCGTACGGTCGCCGCCCAGGATCGCCCGATGTCGTAGGACAGCGCGTTGAGGGTCTTGTCCCGGTCGTCCTTGGAGCCGATCAGGGCCGGCCAGCTGCCGAGGTCCACCCAGCCGGCGGCCAGCTCGGCCCAGCGCTGCGCCGGTGGACGGGCCGACCAGGTGTCGAAGGCGCGGGTCGGCAGCCATCGCGAGTCCGGGTCGGGCGACTGGTCGACCAGGCCGGCGGCGAACGCGACCTCCAGGTACAGCCCGACGAGCTCGACCGGCAGGTCCTTGGCCCTCGCAAGCCGCCGCAGCTCCCGGATGCCGAGCCCCCCGGAACGCAGCACCGTGGGCGGATCCAGACCCATCGAGTCCAGCAGCGACTCCAGCTGGGACAGCACGATCCCCACCTGGCCGGCCGCCGTCTTGTCGACCGTGGACGGCCCGAGGTCGCTCGAGGACAGGGCCGGTGGGTGCAGCCTGCTGGGTCCGAGCGGTGCGTTGCCGCGCAGCGCGAAACCGACCTCGCGTGGCAGCTCGACGGTGTCCGGGCCGATGGCCACGATCAGGCCGCGGGCCAGCAGCCGCCGGACCGGGTTGCGTGCTTCGGCCAGTGTCACCGGCAGGTCCGCGTCGGGCAGTTGCCCGAGCGGCGGTCCCTCGTCGAGATGTCGGAGCACGGCCAGGTCGTCGGGCGCGCAGTCGGCAAGCAGCGCGGCGAGCCGGTCGGCATTCTCGAAGACCTCGACGAGCGCGTCGCTGTCGTCCCCGTCCTGGCCGAGCGCGCCGAGGATGGCCCGCAGCCGATCGTCGGGTGCCGCCCCGGCCAGCGTGCGGAACGGTCGGCCGAGCCCGGCCGGGTGCGGCGAGCTGACGTCCCGCACGCTGCCCACGACGTGCAGTTCCTCATCGCCGCCCCAGACGACGGCCAGCGCGAGCAGCCGGTCCAGGGCGCCCCGGAGGTCGCTGTCGGAGACCGCCGGACCGAGCAGGTCACGCAGCTCGGCGTACGTCGTGGTGGTCGAGGACAGCAGCAGGCCGTCCAGCACCTGCAGGCCAAACGCGTCCAGCTCCTCCAGCGCCCGACCGACCGAGACGCGGACCCCGATCCGCGCGGCCAGCACCCCCATGTCGGCCGGTGCCGGGACGGCGAGGTCCGTCCGGGTGCGCAGCAGGTCGACCAGCCAACCCTCGGACCGGGTGCGGAGCCAGTCCGAGAGGGTGCGCGGGCGGGTCGAGGACATCCGGCCCACGCTACCTTTCCGCCGGCCGGCGGACAGCTCGCTGCCGGGGCTGTGGATAGGGCGCCGCCTACGGTGTGCGGATGGCCGAGAAGGTGGCGTGGGACTACCCGGCGACCCGGCAGGCCTGGCGGTCCTACCGCAATGCCGGTCTGCGCTGGCTCGGCGCGTCGGTCCTGTTCGCGGTGCTGGTCCTCGTCGTCGGGCAGCTGGTGATCGCCCGGTCGCAGCGGCTGCTCAACGAGGGTGCCGCCACGACGGCGACCGTGGTCGCGGCCGATGCGACGTCGGTGACGTTCAGGTATGACGCGGACGGGGAGTCGCGCAGCGCCACCCTGGACATCGTGTCGGGCACCGAGTACGCCGTCGGCGACCAGGTCGAGGTCCGCTACGACCGCAACGACCCCAACACGGCCCGGCTGCTGGCCGAGCCGAACCGGTTGCCCGGCGTGGGGCCGGCTCTGGTCGTCCTCGCCGTACTGGCCGTCGGGTTCCTGCCGATCGGCCTCGGCGTGCTGCGCCGGGCCTTGTTGTGGCAACGGGCGTTGCGCCGCGAGCCGTGGCAGCTGGCCCGGCTGCGCGCCCGGGTTCCGGTCGTCGAGCTCATCCCGGTCGACGGTCCCCCGGCCCGGGCCCGGCTGCAGGCCACCACCCGCTGGCGCAGCAAGACCGTGCAGGACCTCGACGGCCGCGAGGTGTGGATCCTGCCGGTCGGCCGCCATGATTTCGTCCTGACCGCGGACGGGACGGACGCCCTGTACGGCGCCCGCGCCCGGGCCGACGATCCCAACTGACCAGTTGCGGCGCGGCCGACCGGCAACTGGTCAGTTGCGCCGCTTACGGGGCGGCAGAGTTGTCGCCCGTGACCAGTTGCCATCCGAGGTGGCTGGACGGGCGGCGCAGGGGAGCCGTGCTGGCGGGGTCCGCGGATTGTTGGGCATGATGGCTGCACCGACGCAGGCCAGGAGGACCGATGGCAGGGAAGCGGCGCACCAACAAGCTCGTCGAGCCGAGCTGGTTCGAGAACGACGACGGCGGCCCCCCGTTGACGGAGTTGCTGGCCGAGAACCAGGGCTCGCTCTCGCCGTTCGGGGAGGACAGGACGTTCCCGTTGGCGCCCGAAGCCCTGGCCTACGAGCACCCGACCGCCAAACCGAATCGAGCGGAGAACAACTGACGATGGCCGCGCCGTCGTACGCCTCGGGCATCTCCGGCGTCCCGCTGCTCGGCGAGACGATCGGGCAGAACTTCGACCGCGCAGTGGCGACCTACCCCGACCGGGAGGCCCTGGTCGACTGCGCCACCGACCGCCGGTGGACCTACACCGAACTCGCCGCGGCCGTCGGCGGCTGCGCCCGCGGGCTGCACGCCGCCGGGGTGCGCAAGGGCGACCGGGTCGGCATCTGGTCGCCGAACACCGCCGAGTGGGTCCTGTGCCAGTACGCCACCGCCAAGCTCGGCGTGATCCTGGTCAACATCAACCCGGCGTACCGGACCCACGAGCTGGGTTTCGTCCTCAAGCAGGCCGGCATCTCGCTGCTGGTCGCCGCGCAGGCGTTCAAGACCAGCGACTACGCCGCGATGATCGACGAGGTCCGCGGGGACTGCCCGCAGCTGCGGCAGGTCGTGCTGCTGGGTACGCCGGAGTGGGACGAGCTGGCCACCGCCACCGGTGAGCTGCCCGAGGTCGAGCTGTCCGCGGACGACCCGATCAACATCCAGTACACCTCGGGCACCACCGGTTTCCCTAAGGGCGCCACGCTGTCCCACCACAACATCCTGAACAACGGGTTCATGGTCGGCGAGCTGGTCAACTACACCGAGGCCGACCGGGTGTGCATCCCGGTGCCCTTCTACCACTGCTTCGGCATGGTGATGGGCAACCTCGCGTGCACCAGCCACGGCGCCTGCATGGTGATCCCGGCGCCGGCCTTCGACCCGGTGCGCACCCTCGAGGCGGTGCAGGCCGAGCGCTGCACGAGCCTGTACGGCGTACCCACCATGTTCATCGCCGAACTCGGCGTGGCCGACTTCCCGGCGTACGACCTGTCCTCGCTGCGGACCGGCATCATGGCCGGCTCGCCGTGCCCGGTCGAGGTGATGAAGCGGGTGATCGCCGACATGGGGATGGCCGAGGTGGCGATCTGCTACGGCATGACCGAGACCTCGCCGGTGTCCACCCAGACCCGCTCCGACGACGACCTGGAGCGCCGGGTCAGCAGCGTCGGTCAGGTGCACCCGCACCTGGAGGTCAAGGTCGTCGATCCCGACACCGGCCTGACCGTGCCGCGCGGCGAGCCCGGCGAGTTCTGCACCCGCGGCTACTCGGTGATGCTGGGCTACTGGGATCAACCGGACAAGACCGCCGAGGTGATCGACCGGGCCCGCTGGATGCACACCGGTGACCTGGCCACGATGGACGACGAGGGCTACCTCAACATCGTCGGGCGGATCAAGGACCTGGTGATCCGCGGCGGGGAGAACGTCTACCCGCGCGAGGTGGAGGAGTTCCTTTACACCCACCCGGACATCGTCGACGCGCAGGTGATCGGCGTACCGGATGAGAAGTACGGCGAGGAACTGATGGCCTGGGTGAAGCTGCGCGACGGGGCCGCGGAGCTGACCGTCGACGGGCTGCGCGAGTTCTGCGCCGGCAAGCTGTCGCACTACAAGGTGCCGCGCTACGTCAAGGTCGTCGAGGACTTCCCGATGACGGTCACCGGCAAGATCCGCAAGGTGGAGATGCGCGAGGTCGCCGTGCAGGAACTCGGCCTGCAGCAGGCCGCCGCGGTCCGTAAGGCCTGATCCGGGCACGGGTCTGTACCGCCGGATCGGGCGGCTCGGTGCCGCTCCCGCGAGGTCGCGCGGCTCAGCGCCGCAGCTCCGCCGTCGGCACGATCACCTTGCCCAGCGGCAGCAGTGACACCGGGATCAGCTTGAAGTTCGCCAGCCCGAGCGGGATGCCGATCACGGTGAGGCAGAGCGCCACGCCCGTGACGAGGTGCCCGATGGCCAGCCAGATCCCGGCGACGAGGAGCCAGATGATGTTGCCGATCCCGGATGCGGCACCGGCCGTGGAGCTGTCGACGACGGTCCGCCCGAACGGCCACAGCGCGAAGTTCGCGATCCGGAACGCGGCCAGCCCGAACGGGATCGTGATGATCAGCAGACAACAGATCAGCCCCGCCACGACGTACGCCGCGGCCATCCAGATGCCGGCCAGCAGCAGCCAGATGACATTCAGCAAGGTCCGCACCGGCAGCTACCCCCGCACCCGACCGGCCGTCCGGTACAGCCAGTACAGCCCGACGAACGGCAGCACCAAGGGGATGTAGACGTAGCCCTGGCCGTAGCCGGACCAGACCGTTTGGTCCGGGAACGCCGCCGGGTCGAGCACGCTCAGCGTGCCGATCACCAGTACGCCGATCAGCTCGAAGCTCACCGCCGCCAAGGCGACCGCCCGGGGTCGGGGACCCCGCCCGGCCAGTGCCCCGGTAGCGACGACGTAGATCACCGCCGACACCGCCGACAGCAGGTAGGCCAGCGGGGCCTCGCTGTACTGGGTGAGCAGTTGCACCGCGGCCCGCGCCGTCGCGGCGAGCGCGAACGTGGCGTAGACGGCGACGAGAACCCGGCCGAAACCGGTCCTGGTGGGGCGGGGTTCAGCCACCGACGACGTCCCAGAGCTGTCCCATCCGCACGATCATGACCGCGACGGTCAGGCAGCCGACGGCCAGCACGCCGTTGCCCCAGCGGCCCGGTTCGGCCTTGGCCCAGGCGAGCGTCGCGGGCAGCACGAGCATGCTGAACAGCAGGTACCCGATGAACGTCGCGATCTCCTGCGGGTGGTGGCCGGCGATCAGCTGGACCAGCGCGATCACCGCCTGTACGACGACCGCGGCGGCCACGGCGAGTACGGCCACCGTCACGACGCCGGGCGTCCGACGCTGCAGGTAGGCCAGGACCGCGGTGACCGCGGCGACGACCAGCGCCGCGGCGCTGATGGTGTTGGCCAGGCCGTCGATCACGTCCGGACGCTACCTCGCGCGCCGGGGCCGGCGGCGCCAGCGGGAAGGTCGCGGTGCCTCCGGCTCAGGTGGTGCCGGTTCGGGGGCCTTCGGTGTCGCCCGGGCCGCGCGCCAGCGGGCGACCACCTGCTCCACGTCCAGTGGCATCCGGTTGAGCGCCGGGCCGGGCGACGGAGTGAGGTTCTCCCGGCGGATCCTGGTGTTCAGGTCCTCGACGACCCGGCGTACGGCGGGTTCCTGCCGCTCGCGGGCCACCCGGACATCGATGTCCTCGATCTCCTTGCGCAGCCGCAGCCCCGTCGGCAACGCGAAGTCCAGCTTTTCCCTGGCCATGTACTGCTTGAGCCACCACAGCTCGTCGTCGGGCTGGCCGCGGCCGGGGATCGGTTTGCCGGCGCCGGGCAGGCCGGTGAACTCACCGCGCTGCTCGGCCTCCCGGATCTGCTTGTCGACCCAGGTCTCGAAGCTCATCCCGGCTGGCTTGCGTTCGGTCATCCGGCGACCTCCTCGTCGGCGAGCGGCTGCCCTAGTCTCCCAAGTCCGGTGGGCGCGCCCGGTCGGGGTAGCGGCTCGCGACGCTCGTGATCATGGGATCTGCCGCCCAGGACCGGTGAATCCCCGTGATCCCGGCAGTTGCTGGCCTGTGCCGCCGCGGCAAGGGCGGAGCGGGACCAACGGGCGGGGACGGATGACACTCAAGGGCATGGACCTCGCCGAGCCCGGCCCGTCCCGGCCGCGCTACGACGGGCACGCGGACTGGTACGACGGGTGGGCGCGTGCCGGCGGTGCCGCGTTCATGGCCGCCGCAGGC
>JBBPYA010000190.1:0-2184 GCA_038200385.1 Mycobacteriales bacterium
GCTGACGGCGCCAACTCGGTCGACGGCGGCCCGCGGGAGCGTCCTGCCGGGCCTTAACGTGACCTCGCGGGTGGCCGGCCGCCCGCGAGGTCACGCCACGATCAGGTGACCTGATCGTGGCGGGGTCGGGGGTCGGGGGTCGGGGGCGGGAGTCGCGAGGCCGGGCGGACCGGTCAGGGGCACTGGTCGCGGATGGCCACGGCGAGGCCGCTGACGGCGGCGCCGTTCAGCGGCTGCGTGGCGCTGCCGTCGGCCAGCGAGGTGTTGAAGTCCGACACCAGCGTGACCAGCGGGTCGAGCACGGCCGTCAGCTGTGCCGGCGCGCTGTCGCGGGCACTGGTGAGGTTGGTGGCCAGAGTCGCCACAGCGGCCTTGTCGACCTTGGCCAGCTCGGTGTTGCCCAGCAGCGTGGTCTGGTCGAGCAGCGGCAGCGACTCGGCGCAGGACTGCTCCAGCGTCTTGCCGGTCGTCGCCGCGGTGCCGGACGCCGTTGCCGGCGCGGACGGGGCGACGATCGGCTGGGCGCTCGCCTTCGTGACGACACCCGGCGGGTACAGCACGAGATAGGCCGCCAGCGCGCCCACGGCGAGCGTGGCCAGCAGCAACAGCACATTGCCCACGACGCGGCCGGCCGTCCCAGGCCCGTCGCCCCGCTTCTTATTCCGGTTCCGAACCCGGAGTCCTAACGCCATGGCGCAGACGGTACCGGAGCGTGACCCTGTTCCTGGCATCGTCCCTGTTGCAACACCGGCCTCGTTGTCCACAGGTTGCCGTCAGGGCATTCCCCCGGCGCCCGGTCCGACCGTACTGTCTGCGGCACAGTCAGCAGGCGGGATGGGGCCCATGACCGGCGCGACGAGTGCGGTGCAGATCATCGACTCGGAGGTCCGCGAACTCATCCGCCGCCGGGGCGTGGATCCGTGGTCCGAGCCGGCCCAGGTCGGAAGGCTCGTCGACGAGGTCGTGGCCGACTACGAAGACCGCTCCCTGTCCTCGTCGCTGCCGCCGGTGGGGGACTCCCGGTACGCCGCCCGCACCGTCTTCGACCAGGTCGCGGGCTTCGGCCCGCTGCAGACCTACTTCGACGACCCCAAAGTCGAGGAGATCTGGGTCAACGAGCCGGAGAAGGTCTTCGTGGCCCGGCGGGGGCGCAGCGAGCTGACCACGACGGTGCTCTCGGCGGCGCAGCTGGCCGACCTGGTCGAGCGGATGCTGCGCACGTCCGGGCGCCGCCTGGACCTGTCCACGCCGTTCGTGGACGCACTGCTGCCCGACGGCTCCCGGCTGCACGTCGTCATTCCCGACATCACCCGTCGGCACATGGCCGTTAACATCCGCAAGTTCGTGCTGCGGGCGCACTCCCTGGATGAGCTGGTCGCGCTCGGGAGCCTGACCGCGCACGCCGCCCGGTTCCTCGAGGCCGCGACGGCCGCGGGACTCAACGTGATCGTCTCCGGCGGTACCCAGGCCGGCAAGACGACGCTGCTCAACTGCCTGTGCGCGGCCATCCCGGCCCGGGAACGGGTGGTCAGCTGCGAGGAGGTCTTCGAGCTCAAGCTGCCGCTGCCCGACGTGGTGTCGATGCAGACCCGGCAACCCAGCCTGGAGGGCACCGGGGAGATCGCGCTGCGGCGGCTGGTCAAGGAGGCGCTGCGGATGCGGCCGAGCCGGATCGTCGTCGGCGAGGTCCGCCAGGAGGAGTGCCTGGACCTGCTGATCGCGCTGAACAGCGGCCTGCCCGGCATGTGCAGCATCCACGCGAACTCCGCCCGGGAGGCGGTGGTCAAGCTGTGCACGCTGCCGTTGCTGGCCGCGGAGAACATCGGTACGTCGTTCGTCGTGCCGACGGTCGCCGCCAGCGTTGACCTGATCGTGCACACCGGCACCGACCAGCACGGGCAGCGTCGGGTACGGGAGATCGTGGCAGTACCGGGCCGGGTCGAGGGTGAGGTGGTGGAGACCTCCGACATCTTCACCACCTGCGACGACCGGCTCGTCCGGGCCGATGGATACCCGCCACACCCGGAGCGCTTTCTCCGGCTGGGCATCGAGCTGGCCACGCTGCTGCGCGCGCCGGACGCCGAGCAGGCGGCCTGAGATGGGGGCGCTGCTCGGGCTGCTGACCGGGATCGGCCTGCTGCTGATCTGGCGGAGTCTGGCCGGCACGGAGCGCTCCCCGGGTCC
>JBBPYA010000191.1:0-8652 GCA_038200385.1 Mycobacteriales bacterium
CACCTGGTCCAGAACGTCACCGACATCGACGATCCCCTGCTGGAACGCGCGCAGCGCGACCACGAGGACTGGATGGTGCTGGGGATGCGGGAGACCGCGCTGTTCCGGGAGGACATGACCGCGCTGCGGGTGCTACCGCCGCGGGACTACATCGGCGCCGTCGAGTCCATCCCGGAGGCGGTCGCGCTCATCGAGGTGCTGCTGGCCTCCGGAGCGGCGTACCACCTGCCCGACGGCTCCGGCGACGTCTACCACGACGTGACGGCCGGGGCCGGTTTCGGGTCGGAGTCCGGCCTCGACGAGGACCGGATGCTGACGTACTTCGCCGAGCGTGGCGGCGACCCGGACCGGCCCGGCAAGCGCAACCGGCTCGATCCTCAGCTGTGGCGTGGGGTGCGCCCCGACGAACCCTCGTGGGACAGCCCGTTCGGACCGGGCCGGCCGGGCTGGCACATCGAGTGCACGGCGATCGCGCTGGAGCGACTCGGGATGGGCTTCGACGTCCAGGGCGGGGGGTCGGACCTGCTCTTCCCGCACCACGAGATGTCCGCGGCGCACGCCGAGGCGGTCACCGGCCGGGAGCCGTTCGCCCGGCACTACGTGCACGCCGGGATGATCGGGCTGAACGGCGAGAAGATGTCCAAGAGCCGGGGGAACCTGGTGTTCGTCTCCCGGCTGCGCGGCGACAAGGTCGACCCGATGGCGATCCGGACGGCGCTGCTGGCCGGTCACTACCGCACCGACCGGGCCTGGAGCGCCGCCCTGCTCGCCGAGGCGGAGTCGAGGCTGGGTCGCTGGCGGGCTGCCGTGGCACTGCCCTGGGGTCCCGACGCCCGGCCGGTGCTCGACGCGGTACGCCGCCACCTCGCCGACGACCTGGATTCCCCGAGCGCCCTGGACGCCGTCGACCTGTGGGCGGGCCAGGCCCTGGACCGCTCCCGGGCCGACGAGGCCGGCGAACCGGGTGCGCCCGCCGATCCGGACGCGCCCGGTCTGATCCGGGCCCTGCTCGACGCGATGTTGGGGATCGCGCTCTCTCCGGCGTGATGTCCCGGCCGCCGTACCCGTGGTTGCCGTCAGTCCGGCGGGTCCCTGAAGTCGTCGGCGGACAGGCCTTCGACGAAGTCGCGGAACTCCCGGAGCTGCTCGTCCGGTGGGGCGTCCCCGCCGTGCGGGAACAGCTCGGCGATGGGTTGCCCGACCTCGTCGAGAATGGCCTCGGCCACCGAGATCGGCACCTCGTCGCGGACGGCGACGGCCAGCGCGTCACTGGGTCGGGCACCGACCCGGGTGCCGCCGTCGAACACGAGGTCGGCATAGTAGGTGCCGTCGCGCAGCTCGATGATCTCGACGGCGTCCAGGCTGTGTCCGAGTCCTCGCACGATCGGTCCGATCAGGTCCTGGGGCAGCAGCGGGTCGTCGGTACCGCGCGGTCCGCCGGCGATCACACCGGCCTGCGGTTGACGCAGGAACACCGGCACGCACCGCTCGCCGTCGACCTCCCCGAGGAGCAGGACGGGCTGGCGGGTCGGCGCGTGCAGGACCAGCCGGAGGATTCGCATCTGGCGCATCTGTTCCCTCGCTCCCGGCGTGCTGTCGTTACGGCTAGGCGGACGGACCGGACGGACGGCGACGGCGAAGGTACCGCTCGAACTCCCGCGCGATCACCTCGCCGCTGGTCTGGCGCAACTGCCCCGAGCTGTCCCGCTCCTCCAGGGCGCGGACGTACTCGGTGACTTCGTCGTCCTCCTTGGCCATCTCGTCGACCAGCGCCTGCCACTCCTCGGCCTGCTCCGGCAGCGCCCCGAGCGGGACCGGTACGTCGAGGACCTCCTCGACCCGGTGCAGCAGCGCCAGCGTGGCCTTCGGGGAAGGCGGCTGCGAGACGTAGTGCGGCACCGCGGCCCAGAACGAGATCGCGGGCAGGCCCAGCTGGACACAGGACTGCTGGAACACGCCGCTGATCCCGGTGGGGCCTTCGTAGCGGGAGGCCTCCAGCCCGTACCGCTCGGCCGACGCGGCGTCGTAGGACGATCCGGTGACCGGGACCGGGCGGGTGTGCGGCGTGTCGGCCAGCAGCGCCCCCAGCACCACGACGATCTCGGCGCCCAGGTCCTTGCACAACTCGATCAGCTCGTCGCAGAACGTCCGCCACCGCATGTTCGGCTCGATGCCGCGCAGCAGCACGATGTCCCGGGTCGCGCCGGGCGGCCGGCAGACCGACAGCCGGGTCGTCGGCCACTCGATCCGCCGGCTGACCCCGTCGACGAGGGAGACGGTGGGGCGGTTGACCTGGAAGTCGTAGTAGTCGTCCGGGTCCAGCGCGGCCAGCGGCCGGGCGTCCCAGATCAGTTCCAGGTGCTCCACGGCGCTGCTCGCGGCGTCCCCGGCGTCGTTCCAGCCCTCGAACGCCGCGACCACCACGGGGTCGGACAGTTCGGGCAGGTCGGTGAACTGGCTCACCGGTGTCCCACCCCCGGCATCGCGCACACCGGTCCCGCCGGCCTGCGTTCCGGGCAGCACTGCATCCCCTCACCCTACGTCCGAGGGGGTGCCGGACCCGGCCGGACGCCCCGAGCCGGCGTCGGCACCGAACCGGGCGATGCCCACGTCGTAGGCTC
This sequence comes from Mycobacteriales bacterium, assembly GCA_038200385.1. Taxonomy (GTDB): domain Bacteria; phylum Actinomycetota; class Actinomycetes; order Mycobacteriales; family Geodermatophilaceae; genus JBBPYA01. Next base: position 2,622 of record JBBPYA010000191.1, read on the forward strand.
AGCCGATGCCGGATTCCTCCCTGCTGCGGGCCCTCGCCGAGCGCGTCGTCGTCGCCGACGGCGCGATGGGCACGATGCTGCAGGCCCTCGACCTGAGCCTCGAGGACTTCCAGGGGCACGAGGGCTGCAACGAGATCCTCAACATCAGCCGGCCGGACGTCGTCCGCGACATCCACCAGGCCTACTTCGCGACCGGCGCGGACGCGACCGAGACGAACACGTTCGGGGCGAACCTCGCCAACCTCGCCGAGTACGGCATCGAGGACCGGATCTTCGAGTTGGCCGAGGCCGGGGCCCGGCTGGCCCGGGAGGTGGCCGACGGGTTCAGTACGCCGCAGCGCCCCCGTTGGGTGCTCGGCGCGATCGGGCCGGGCACGAAGCTGCCGACGCTTGGCCATGCGCCGTACGCCGCACTGCGCGATGCCTACCAGCAGCAGGTGGCCGGGATGCTGCGCGGCGGGGTCGACGCGGTCCTGGTCGAGACCGCGCAGGACCTGCTGCAGGCCAAGGCAGCGCTGATCGGCGCCCGTCGGGCCATGGGCGCCGACCGGCCGGTGCCGCTGTTCGCGCAGGTGACCGTGGAGACCACCGGGACGATGCTGCTCGGCTCGGAGATCGGCGCGGCGTTGACGGCGCTGGAGCCGCTGGGCATCGACCTGATCGGGTTGAACTGCGCCACCGGCCCGGCCGAGATGAGCGAGCACCTGCGCTTCCTGTCCAAGCACGCCCGCATCGGGATCTCGGTGATGCCGAACGCCGGCCTGCCCGAGCTCGGGCCGCACGGCGCGGTGTACCCGCTCGGACCGGATGAGCTCGCCGAGGCGATGCGGCAGTTCGTCCTGGAGTTCGGGACCACCCTGGTGGGCGGGTGTTGCGGGACCACACCGGAGCACATCCGCCGGGTCGTGGACACCCTTGCCGACGTCAGCCCACTGACCCGCCGGCCGCGCTCCGAGGCCGCTGCCGCCTCGCTGTACCAGTCCGTGCAGTTCCGTCAGGACACCTCCGTGCTGATGATCGGCGAGCGCACGAATGCCAACGGGTCCAAGGCGTTCCGGGACGCGATGCTGCAGAGCCGCTGGGACGACTGCGTCCAGATCGCCCGCTCGCAGACCCGCGACGGCTCGCACCTGCTGGACGTCTGCATCGACTACGTCGGTCGCGACGGGGTAGCGGACATGCGCGAGATCGCCCAGCGCTTCGCAACGGCGTCGACCCTGCCGCTGATGTTGGACTCCACCGAGCCGCAGGTGATCGAGGCCGGCCTGGAGTGCCTCGGTGGGCGCAGCGTGGTCAATTCGGTCAACTTCGAGGACGGGGACGGACCGAACTCGCGGTTCGCCCGGGTCATGCCGGTGGTCCGCGAGCACGGCGCCGCCGTCGTCGCCCTGACCATCGACGAGAACGGTCAGGCCCGGACCGCGGACTGGAAGGTCGCCGTCGCCGAGCGCCTGATCGACAGTCTCACCGGGACCTGGGGGATGCGGGTGTCCGACATCATCGTCGACACCCTGACGTTCCCGATCGCCACCGGACAGGAGGAGACCCGGCGGGACGCCGTGGAGACCATCGCCGCGATCGAGGAGCTCAAGCGCCGTTTCCCGGACGTTCAGACCACCCTCGGCGTCTCCAACGTCTCCTTCGGGCTGAACCCGGCCGCCCGGCAGGTCCTGAACTCGGTGTTCCTGCACGAGTGCATGCGGGCCGGCCTGGACTCGGCAATCGTGCACGCCTCGAAGATCCTCCCGATGTCGAAGATCCCCGACGAGCAGCGCGAGGTCGCCCTGGACCTGGTGTACGACCGGCGGCGCCCGGGCTACGACCCGCTGCAGCGCTTCCTGGACCTGTTCGCGGGGGTGGACGTGCAGTCCAGCCGGCAGACCCGGGCCGCGGAGCTGGCCGCGCTGCCGCTGTCCGAAAGGCTGGAGCGCCGGATCATCGACGGGGAGCGCGACGGCCTGGAGACCGACCTGGACCAGGCGCTCGGGGACCGGCCGCCGCTGGAGATCGTCAACGACACGCTGCTCGCCGGGATGAAGACGGTGGGCGACCTGTTCGGGTCCGGGGAGATGCAACTGCCGTTCGTGCTGCAGTCCGCGGAGGTGATGAAGTCCGCCGTGGCCTACCTCGAGCCGCACATGGACCGCTCCGACGAGGCCGGCAAGGGAAAGATCGTGCTGGCCACGGTCAAGGGCGACGTGCACGACATCGGCAAGAACCTGGTCGACATCATCCTGACCAACAACGGCTACGACGTGGTCAATCTCGGGATCAAGCAGCCCATCGGCGCCATCATCGACGCCGCCCAGGAGCAACGCGCCGACGTGCTCGGCATGTCCGGGCTGCTCGTGAAGTCCACCGTGGTGATGAAGGAGAACCTGCAGGAACTGAACTCGCGGGGGTTGGCCGCGGCGTTCCCGGTGCTGCTGGGCGGCGCGGCCCTGACCCGGTCCTACGTCGAGGGTGAGCTGAGCGAGGTCTACGACGGCGACGTGCGCTACGCCCGGGACGCCTTCGAGGGATTGCGGCTCATGGAGTCCCTGATGCGCCGCCGCCCCGGCGCCGCCCCGGCGCCGGATGACGGGGACGAGGACCGGGCGGCGGAGCGCCGTCGTCGGCGGGAACGGTCGGCGCGGATCGCCGAGCAGCGCCGGGGCGGGGAGTCCGCCGAGGAGGCACCGATCGGCCGGTCGGACGTGGCGACGGACAATCCGGTGCCCACGCCGCCGTTCTGGGGCGCCCGCGTGGTGCGCGGGGTGGCGCTGGCGTCCTACGCCGCGATGCTCGACGAGCGGGCCACGTTCATGGGGCAGTGGGGCCTGCGTGGGTCGCGGCGTACCGACGACCGGCGGGGGTCGTCGTACGAGGAACTCGTGGAGACCGAGGGACGACCGCGGCTGCGGTACTGGCTGGACCGCTTCCAGACCGACAGCGTGCTCGAGGCGGCCGTGGCGTACGGCTACTTCCCGTGCGTCAGCGAGGGTGACGACCTCGTCGTCCTCGACGGGACCGGGGAGGATCCCGGCCCGGAGCGGGTCCGCTTCACCTTCCCGCGGCAGCGCCGCGACCGGCGGCTGTGCCTGTCGGACTTCTTCCGCGCCAAGGACTCCGGCGGCGTCGACGTGGTCGCCTTCCACGTGGTGACGATGGGTGCGGCGATCAGCCGGTACGCCGCGGAGCTGTTCGCGGCCGACGCCTACCGGGACTACCTGGAGGTGCACGGGCTGTCGGTGCAGCTGACCGAGGCGCTGGCCGAGTACTGGCATCGCCGGACCCGGGAGGAGCTGCGGTTCCCCGACGGCAGCTCGGCGGCCCGGGAGGACTCAACCGACCTGGACGAGGTGTTCCGGCAGGGCTACCGCGGCTCGCGGTACTCCTTCGGGTACCCGGCCTGCCCGAACCTGGAGGACCAGCGCCAGGTGATGCAGCTCCTGGATCCGGAGCGGATCGGCGTGGAGCTGTCCGAGGAGTTCCAGTTGCACCCCGAGCAGTCGACGTCGGCGATCATCGTCCACCACCCCGAGGCGAAGTACTTCAATGCCCGCTGAGCTGGACCGCCGGTGAGCGCGGCCGAACTGCGGGGCGTGCTCTGGGACATGGACGGCACCTTGCTGGATTCGGAGAAGGTGTGGGACGTCTCGCTGGCCGAGCTGGCGGCACGGCTCGGCGGCGTCTTGTCCCCTTCGGCGCGCGGCGCCATGGTCGGCACCAACATGGCGACGTCCATGGACATCCTGTACGACGACCTGTCGCTGACCGGCCGTGACCGCGACGCTGACGCTTGCTGGCTGGACGACCGGACGACTGAGCTGTTCGCCGAAGGGCTGCGCTGGCGGCCGGGAGCGCTGGAGTTGCTCCTGGACGTACGCCGCGCGGGGCTGCGCACGGCGTTGGTCACGGCGACGAACCGCCCGCTAGTCGAGCGGGCGCTACAGACGATCGGCGCCGAGCACTTCGACGCCGTCGTCTGCGGCGAGGAGACCGCGCCCAAGCCCGATCCGGCGCCTTACCTGGAGGCGCTGGCCCAGCTGGGCTTGGCCCCAGGCGAGGTCCTGGTGATAGAGGACTCCCCGACAGGGGTGCAGGCCGGGCGCTCGGCCGGCTGCCCGGTGCTCGCCGTACCGTGCGCCGTACCGCTGCCCGAGCGCGCGGGGGTCCTGCGCCGGGAGACCTTGAGCGGTCTGACGGCGCAGGACCTCCGGGCGATCTGGGCGTGCCTTACCGGTTGACCTTCATCACGAAGGTGCCCCAGTTGGCGAACTCGGTGCGCGCGCTGTTCGGGATCCACTCCGTGGCCATCCAGACGTCACCGTTCTCGTCGGCGACGGCCTCGCTGTAGTCACCCCACCGGCAGCCCCGGTCCCGGGAGCCGACGAAGGCGGCGTAGCAGGTGAAGCCGTCCTCGGGACCGTTGCCCACCTCGGGTACGCGCACCGGCCCGCTCACACCCGAGGTGTCGATGGCGACGAACGACGGGCTCGGGTACACCGTGGGGCCGGCCAGGCTCATCACGATCGCGCCGGCACCGGCAGAGTTCACGCCGACCGTCGGATACATCAGGCTGTTGTTCGCTACCGTCACGTACCCCTGTTCCACGACCCGGCCGGTAACCTGGCCGAACCCGAACAGCGGCTGCACCTGGAGCCAGAGCACGCCGGCCCGCTTCGGTCGGCCGGGCGAGCCGATGCCGGTCCCGACGGTGGCCCACAGCCGGCCGGCGGCGAAGGTGACCTCCTGCATGTTGCTGCTTGCGCCGTTGTCCAACCGGTTCAGCAGCTCACCGACGGAGGCGGCCAGCGGGGCCGGCCCGGGCTTCTGCCGGACGTCCGGCGCGAAGGTGTACTCGAGGCTGGGGATGACCCGCCTGGTCAACCGCAGATTGGGGTTGGCGGTGTTCAGGGTCTCGGTGTTGGCCAAGGCCCAGATCGCGATCTGCTGGTCGGAGGTGGTGTCGAAGTTCAACGTCGACAGGAAGTACTCCCGATCCACGAACTGCCCACCCGGGGGCACCGTCGCCGGCTGCACCGTGAACGACGGGTTGCCGTTGACCGGACCGGCGTTGATGCTCACCACGTCTGGGGCCGGTCCAGTGCCGTCGGCGGCCGCGGCCAGCGCCTGCTTGGAGAAGGCGTGGATCTGCGCGCCGTTGAAGTCCGGACCGAACAGGGAGAAGCGGTTCGCGCTGATGTAGAACCCGTTGGCGTCCATCCCGATGTGCGGGAAGTCGTCGAAGCACGGGCACCCGTTGTCGGTCGAGTCGCCGGCGGTGGTGTCGAGGCTGAAGTACCCGAACGTGCCGGTCGGATCGCTGGTCGTGCTGACCGCGATGTACAGCCGCGACCCGCCGGTGAAGTCACCGGTGAAGGGATCCTGGTCCAGGCCGGTGTTGACGACGAACCAGCGCTGCAACTGCGCGTCGAACACGCAGACCGGGTCGAAGACGAACGGCCCGAACGTCGGCGGGTCGGAGCGGGTGATGTTGGGCGGCAGTCCGTAGAACTCGTTGATCGTGGCGTCGGGGACCAGCTGCGAGCCGTTGCCGTTGTAGACGGTCACGACCGTGTTCACCATCTCGAAGGTGTAACCGTTGCCGACGCACAACGCCTGATCCGGTGGCTCGCCACTGAACTGGTTGCCGTTGTTGGCGAAGCGACTGTCCGCGTGGTTCAACCCGGCGAAGCTCAGCATGCCCCGCTCCGGCCCGGCCAGCGGGGTGGTCGTCGGGTTCGGGGTCAGGGCCGGTGTCTCCCTGGTGTCGGGCGCGGCGTTCGGCCGTTTCGGGTTCGGGAGCTCCGGGCCGTTGGTGAGCACAACCGCTCGCTCGCCGGCGTGCCGGGCCGCGATCTGCCGCAACGAGCCCGAACCCAGCCACGTGAGTTGGTCCAGGGTCTGCACGGCATCGACCGCCGGACCGCTGGTCCGCGGATCCGCCGGCGCGGCCACCGCGGGAGCGGCGAGCAGTCCCACCACGACGGCGACGGTGCCGACCACCGCCAGGCTTGTGCGAATGGTGCCGTTCGAGCTGCGTCCA
>JBBPYA010000192.1:0-2033 GCA_038200385.1 Mycobacteriales bacterium
CCTTGGGGCCGCCGAACCGGCGGCCGGCGCCGGCGGCGAGCAGCAGACCCGCCGTCCGTCCGTCGAGTCCCATGGCGGCGCCTCCCGGTCAGCCACGATAGGCGACCACGCTGCGCTCGGGCCCGCGGCCGATGTGAATTTTTGACCCTGCCACGAGGCCAGGTCCCACGAGTAGGGTGCCCGATATGTCCCCTACGCACGTTCACTTCAACGGCGGGGTCAACCTCACCGACACCGAAACGGTGCTGCGTGAGATCTCCGACCGCATTCCCCAGGGTGTGCGACGCATCCCCGACGGCGAGACCGGTCCCCGGCAGCAGTGGATCTTCTTCCAGCTGGAGAAGTTCTGGCAGACACCGGGCCTGGAGCAGGCCGGCAGCAAGGATCAGCCCGCCGAGGGCTACGAGGAGATGCCGAAGGTCCGCTTGGCCGACGGTACGGAGCCGGCCGACGTGCAGTGGCCCGCCCTCGGCTACGCCGAGGCCTATCAGGACTCCTTCGAGACCTTCAGCCGGCTGCGGGAGGAAGGAGTGATCCCGTCCGGGGTCCGCTTCCAGGTCCAGTACCCGACCCCGCTGGCCTCGATCAATGGCTGGGTGGTCCCGGAGGACCAGAGCCGGCTGGAGCCGTCGTACGAGCGCGCGCTGTTCGCCGACCTGGACCGGCTGCTGGCCGCGGTCCCCCACGATGCCGTTGCCGTGCAGTGGGACGTCGCCGTGGAGTTCGCGATCCTGGAGGGCGGTTTCGAGGCAGCCGAGGGGCAGGATTTCGACTCCATCATCCAGCGGCTGGCTCGGTGCGTGGACCAGGTCCCCACCGACGTTCCCGTCGGTCTGCACCTGTGCTACGGCGACTACCGGCACCAGCACTTCACGCAGCCGGAGTCACTGGCGTTGCAGGTCCGGGTCGCGAACGCGGTGGCGCAGCGGTCCCGGCGCGAGGTGGGCTGGTTCGCCTTTACGGTGCCGCAGAACCGGCACGACGCGGCCTTCTTCGAGCCGCTGCGCGAGCTGGATCTCCCGGCCGACACCGAGGTGAACCTCGCCCTCGTGCCCTACCACCCCACACAGCAGGAGCCGGGTACGACCGAGGAGCAGGTCGCTCTCGTCGAGGAGTACCTCGAGCGGGACGAGTGGGGAATCTGCACCGAGTGCGGGATGGCCCGCGCCGAGCGGGAGGACGTTCCCGCGCTGCTGGACTCGCATCGCGACATCCTCGCCGCGCACAGCCGGTAGCCGCTCAGGCCGGGTAGGCGGTCACCTCGCTGGCCTTGACCGACGCCCACACCTCGCCGCCGAGGACGAGTTCGAGGTCGGCGGCCGCCTCCGGTGTCACGTCGGCGGTCAGCGCCACCTCGCCGGCCAGGTCCACGCGTAGCGTCTCGCCGTACGGCGTCACTCCGGCGACGCTGGACCGCCAGACGTTGCGGGGGCTGCCGACCGGGCGGTCGCGGTACAGCCCGACCGCCGAGGGCCGGATCGCCACGAACACCGGGCCCTGTCCCGGCTCGGCCACCTGTACGGAGGCTCCGCCGTCCAGCGTCACGGTCCGGCCCTGCGCGGTCCCGGCGAGCAGGCTCAGGCCGACCAGCCGGGCCACATAGTCCGTCCGCGGCCGCCGCGAGACCTCCACCGGCGTACCGGCCTGCACGACCCGGCCGTGTTCCAGGACAAGCAGTTGATCGGCCAGCGCCATCGCGTCGACCGGGTCGTGGGTCACCAGCACCGTGGCGCCGGCGAAACCCGCGAGGTGGTGGCGCAGCTCGGCGCGGACGTCGAGCTTGGTCCGCGCGTCCAGGGCGGACAGCGGCTCGTCGAGCAGCAGCAGCCGCGGTGTCCCGGCCAGCGCCCGGGCGAGGGCGATCCGCTGCGCCTGGCCACCGGACAGCCCGCGCGGCTTGACCCCCGACTGGGCGGTCAGCCCCATCCGGGCGATCCACTGCTGCGCCTCGTCCCGCGCGGCGGCCTTGGGCATCCCGCGCGAGCGCGGACCGAACGCCACGTTGTCCAGCGTGCTCAGGTGCGGGAAGAGCA
>JBBPYA010000193.1:0-6193 GCA_038200385.1 Mycobacteriales bacterium
AGCCTGAACGCTAGATCCTCCGCAATCAATCCAGGCCGGTTCCCGGTGGACCCGGTTCAGCGCCGGCGGCGGAGCAGGAAGAACACCAGCGCGAGCAGGAGTCCGCCGCCGGCGACCGGCGCCGCCTTGGTCAGCACCGAGCCGCCGGCGAGTTCCAACAGGTCGATCGGCTCCGGCTCGGAGGCCGCGGCCGGCCGCGTCGGGGCCGGGGCCGGCGCGGGGGTACTCGTGGCCGGCGCGCCCGCGGAGGGTGCGCTCGCGGCCGGTGCCGCGGCCGCGGAGGGAGCGTCGGCCGGGGCTGCTCCGGCGGGCTCTGTGCCACCGGCCGGGTCCGGGTCGGTGCCGACGTCGGAGCCCGAACCGCCGGCCGGGTCCGGGTCGGTCCCGACGTCGGAGCCCGAGCCGCCGGCCGGGTCCGAACCCCCGGAACCGCCGGAGTGCCCACCGGATCCGGTGCCGCTGTCGGCTGCGGGCGCCCCCGCCGCGCCGGCCGCTGTGTCGGTGTTGGCGTCGCCGATCTTGCCCTCCAGGCAGGTGGCGAACTGGCCGATCAGCTTGTTGCCGACGTCGACCATGACGCCGCGTCCGAACTGCGCCGGTTTGCCGGTGATGTTCAGGTCGGTCACGACGTTGACGTCGGTGGAGCCGCCCTGCTCGACCAGCGTCGCCGTGACCTTGGCCGCCGCCGTACCGTTGCCCCGGGCGTCCTTGCCGGTGGCGTCGATGACCACCCGGCGGGCGACCTCGTCCTTCTCCACGAAGGAGGCCGCCCCCTTGTACGTCAAGTTGATCGGACCGAGCTTGATCTTGACCCGGCCGGTGAACGAGTCGCCGTCCACGGAGTCCAGTGCCGCGCCGGGCATGCACGGCGCGATCCGCTCGATGTCGAGCAGGACGTTCCAAGCCTGCTCCACGCCGACGGGGACGGTGAACGAGTGCTCCAGCTTCATGACGACTCCTTCAGGTCAGGGGCGGGAACGGCGCTGCCGGTGGCCCCCGGTCGGTGAGGACCAGGGACCACCGGCAGCGGCGATCAGTTCCGGCCGGCCGCGGCGAGCACGGCCCGCTTCGTGAGCACCTGTGCCAGGTGACCGCGGTAGTCGGCCTTGGCGTTGAGGTCGCTCGTCGGGTTGGTTCCCTCGTTGGCGTGCGCGGCGGCGGCCTCTACCGCCTCCGCGCTGGCCGGTCCGCCGGTCAGAGCCTGCTCGACCGCGGACGCCCGGACCGGCACCGAGGACATGTTGGTCAGCGCCACCCGGGCCTGGGCGATGGTGTCGCCGTCCAGCTGTACGGCGGCGGCCACCCCGACGATCGACCAGGCCTGCGCGACCCGGTTGAACTTCTCGTAGTGGCTGCCCCACCCTGCACCGAGCTTCGGGACGCGGACCTCGACGAGGACCTCGTCCTCACCGACCGCGGTGGTGAGGTAGTCCAGGAAGAACTCCGCGGCCGGCACCGTACGCCGCCCACCCGACCCGGCGATCACCATCTCGGCGTCGAGGGCCAGCGCCACGGCCGGCAGGTCGCCGGCGGGGTCGGCGTGCGCGAGGGCTCCCCCGAACGTCCCGCGGTGGCGGACCTGGCGGTCGGCGATCGTCTCGGTGGCCTTCGTGATGAGTTCCGCGTGCTCGCGGACGAGGGCGTTCTTGAGTACGTCGGCGTGCGTCGTCATCGCGCCGATCACGATCGCGTCGCCGTCCTCGCGGATGCCGCGAAGCTCGTCCACCCGGCCCAGGTCGACCACCGTGTCCGGGGCCGCCAACCGCAGCCGCATCACCGGGATGAACGACTGACCGCCGGCGAGCAGCTTGATGTCGCCGCCCCCGCCGAGGGCCTGTACCGCCTCGTCCACCGACGAGGGTCGGACGTAGTCGAACGCGGCCGGGATCACAGGGCACTCTCCTCGGCGTCGGAGGTCGCGGAGTAGGCGATCGACCCTTCGGCGGCGCGCTCGCCGCCGTCGGAGCTTTCGTGGATCGCCCGCCACACCCGCTCGGGCGTCATCGGCATCAGGATGTCGGTCACGCCCTTGTGCCGTACGGCGTCGAGCACGGCGTTCACCACGGCCGGTGTGGAGGCGATGGTGCCGGCCTCACCGACCCCCTTGACCCCCAGCGGGTTGCTGGTGGCCGCCGTCGTGGTCCGGTCGGTGTCGAAGTACGGCAGGTCCAGCGCGGACGGGACCAGGTAGTCCACGAACGACCCGGTCGTGAGGTTGCCGTCCTCGTCGTACACGGCCTCCTCGTACAGCGCCTGCGCGATGCCCTGGGCGAGACCGCCGTGGACCTGGCCCTCCACGATCATCGGGTTGATGACCTCGCCGATGTCGTCCACGCAGACGTACTTGCGGATCCGGACCGACCCGGTCTCGGTGTCCACCTCGGTGGCGCACAGGTGGGTCCCGTGCGGGAAGGAGAAATTCTCCGGGTCGAACGTCGCGTCGGAGTCCAGGCTGGGCTCCATGCCGTCGGGCAGGTTGTGCCCCGAAAAGGTGGCGAAGGCGATCTCCTGGATGGACAGCTTGCTGTCCGGCGTACCGCGGACGCTGAACGAGCCGTCCTTGAAGTCCAGGTCGTCCTCGCTGGCCTCCAGCAGGTGTGCAGCGACCCGCTTGGCCTTCTCGACCACCTTCTCCGCGGCCTTGACAAGTGCGATGCCGCCGACCACGAGGGATCGCGAGCCGTACGTGTCCAGCCCCTTGTGCGAGGACGACGTGTCACCGTGAACGACGCCGACGTGCTCGAACGGCACGCCCAACTGGTCAGCGACGATCTGGCTGAACGACGTGACGTGGCCCTGGCCGTGCGGCGAGGCGCCGGTGACGACCTCGACCATGCCTGTCGGCAGCATCCGGACTGAGGCCTGCTCCCAGCCCCCGGCGGCCGCGCCGAGCGATCCGACAACACGGGACGGGGCCAGGCCGCACATTTCGGTGAACGTCGAGATCCCGAGCCCCAGTTGCACCGGGTCGTTGGACTGCCGCCGTTGCTTCTGCTCGGCCCGCAGGGCGTCCCAGCCCATCATCTGCAGGGCCTTGTCGGTGGCGGCCTCGTAGTTACCGCTGTCGTAGACCATGCCGACGACAGTGGTGAACGGGAACTCCTCGTGCGTGATCCAGTTCTTCCGACGCAGCTCCATCGGGTCCATGTCGAGCTCGGCGGCCAGCTCGTCCATGATCCGCTCGATCCCGAACGTCGCCTCGGGCCGCCCGGCGCCGCGGTAGGCGTCGGTCGGCGCCTTGTTGGTGAACACTCCGTCGCACTGGAAGCGGTAGGCCGGAAACTTGTAGATCGCCGGAAACACGAACGCGCCGATCACGGGAACGACGGGGGTGAGCAGCCGCAGGTAGGCACCCATGTCGGCGAGCAGCCGGACCTTGAGCCCGGTCACCGTGCCGTCGCGCTTGGCGGCGATGTCGATGTACTGGATCTGGTCGCGGCCGTGGTGCGCCGTCATCAACGACTCGCTGCGGGACTCGGTGTACTTGACCGGCTTGCCCAGCCGGCGGGACACCAGCGCGCAGATGAACTCCTCCGGCGTCACCTGCAGTTTGCCGCCGAAGCCGCCGCCCACGTCCGGGGCGATCACCCGCATCTTGTGCTCGGGAATGCCCAACGTGAGCGAGAGCATCACCCGCAGGATGTGCGGGATCTGAGTGGCCGTCCACATCGTGAAGCCCTCCCCGACGGGCTGTACAACGGTCGAGCGCGGCTCCATGAACGCGGGGATCAGGCGCTGCTGGATGAACCGGCGGCTGACGACGACCTCGGCGTCGTTGAACGCCTCGTCGGTGGACCCGCCGGTCCCGGCCGCGCCGGACTCGAAGACGAAGGAGTAGGACCGGTTGCCCTCGGTGTTGGCGTGCACCTTGTCGGCGCCGTCGGCGACGGCGGCTTCCATGTCCAGGACGACCGGCAGAGTGTCGTAGTCCACGTCGATGTGCTCAAGCGCGTCCTGCGCGGCGGACTTGTCGCGGGCGACGACGACCGCGACGGCCTCACCGGCGTGCTTGACCTCGTCGACGGCCAGCGAGGGATGTCCGGGGTTGACCATGTCCGGGGTCACGGTCCAGGCGCAGGGAATGCTCCCCTGCTCCTCGGCGAAGTCCTTGCCGGTGAACACCGCGATGACGCCGGGACGGGCCTTGGCCGCCTCGACGTCGATCGAGGTGATCTTGGCGTGCGCACTCGGGCTGCGCAGCAGGGCCAGATGCAGCAGTCCGGGTACGGAGATGTTGTCGGTCCAGTTGGTCTGACCGGTGATCAGTCGGGCGTCCTCCTTGCGGAGTCGGGCCCTGCCGACCTCGCCGGTGGGCCGTTCCTCGGTGACGGTCACTGCGCTCCTCCCACGGATGCGGCCTGGCCGGAGGCCGCGGCCTGTACTGCCTTGATGATGTTCTGGTACCCGGTGCAGCGGCACAGGTTGCCCTCGATGCCGTGCTTGATCTCCTCGACGCTGGGGCTGGAGTTCTCGGCGAGGAGGTCGACCACCGCCATGATCATTCCAGGCGTGCAGAACCCGCACTGCAGGGCGTGGTTCTCGTGGAACGCCTGCTGGACGGGGTGCAGCGCGCCGCCGGTGGACAGACCCTCGATCGTGGTGACCTCGGAGCCGTCGGCCTGCACGGCCAGCACGGTGCAGCTCTTCGCGGACTTGCCGTCGACCAGCACGGTGCAGGCACCGCAGTTGCTGGTGTCGCAGCCGACCACGGTGCCTACCTTGCCCAGCCGTTCACGCAGGTAGTGCACGAGCAGTAGGCGAGGTTCTACGTCGTCGTCGTAGGAAACCCCGTCGACGGTCATTTCGATGCGGGTCATGCACCCTCCATTGACGTTTCTCAGCGACCGGGCTGCCGGGAACCGGAGCCCGATCAGGGGTAGCAGAAGCGGGCGGCGCACCTCTGCCACCCCTTCAGCGTCAGACAACCCGACCCTGCATGCAGGCACAAGTGCAGCGGCAACAAACTCTGCGATCGGGTAGCCCGATCAATGCCGTGATCATGGGAATCCGCCGGTCCTGACCGGTAGATCGCCATGATCACGGGGGGAGAGTCGGCGGATCGCCATGATCACGGGGGGAGAGGCGGCGGATCGCCATGATCACGGGGAAGAGGCGGCAGGTCGCCATGATCACGGGGGGAGAGGCGGCGGATCCCCATGATCACGGAGGTCTAGGCGGAGCGCAGCCTCGGTCGCAGTGCCCCGGCCGAGCGCGCGGTCACCGCACCCCACCACAGGCCCGCGCCATAGCACAGGTCGTCCAGTCGCCGGACGGCCACGAACGGGATCAGCGCCGCCCGCTGCCGGTACGGCCACCAGGCGAGTAGCCCGTCCGCGACGGCGGCCAGGAGCACCAGGCGGCGTGCCGGGCGGACGGCGAGGGCGAGCGCCGCGGTCAGCGGCCAGTAGTGCCGGACCAGCGCCGACGCCAGCTGGCGTCCGGCGTACAGCGTGCCCAGCCCCACCAGCCGGGCCGCCAGCGGCCCGGCTGACGGGAGGCCGGACAACCGCCGCTGCAGGCGGGCAGCGGCCACGGTCAGGCTCAGCGCGGCCGCGGCGGTCCCGACCGGGCCGGGGACGGCCAGCGCGAGCCACGCCGCAGCCGACCAGGGCGAGAGGACGACGGGCGCGACGAGGTCGCCGTGCCGCGCGGCCAGCGGCGCCGCCCCCGTCCCGTAGAAGGCCCGGCGTCGCATCCACGGGCCCAGCTGGGTGCGGTGCTCGTGCCCGACCTCGGCGGCCGGCTCGTAGCGCACCCGCCAGCCTGCGGCGCTCAGCCGCCACACCAGGTCGACGTCCTCCGCGACCTGCATCCGCTCGTCGAAGCCGGTGCCCATCGCGGCCCGGCGGACCAGCAGGGCCGCGCTCGGCACGTAGGGCACCCGCCCGTGCGGGGCGACCGGCGACGGATGGGGCCCGAGGTCCAGCGAGCTGGTCAACACCTCGTAGCGCGCGACCCAGCTGCGCGGGGGCGACGCCGCGCCCGGACCCGAGCCGGCCGACCCGGGCGGCGCGCCCACGATCCTGGGCGCCACCGCCGCGACCAGCGGATCGGCCAGGTGTGGGAGCAGGCGTTCCAGCCATCCGGGCAGCGGGAGGCAGTCCGAGTCCAGCAGCGCTACGTACGCCGTCGTGACCGCGGCCAGCCCGCTGTTGCGGGCGGGCGCGGGGCCGCGGGGGGGGGGGGGGGGCGG
>JBBPYA010000194.1:0-7389 GCA_038200385.1 Mycobacteriales bacterium
ACCAGAGCCTGGGCGAGCACGGTGGCCGTCGTCGTCCCGTCACCGGCGACGTCGTCGGTCTTCTTCGCGACCTCCTTGACCAGCTCGGCCCCGATCTTCTCCCAGGGGTCCTCGAGTTCGATCTCCTTGGCGATGGACACCCCATCATTGGTGATGGTGGGCGCGCCCCACTTCTTCTCCAGCACCACGTTGCGGCCCTTCGGGCCGAGAGTCACCTTGACGGCATCAGCGAGGACGTTCATCCCCCGCTCGAGGCCACGCCGTGCCTCTTCGTCGAACGCGATCATCTTTGCCATTCGGCTGTGTCCTCCATGATTGGACTTCTCGCGGTCGGGGCAGTGCCCGCGACGGACGGCACCGCGGTGCCCGGGGTTGGCCCGGAGATCTCGCGGCGCCTCACCGGTCCCGACCAGTGTGGCTGGCACTCACCAGCGGAGAGTGCTAGTTCAGGTTTAGCACTCGACACCGTCGAGTGCAAGCTCGCCCGGCCTGGTGCAGGGTGGTCCCATGCCTACCGATCTCGCCCTGCCCGCTGGCCGGATTCCGCTGCTGGGCCTCGGTACCTGGCGGCTGAGCGGCGACTCGGCGCGCTCGGTCGTCCGGACCGCCCTGCAGCTGGGATACCGGCACCTGGACACCGCGACCATGTACGACAACGAGGCCGAGATCGGCGCGGCGCTGGCCGAGTCCGGCGTACCGCGGTCGGAGGTGTTCGTGACCACGAAGATCCCGGCCGAGCGATTCTCCGGTGCCCGGGAGGTGCTGGCGGCCAGCCTGGCCGCGCTGGGGCTGGATTCCGTCGACCTCTGGCTCGCGCACTGGCCGCCGGACGACGTGGTACCGGCCTGGGAGGCGATGCGAGAGCTGCGCGACGAGGGCCTGACCCGGGCGATCGGGGTGAGCAACTACGCCCCCGCGCAGATCGACGAGTTGATCGAGGCGACTGGGGAGGCCCCCGCGGTCAACCAGATCCGCTGGAGCCCCTACGAGTTCGATCGTGCGGTCCTGGAACACAGCCGCGCAGCAGGCGTCGTACTCGAGGGGTACAGCCCGTTCCGCGCCGGTGGGATCGACGACCCAGTCGTGACGGGGATCGCGGAGTCCCGGGGGCGTACGCCGGCGCAGGTGGTGCTGCGCTGGCACGTGCAGCAGGGCGTGGTGGTGATCCCCAAGTCGGCGAACCCCGATCGGCTGGCCGCCAACCTCGACGTGTTCGACTTCGAGCTCACCGACGAGGAGATGGCCGCGGTGGACGCGCTCGCCCGCTGACGCCGGCACCCCTGCCCGGCCGCCGGCCTGCTCGACACTGCCGGCTCGGTCCACACGGGCCTCCACACCACCGGCGCCCCACTGATTGCTGCGCAAACCAGCCATTCCGGGCGTACCCCACGACGACCCGACGGGAAAGGTCGGCGTGGGGGGCGGCTCGCGACCCGGGGGCAAGTCGGCTGAGGAGACGGCTACATCAACCCGGCGGCGCGGACGGCCTTCAGCGACGGCGCGATCGTCACCGACGGGCCGACCCGACCGGCCACCGCGTCCAGGGTCTTCAGCCCGTCTCCGGTGTTGTAGATGACGGTCTCCGCCTCAGGGTCGAGGGCACCGGAGTCCAGCAGCGACCGGAGGACGGCGACGGTCACCCCGCCCGCGGTCTCGCCGAAGATCCCCTCGGTGCGGGCCAGCAGCCCGATGCCGTCGCGGATCGCGTCGTCCCCGACCGCGGCGATCGAGCCGCCGGTACGGCGGACCGCGTCCAGCGCATACGGGCCGTCGGCCGGGTTGCCGATGTTCAGCGACTTCGCGATGCCGGTCGGGCGGACCGGTTGAACGACATCGTGGCCGGCCGCGAACGCCGTCGCGATGGGCGCGCAGCCGGCGGACTGCGCGCCGAACACCCGCCAGTCCGAGCCGTCGACGAGCCCGGCGTCGACCAGCTCAAGGAACGCCTTGTCGATCTTGGTGAGCAGCGAGCCGGACGCCACCGGTACGACAACCTGCGCGGGCAGCCGCCACCCCAGTTGCTCGGCGGTCTCGTACCCGACGGTCTTGGAGCCCTCGGCGTAGAACGGCCGAACGTTCTGGTTCACGAACGCCGTGCTCTCGAACTCGTCGGTCTCGGCCAGCTCGCTGGTGAGCCGATTCACGTCGTCGTAGGAGCCGTCGACCGCCACCAGGATGCCGCCGTAGATCGCGCTCTGCACGACCTTGCCCGGCTCCAGGTCGGAGGGGATGAACACCATCGAGGTCATCCCGGCCCGGGCGGCGTGCGCGGCGACGGAGTTCGCGAGGTTCCCGGTCGAGGCGCAGGCCAGCCGGTCGTAGCCGAAGCCGCGGGCGGCCGTGGCCGCCATCGAGACCACCCGGTCCTTGAAGGAGTGAGTGGGGTTGGCGCTGTCGTCCTTGACCCAGAGCCTGCGCATCCCGAGCGCCGCGGCCAACCGGTCGGCGCGGATGAGCGGGGTCAGGCCGGGGTCGAGCGACACCCGGGATGCCGGGTCCTGCCCGACCGGCAGCAGGCCGGCGTAGCGCCAGATGTTGGCGGGGCCGGCCTCGATCCGGGCGCGGGTGACCGCGGCGAGTACGCCGGCGTCGTAGCCGACCTCGAGCGGGCCGAAGCACTCGGCGCAGGCGTGCACCGGGCTGAGCGGGTAACGGGCGCCGCAGTTGCGGCAGACCAGTCCCTCCGCGGGGCAGTCGACGGCGACGGACGGGGCGGTGATCGTCATGGGTGGCAAGGCCTTTCCGGCTCATCTTTCCCGCTGTCGCGGGACGGAATTGGCACCTGTCGCGGGCGGCCTCGCCGGTCGGGAGGTGACGCGATGGTTGCCGGGGCTTCGTCGGGCCGTTCCCTCTGCCCCTCGGGATGAGATGTTCAGTTGTGTTCGGAAGTGTAGAGCCGGTCGGGACCACGCCGACCGGGACCTCCCGACCGGCTCGGGAGTCGGCTCATGCCCACACCGTCCTTCGGCCGGTGACCCGCTTCGCGGGGAGGGCATGAATCCTATGATTCGCTCGCTGCGCTCGCTCAGGACACGACGTCCTTGCGGCCGAAGTGCCAGAACGTGATCGCAACGAACACCACGGAGTAGGACAGCGCCTGGATGCAACCGGTGAGCATCTGGTCGGTCTGCATCGGCACCGACAACGTGCCTACCCAGGCGAACTGGTTCTGCGTCGGCAGGTAGTCGCGGATGCTGCCGAGGGCGTCCACGGCATCCAGGATCGAGGACACGATCAGGGCGAACACCGCGCCGCCCACGGCGGCCAGCGGGGCATCGGTGACGACGGACAGCATGAACGCCAGCGACCCCACCGTGATCAGTGTGAACCCGAGGTACCCGACGATCGCAAGCAGCCGGATCAGCGCCTGCCCCTGGCTCAGGGTGATGCCGACCGGCGTCCGCACCGGACCGAACCCGTACGCGATCGCGCCCGCCGCCAGGGACACCAATACGAGGGTGAGCAGGGCGGCCAGGGACAGGATCAGCGCGACCACGAACTTCTGCCGCA
Source organism: Mycobacteriales bacterium (assembly GCA_038200385.1). GTDB lineage: Bacteria > Actinomycetota > Actinomycetes > Mycobacteriales > Geodermatophilaceae > JBBPYA01. Next base: position 3,511 of record JBBPYA010000194.1, read on the forward strand.
GCAGCCGGGCCCGCGGCACCGGGGCGGCCAGCAGGTAGCGCAGCGAGCCCCAGCTGGCCTCGCTGGCGATGGTGTCCCCGAAGAACAGCGCGTAGACCACCACCAGGAAGAAGCCGGTCGTCGCGAACATCACGAACAGCACGAAGTTCAACGAGCCGTCGGTGGCGACGTCGACGAGGGTGACCCGGGTGTCGCCCGGCTGGACGTCGTTGGAGCCCACGGCAAACGCGAGGATGAGGATCAGCGGCAGCGCGACGAGGAACGCGAACGTCGCTTTGGTACGCCGCCGCTTGAGCTGCCGGGCCAGCTCGACCCTGATCCCCAGGGTGGCACCGGGCCGGTAGCCGGCCACTGCACCGGTCGGTTCAGTCGACGTCATGCCCGCCCTCCCCGATCAACGCGATGAACACGTCCTCCAGCCGGCGCCGCGGCGTGAGCCGCTGCACGCCGACGCCGGCACCCACCAGCTCGCGGACCACCGTGCTGCGCTCGGCGCCGCTCAACTCGACCACCACGCCGTCGGCGGTGTCCTCGACGGCGTCGACACCGGCGATCCCGCGCAGGACGCGGACCGCGGCCCGGCGGTCGTCCACCCCGATCAGAACCGAGGAGGACTCCCCGACCACCTCGCCCACGGTGCCATGCGCGACCAACCGGCCCTTGTGCATGACCACGACGTGCGAGCAGGTCTGCTCCACCTCGGCGAGCAGGTGGCTGGACACCAGAACGGTGCGCCCGGTGCCGTCGGCGTACCGGCGCAGCACCTGGCGCATCTCCCGGATCTGCGGGGGGTCCAGTCCGTTCGTCGGCTCGTCCAGCACGAGCAGGTCTGGCAGGCCCAGCATCGACTGCGCGATCGCCAGCCGCTGCCGCATGCCCTGGCTGTACGTCCGGACCGTCTTGTCCACCGCCGCGCCCAGGCCGGCGATCTCCAGCGCCTCGTCCATCCGGGCGTCCCGCTCGGGGCGGCCGGTGGCCTGCCAGTACAGCTTCAGGTTGTCCGCGCCGGTCAGATGCGGCAGGAACCCGGTCCCCTCCACGAAGGCGCCGAGCCGGGACAGCACGGCCGCCCCCGCGTGCACCCGATGCCCGAAGACCTGCAACTGGCCGTCCGACGGCGCGATCAGCCCCATCAGCATCCGCAGGGTGGTCGTCTTGCCGGCGCCGTTCGGGCCGAGTAGCCCGACGACCTGGCCGGAGTCCACCCGGAAGGACAGGTCCTGCACCGCGACGAAGCCGTCCGCGTAGGCCTTGGTCAGTCCGGTGACCACGAGTGGTACGTCGCGCAGTTCCGCGTCCACCTCCGACACCTCGGCGGCCTTGCGCCGCCGGACCAGCAACTGACCCAGTCCGGTCCCGAGGGCGGCGAGCGCGATCAGCACGAGCAGGAACGGGATCCACGGCGTCGACGCGCCGTCCAGAGGTTGCCCGGTCACCACCGGCAGGCTGATTGTCGGCGCGGCCGGGTCCAGCGCGATGCCGTAGACGACCGGCTCGACCGGAGTCAGGTAGCCCTGGTCGGTGGTCGACAGGACCAGCCGCATCGAGTGCCCGACCTCGAAGCGGTAGGCGACGGCGGGCAGCGTGATCTCGACGACCGGCGCCGCGTCCAGCGTGGCGGGCAGTTCGGTCGCCCGGATCGGTGCGACCAGGCCCTGCGGCAGGGTCGCGGTCCCGTCCGGACCGACGTCGTACAGCTTGGCGAACAGCACCGCCTCACCGGTGGGCGACGCCAGCCGCAGAGACACCGTGGGCGTGCCGACCACCTGGACCTGCCGGTCGAACACCGCGCTCTGGAATCCCGCCGCCTGCCCCGGCAGGTCCAGACCGAAGCCCTGGAGCAGACCGGTGACCTGGGACAAGCCCGGCAAGGTGGAGATCGCCGCCGGATTGCCCCCGGCCGGATTCGCGGCCTGCTGGGCCGGCCCGGCCAGGCGTACGTCGGTGCGCGGGGTACTGCCGCCGAGCAGACCCGGGTAGTCCGGGCGGACTGTGGTCTGCGACGTCGGGCGACCGTTCGTGGTGGACAGCCCGGTGACCTGCGCGTACTCGAAGCTGGTCCCCGGGTCCACGCCCTTGCCGCGCAGGTGGAAGTCGAACCACTGCAGCGCCAGGTCGCTCATCCGCGCGGTGTCCTGCTCGCTGCCGCTGGCGTCGTGCCCGCCGGTGTACCAGACGAGCTTCACCGGCGTACCGCTCGCGGCGATCCCCCGGGCGTTGGCGTCGGCCTGGGCCAGCGGGAACAGGGTGTCCGCCTCACCCTGGATCAGCAGGGTGGGCGCGGTGATGCGGTCCAGGACGGTGGAGGGGCTGGATCGGTCCAGCAACGCGGTGGTCTCCGGGGACAGCCGGCCGGTGGTGGCGGCGTCGGTGTAGGCCGCGCACACGTCGGCGCGGAACCGTCCGCACGCCGGATCGCCGGGCACCCCACCGCCCTGAGCGCCGTTCTGGGCCGCCAGCGGCGCGCCGGGGCCGGCTGCGCCGGAGGCGAAGAACAACCCGGCCCAGAGCTTCTTGAAGACCCCGTCGGTGGCGTCCGGTGCCCCCGCGGCGGGCGTCGCCGCCACCGGGGCACCGACGGAGTTCGGGAAGAACGCCTCGGTCAGGCTGTTCCAGGTGATCGTGGGGACAATCGCGTCCACCCGGTCGTCGTAGCCGGCGGTCAGCAGCGCCAGCGCCCCACCGTACGACGGCCCGCTGATCCCGACCCGCGGATCCCCGGGCCCGTCGTGCACGACATCGGCCCGGGTGCCGAGCAGGTCGATCAACCGGTGGGCGTCCGCGACCTCCAGGTCGGGGCTGTCCAGGCCGATCTGACCGGTGCTGCGGCCGAAGCCGCGGGCGCTGTAGGTTAGGACGACGAAACCGTTTCCGGCCAGCATCCGGGCTTCGGCGGCCATGCTGTCCTTGGTGCCGCCGAAGCCGTGGGCCAGCACGATCGCCGGGGCCGGTGACTGCGCGTCCACCCCGTCGGGTACCCACAGCGTGGTGTCCAGCCGGACCTGGTCCGGTCCGTTGCCGGACGTCACCGTCATGTCCTCGGCCCGGTAGCCGCCCAGCTCGGTGCGGGCCAGCACCGACCATGAGATCAGCCCGGCCAGCACGGCGACGACCGCGAGCACCGCGATCCGGGCCCGCCGGGACGTCGCCCGCAGCGTGGCCAGCGGTCCGCGCCCGGAACTCACCGCGCGCCCGTCCGATTGGTCCGGCCCGCGGCATGGACCGGCGCGAGCGAGACGATCACACGGACCTCCTGACGCGGGGCACGTCCGCCCAACGCCGGTGGCGGCTGGTCCGGTTCCTCCTGCCCAGCCAGGGTACGACGGAACGATCACGGGGGCGGGCGGCCTCTCGCCCGGGGTTTCCGGCTAGTTTCGCCGGATGGATCACGAGGAGCTACAACGCCAACTGGCCCGGTCCGAGGAGCAGCTGTCCGGCCGGCTCAGCAGAATGGCCGACGCCGCCGCCGCGGCCCCCAGCCGGTTGCCGCGCTGGACCCGGGGGCATCTGGTGACGCACATCGCGCGCAACGCCGACACCGTGGCCGATCTCGTCGAGGGAGCCCGGCGGGGAGAGGTGCTTACCATGTACGGCGGGGACGTCGACCAGCGCAACGCCGACATCGAGGCCGGGGCGGCCCGCGGCCCCGACGAGCTGCGCGCCGATCTCGGGCGCAGTGCCGCCCGGTTCGCCGCCGCCCTGGGCGCGTTGACCGACCCGGACTGGGACCGCGAGGTCAGGCGGGTCAACGGGACGTCCCTCACGGTCGCGGAGCTGACCGCTGCCCGGTGGCTCGAGGTGGAGATCCATCACGTGGATCTGGGCCTGGACTACCGGGCGGTGGACTGGCCCGAGGACTTCGTCGCCTTCGCGTTGCCC
>JBBPYA010000195.1:0-2543 GCA_038200385.1 Mycobacteriales bacterium
CGTGTGCGTGAGTGAGAGCTGGCTGGATTCCTGGCTGACCGAGCGCACCGACGAGTTGATCGCCGTACGCCGGCACCTGCATGCCAACCCGGAGCTGGGCTTCGCCGAGAACAAGACCACCGAGCTGCTGGTCCGCCGGCTGCGCCAGGCCGGGCTCGAGCCGGTAGTCCTGCCTAGCGGCACCGGGCTGTACGTCGACGTGGGACCCGGGGCGCCGCGGATCGGCTACCGCGCCGACATCGACGCGCTGCCGCTGCGCGACCTCAAGGATGTGCCGTACCGCTCCACGGTGGACGGCGTGTGCCATGCCTGCGGCCACGACGCGCACACCGCGATCGGGCTCGGTGTCGCGCTGGCGATGGCCGCCGCGCCGGACCTTCCAGGCGGGGTCCGCGTGATCTTCCAGCCGGCCGAGGAGACCATCCCCGGTGGGGGCGAACTGGTGTTGGGCAGCGGCGCGCTGTCCGGCCTGGAGCGGATCTTCGCCCTGCACTGCGACCCGCGGCTGGACTGTGGGCAGGTCGGCCTGCTCACCGGCCCGATCACCGCGGCCGCGGACTCCGTCGAGGTGTCCCTGACCGGGCCCGGCGGACACACCGCGCGCCCGCACCTGACCGTCGACCTCGTCGACGCCCTGGCCCGGATCGTCACGACCGTGCCGAGCCTGCTGTCCCGCCTGGTCGACCCCCGCGCCGGACTGTCGGTGGTGTGGGCCGCGATCGGGGCCGGGATCGCGCACAACACGATCCCCGAGGTCGGCCAGCTACGCGGCACTGTCCGGGTGTTGCGCCGCGAGGCCTGGGACGACGCGGAGAAGCTGGTCAGCTCGCTGATCGAGCAGGTGGTCGCGCCCACCGGTGCCGGCGTCGAGGTGCACTACCGGCGCGGCGTGCCGCCGGTCGTGAACGACGCGGGGTGCATCGAGCTGCTGCGCTACGGGGTGCAGGCCGCGCTGGGCCCGGAGGGCGCGGCGACGACCGAGCAGAGCATGGGCGCGGAGGACTTCGGCTGGTACGCCGACGTCGCCCCCATCGCCCTGGCCCGGTTGGGGACTACCTCCGGCGGTCGGGAGCTCGACCTGCACCAGGGCAGTTTCGACATCGACGAGCGGGCCATCGGGATCGGCGTCCGGGTGATGGCCCGCACGCTGCTGGCCGGCCTGGCCCAGGCCGGCTGACCGCGCGCACATGCGGACCCCGCATCGCCGAGCGCGGACCGGCCCGAGCCATCGGTGGAGCACCCGCCCGCCGGATCAGATCAGTCGTCGCGGGCGAGCACCAGGATGTCGCGCATGTACAGCAGGACATCGGCCATCGAGCCCAGGGTGCCGCGGGCCCCGGCCTCGGCGATCCCGTCGTGGGTCAGGACCAGGGTGATCTCCGGCCCGGCGTCCTCGGCCACCCGCGCCATCGACCAGCGTCCGAACATCCGCTGGTCCACCGGCCCGGCCTTGAGCACCGAGACGCGTTCGTGCCGGGGGTCGCGTTCGATGTCGGCGTACAGCGTGCGCACCAACGCCTCCGGGCCCTCCAAGGTCTGGGCGAACCAGTCCTCGGAGGCCAGCAGGGCCCCGGTGACGCCGAGCTCGGGGTTGCGGCGGCGAGCCGCGCGCAGGATCGAATCCAGCTCGTCGTCCTGTTCGGCCGGATCGACCAGGTTGTGGCTGGTGTAGATCAGCCGCCACACGTTCTCGGACTCCTCGGCCATTGCGTGGCCCCTTTCCTCGGCTGCCGCTGCGGCGACCCTACGAGATGGGTCCGGACTAGGAGCCGCCGGTGAAACCCGCGTCGTAGAACGCGAGGTACTCCGGGAGGTGCGTGCTCCAGTAGCTCTCGTCGTGGGTCCCCGGCGCGACATGGAACTCCCGGTGCACGCCAAGGTCGGTCAGTGCGCCGGCCAACGCCTCGGCGCCGGCGCGCAGCGGGTCCTGGTCGCCGACGTCGAGGTAGATCCGGACCTCGGCCCGGTCCAGGGCCGAGGCCAGCTGGTCCACGCCGCCGACGGTCGGGCTGTGCCCGCCGACCGACCCGAACTGCGCGGGCGCGTCGGCGAGGTCGGAATGGAAAATCGGACCGCCGTCGGGCAGCACGACGATCATCGGGTGGATCGCGCCGGAGCGGATCTGTGCGTCGGCCGCCCCGACGATCCCGACCTGCGGCCAGTACTGCTCGTCGTGACCGGCTCCGTGCAGCAGGACCAGGACCGGGTAGCGCAGTGCCGGCCGGGTGTCGTAGCAGGGCGGTAGGTACACCGAGTAGTCCCCGTTGTTGCCGTAGGCCGCATTCACCGAGGCGATCCGCTGCACCCGCCCGCCGGCACCGGCACACGCCGCCGCGGGAGCGCCGGCGGTCGGGCCGGACCCGGCAGAGCACAACCTACGCCGCGGTCAGGGGAAACCGGCGGCGTAGAACCGCAGGTAGTCCGGCACGTGCGCGGCCCAGTAGACCCGGTCGTGGGCGCCATCGCTCACGTGGAACTCGTGGGTCACCCCGAGCCCGGTGAGCGCGGCCGACAGGGCGGCGTCGTCGGGCAGCAGCGGGTCC
>JBBPYA010000196.1:0-24468 GCA_038200385.1 Mycobacteriales bacterium
CTACACCGCCATCGTGGCCGACAACGGCAGCACCGACGGCTCCGACCGGATCGCCCGGGACCTCGGGGCGGTTGTCGTGAGCGTCCCGCAACGCGGTTTCGGTGCCGCGGCGCACGCCGGGCTGATGGCGGCCACCCAACCGGTGGTCTGCTTCATGGACGCCGACGCCTCCATGGATCCCCGCCAGTTGCCCCGGGTCGCCGACCCGGTCACGGCCGGGACGGCCGACCTGGTCCTGGGTCGCCGCCGGCCGATCGGCCGGGCCGCCTGGCCCCTGCACGCGCGCGCGGCCAATGCCGTACTCAGCCACCGGCTGCGGCGCCGGACCGGGTTGTCGCTGCGCGACCTCGGGCCGATGCGCGCGGTACGCCGGGAGGCCCTGATCGGGCTGGCGCTGACCGACCGGCGCTTCGGGTATCCGCTGGAGATGGTCACCGCAGCCGCCGACGCCGGTTGGCGCGTCACCGAGACCGACGTGGACTACCTCCCCCGGGCGGCCGGGAGCAAGTCGAAGGTGACCGGCACGGTCAGCGGCACGGTGCGGACCGTGCGCGACATGTCCCGAGTGCTGGCCAGGTGAGACCCGTTCTCGACGCGCAAATCGTGGTGATCGCGAAAGCGCCCCGCCCCGGCCTGGCCAAGACCCGACTGAGCCCACCGTGCACCCCGGAGCAGGCTGCCGCGCTGGCGGCCGCGGCGCTGACCGACACCCTGGCGGCGGTACGAAGCACCCCGGTCCGACGTCGGGTCCTCGCCTTTGACGATCCGGGCGCCCGGGACGGCAGGCCCGCGCCCGTCGAGCTCGACCTCGGCGGGTTCGCGGTGATCCCGCAACGCGGTGCCGGGCTGGGCCCGCGGCTGGCCCACGCCTTCGCCGACGCGGCGGCCGGACTGCCCACGCTGTTGATCGGGATGGACACCCCCCAGGTCAGCGCGGACCTGCTCGGGTCGTGCCTCACCCTGCTCGGCACCACCGACGCCGTGCTCGGCCGGGCGACCGACGGCGGCTGGTGGGCGCTGGGCGTGCAGGATGTCCAGAATGCCGACGTCCTGGCCCACGTAGCCATGTCACGACCCGACACCGCCCGGCTCACGGAGCAGGCCCTGCTCGAACGGGGTATCCGGTTGGCCGCCCTGCCCGAGCTGGCAGATGTGGACACCTTCGACGATGCCGTGGCGGTAGCCGCGGCCGCGCCGGGTTCCCAATTTGCCCTCCAGTTGGCTGCGGTGACCGGTTTGATCGCCTCATGAGCACGACCGAGCGGGCGGTGGACGAGACCACCGCGTTGGAGCTGTACGCCGAGGGCCTGGCCGAGACGACCCAGCCGGCCGCGATCGGCGACGCGCCGTGGTTCCTGCGCTACGACGACGGCGACATCATCCCGTTGGAGCTCAGCCGGTGGTGCTCGGATGCCGTGGCCGGCGACGAGGGGCTCGTCCGCCGCTGCACCGGTCCCACGTTGGACGTCGGCTGCGGGCCGGGTCGGCTGGCGGCCGCGGTGGGTCGGCGTGGCCTGCCGGTGCTCGGCCTGGACATCTCCCCGGCCGCCATCACGATGGCCCGCAACCGGGGCGCGCTGGTCGTGCAGCGCTCGGTGTTCGACGAGCTGCCGGGCGAGGGTTCGTGGCAGCACGTCCTGCTCGCCGACGGAAACGTCGGGATCGGCGGTGACCCGGCCCGGCTGCTCAGCCGCTGCCTGGCGCTGCTCCAGGACGAGGGCACCGTGCTGGTCGAGGTGGACGGGCCGGGGACGCCCACCAAGCGGTGCGAGGTTCGGATCGAGTCCCTCAGCGGGCGGATCAGCGGCAGCTTCCCGTGGGCGCACGTCGGGGTGGACGACGTGGACCTGGTGGCCGCGTCCGCGGGCCTGCAGATGATCGAGCGGTGGTCGGAGAACGGTCGATGGTTCGTGACCCTCAGCAGGTAGACCGACCCGAGCAACAAGACCGACCGGACCCGGCTCCGGCCCGGACGCCGGGGGCGGCCGGGCTGCTGCATCGTTCGCTGCCGGTGCCGCCGGACGCGCTGCGCCGTGGGCCGCTGCGCGAGGAGGCCTGGCAGAGCCCGCTGCGCTCCGAGCGCACCGCTGCCCTGCTCGGAATCTGGCTGGGGATCGCGTTCGCGATCTGCTTCGTGACGGGGTTGATGAGCCACCTGGAGCAGAATCCCCCCACCTGGCTGCAGTGGCCGTCGCGTCCGGTGAACCTCTACCGGGTGACGCAGGGACTGCACGTCATCACCGGCTTCGCCTCGATCCCGCTGCTGCTGGCCAAGCTCTGGACGGTCTACCGGACGCTGTTCGAGTGGCCCCCCGTGCGCAGCATCGCGCATGCGCTGAGCCGGCTCTCGCTGCTCGTCCTGGTCGGCGCCGCGGTGTTCCAGCTGGTCACCGGTGTGCTCAACGTGGCGCGGTGGTACGCGGTGATGCCGTTCTTCTTCACCGTCACGCACTACTGGACCGGCTGGATCGTCATCGGCGCGATCCTCGTGCACGTCGGCAGCAAGCTCGCGGTGATCAGGCTGGGCCTGTCCCCCGAGGGAGCCGGCGTGCCGGTGGAGGCCACGCTGTACGACGCCGCGCCCGCCGACACCGACCCAGACACCGACCCCGACTCCGACGACGAACCGGTCGCTGAGCACCCGGAGGCACCCGGGTTGGAACACGTGCCACCGGCCGAACGCGCCAGGTTCGCCGGCACGCTGTCCCGGCGCGGATTCCTCACCGCGGTGGCTGCGACGTCCGGTGTCGTGGCCCTGACCACGGCCGGCCAGACGGTGCCAGGGCTGTCCGGCATCAGCGTGTTCGCCCAACGCGATCCCGACCTGGGCCCGCAGGGCCTTCCGGTGAACAAGAGCGCGGCCGGGGCCGGCGTCGAGCAGACCGCGACCGACCCGACGTTCAACCTGATGCTGGACGGACCCAGGCCGGCCCGGCTGTCCCTCGCCGTGCTGGGCAGCCTGCCCCAGCACACGGTGTCGCTGCCGATCACGTGCGTGGAGGGCTGGAGCGCCTCCGCCGAGTGGACCGGCATCCGGCTGTCGGACCTGCTGGACATGATGGGGCTGCCCCAGGACGCCAGCGTGTCGATGGAGTCGCTCCAGGGAGGCGGGTTGTACCGGTCCTCGGTCGTCGATCCGCCGCACGCACGGGACCCGCTGACCCTGCTGGCGATGAAGCTCAACGGCGAACCGCTGCCCCTGGATCACGGCTTCCCGCTGCGCCTGATCGCGCCGAACCGGCCGGGCGTCATGCAGACGAAGTGGGTGGGGACGGTGCGGGCCCTGTGAGCGCCGCCGATCCGGTCGTGAGCCGTACGCTGTCCGGGGAGCCCGCACCGATGCTGTCGCCGTACCGGTGGGCGTGGTACCTGCCGGGCGTGCTCGCCGTCGCCTGGGGTGGCTACGGGCTGCTGACGGCGGCAATGGGTCCGATGCCGCTGTCCTGGGCGGTGTTCTTCGCGATCGGGATCATCGGGCACGACCTGTTGCTGGCGCCGATCACGATCGGCGTGGGCTTCCTGCTGGGCCGGCTGCTGCCCCCGACCCTGCGGGCGCCGGCGCAGGTCGCGTTGATCGGAACCGGTGTCGTGCTGCTGGCGAGCTTCGCCTACGTGCAGGGACGGGGCGTCAGCTCCGACGTGCCCTCGGCGGTGCCCTTCGACTACGCGGCCCGGATGGGCGCGCTGCTGGCCGTGCTCTGGGTGGCGGCGGCCGGGTGGGCCATCGTCCGGGTCGTCAGGAGCCGCCGTCCGGGCCCGACGCGGACGTCGACCCTGGCCGATCAGCCGGCCGACGAGCCCGCCGGATAGTCGCGGGCCCACCGCGCGAACCGCGCCAGCGAGCGGCGCACGCCCCATCGCGCGGCCGGCTCGACCAGCGGCCAGCCGGCCCGGCCGAGCGCTCCGAGCGGCAGGTCGAGGTCCTCGGACCAGATCACCGTCGAACCGGTGCCCCGTTCCTGCACCGCGAACGTCCCGGTCCCCCGGATCAGCCGGCCGTGGTGCAGGACGTCGCACTGCCGCGGCGGATCCCAGCTGGTGACCTGCATCCGGTCCAGGAAACCCAGTCCCCGTCCGGCGCGCCCGATCCCGGTGAACGCCTCGAGCTCGGCACCCACCTCGTGCCCGGCGCCGTGGACCGACCACACCGTGGTCCCGAGCATCCACTCACCCTGCCGGCCCCAGTCCGTCAGCGCGGCCCAGGCCGTGGCGGCGGGCGCCTCGACGTCCATCCGCACCGTCAGCTCAGCCATCCGCACTCCCCTCGGTGGGCAGCGTCACAATCGACGGCTGCGCCGTACGCCAGGCCTCGGCCAGCTGCCGGTCCCGGTCCTCCAGTGCCAGGGCGAGTTGCTCGAGCACCCAGTCCACCTCGCCCATCCGGTATCCCCGCGCCGCCACGGACAACCGCAGGCCCCGGACGTCGATGCCTAGGATCGCCCGCTCGTCGGGGAGCTCGACCGGGGTGGAGTCCGGGGGCGCCGGCGCCATCTCCTCGCCCCGGCCGAACAGGAATGACGCGGCGAGGAACAACACGCCGGCGACGATCACCAGGCCGACGAAGAAGAGCAGAAAGGCGCTCACACCCCGATGGTGTCATGCCTCGAGCGCGGTGAAGGCGGCCGTCAGCTCCCGGGCGACGGTGACCGCACGCAGCGCCGACGCGCGCATAAAACCCTGCCTGCCGAGATCGGCCAGGACCGCCCAGAGCCCGTCGAAGACCCCGTCCGGGTCGAGCAGCACGACCGGCTTGGCGTGCATCAGCAGGCACCGGGTGGTCCAGACCTCGAACATCTCCTCCAGCGTCCCCAGCCCACCGGGCAGCACGAGGAACGCATCCGCGCGCAGGTCCATCTCGGCCTTGCGCTGGCGCATGGTCTGAACAACGACGAGTTCGTCGGCCTCGGTGTCGGCCACCTCGAGGTCGACCAGGTGTTGGGGGATGACACCGGCGGTGTGCGCACCACCGGTGCGGGCGGCGCCGGCCAGCGCGCCCATCATGGACACCCGGCCGCCGCCGCTGACCAGGCTGTGTCCGCGCCGCGCGATCTCCCGGCCCACCGCCGCGGCCAGCTCGAGGTGGCTCGGGTCGATCGTGGTCGAGGACGCACAGAACACGCAGATCGCGCTCACGCCGTACGCCGTCCCGCTGCCGGAACGATCTCCACCCGCAGCTCGGTACCGCTGACCTCGATCGGCTCCCCGTCGGCGTCAAGGTCCATCGGGACGCCGTCCGGCCCGGTCAACCGGCCGCGGCCAGGATGACCTCGACGGCCTGCTCCACGTCGTCGGTCACCGTGACCAGGCCGAGGTCGCGCTGGGACACGGTGCCGCGAGCCAGCGCCGCGGCCCGCAACCACTCGACCAGACCGCTCCAGTAGTCGGACCCGAGCAGGATCACCGGGAACCGGGTCACCTTCCCGGTCTGCACCAGGGTCAGCGCCTCGAAGAACTCGTCCAGCGTCCCGAATCCGCCGGGCAGGATCACGAAGGCCTGCGCGTACTTCAGGAACATCGTCTTGCGGGCGAAGAAGTACCGGAAGTTGATCCCGACGTCGACCCAGTCGTTCAGGCTCTGCTCGAAGGGCAGCTCGATGCCCAGTCCGACCGACAGCCCGCCGGCCTCCTGGGCGCCACGGTTGGCCGCCTCCATCACCCCGGGCCCGCCCCCGGTGATCACGGCGAACCCGGCCTGCGCGAGCCGCGTCCCCAGCGCGCGGCCCACTTCATAGTCGGCGTGGTCCCGCGGGGTGCGGGCACTGCCGAAGACGCTCACCGCGCGCGGAATCTCGGCCAGCTGCCCGAAACCCTCGACGAACTCGGACTGGATCCGCAGCACCCGCCACGGATCGGTGTGCACCCAGTCCGTCGGGCCGCGGCTGTCCAGCAGCCGCTGGTCGGTCGTGCCGCTCGTGACCTGGCCACGGCGCAGCACGACCTGCCCGCGGTGCTTCTCCGCCGGCGCCGAATCCTCTTCCGCTTCCACGCGGGCGAACCTATCCCGGACCGGTGCGGCACCCGGCGCGGGTCGTCACCGGAGGTAGCGGTGCAGCACCTGCTCGCAGCTCAGGATGTCGGCGACGCGGACGTGCTCGTCGCGGGTATGCGCGAGGTTCGGGTCGCCCGGGCCGTAGTTGACGGCGGGAATGTCGAAGGCGGCGAACCGGGACACGTCGGTCCAGCCGAGCTTGGCCACGGGCCGCAGCCCGACGGCCTGCACGAAGTGCGCCGCCGCTGGTTCGGTGAGGCCGGGCAGCGCTCCCCCGGCGGTGTCGGTGACCTCCACGTCGTACCCGTCCAGGACCTCGCGGACGTGGTCGACGGCCTGCTCGACGTCCCGGTCCGGGGCGAAGCGGAAGTTGACCGCCACCTCGCACACGTCGGGCACCACGTTGCCCGCAACGCCCCCGGCGATGCCGACCGCGTTCAGGCCCTCCCGGTAGTGGCAGCCGTCGATCTCGACCTCGCGTGCGTCGTACGCCGCGAGCCGGGCCAGCACGTCCGCGGCGCGGTGGATCGCGTTGTCCCCCAACCAGGATCGGGCGCTGTGCGCCCTGCTGCCGGTGGTCCGGACGGTGGCCCGCAGCGTTCCCTGGCAGCCGGCCTCGACCTGTCCGCTCGTCGGCTCCATCAGGATGGCCAGGTCGGCGTACAGCCAGTGCCGCAAGTGGCGCGCGACCCGACCCAGACCGCTGCGGGAGGACTCCACCTCCTCGTTGTCGTAGAAGATCCAGGTCACGTCGTACGCCGGGTCCTGCAGGGTCGCGGCCAGCCGCAACATCACCGCGTCCCCGGACTTCATGTCCGAGGACCCGCAGCCGTACAGCAGGTCGCCGACCCTGGTCGAGGGGTGGTTGTCGGCGATGGGCACCGTGTCGATGTGCCCGGCCAGCAGGACCCGGCGGTCGCGGCCCAGCGACGTCCGCGCCAGCACCGCGTCGCCATCCCGCTCGACCTCCAGGTGTCCGAGACCGCGCAGCGCGGCCTCGACGGCGTCGGCGAGCTCCCCTTCGGCGCCGGACACCGACGCGATGTCGACCAGGGCGCCGGTCAGCGATGGGCCGTCCTGGGAGAGGTCGAGGACCGTCATGGGCAGCGAGCCTAACGACGCCGGTAGCGTGGCGGCGTGACCGAGTCGAGCACGCGGGGGGCCTACGCGGCCGGGCTCGCGACCCTCACGCCGCAGCGGACGGTGCTGGACTGCTGGTTCCCGACACCGAGCCTCGGCGCGCCGGCTGGCGTGGCATCCGGGACCGTCCGGCTCGGGGAGCTGGAACTGACCGGGGAGACCTCGCCGGAGCTGGGTGGGCTGGTCAGCAGCGACGAGGCCCGCGGCGTCGAGGTGGTCGCGATCCGGACCGTGATCGCCGACCTGGACGCGGCCCCGCGGGACGCCTACGACGTCTACCTCCGCCTGCACCTGCTCTCGCACCGACTCCTGCGGCCGCACGAATGCTCGATGGACAACGTGTTCGGCCTGCTGAGCACAGTCGTCTGGACCAACCACGGCCCGTGCGCGGTCGCGGACTTCGAGCGGGCGCGGGCCCGGTTGCGGGCGAGCCGCGGCCCGGTGACGGTGTACGGGATCGACAAGTTCCCGCGGATGGCCGACTACGTCGTCCCGTCCGGGGTGCGGGTCGCCGACGCCGACCGGGTCCGGCTCGGCGCACACCTGGCCGAGGGCACCACGGTGATGCACGAGGGGTACGTGAATTACAACGCCGGGACGCTGGGCACGTCGATGGTCGAGGGCCGGATCAGCGCCGGCGTCGTCGTGGGCGCCGGCTCGGATGTGGGCGGCGGCGCGTCGATCATGGGCACGCTGTCCGGCGGCGGCCGGGAGGTGGTCCGGGTCGGCGCGGGCTGCCTGATCGGGGCCAACGCCGGGATCGGCATCTCCCTCGGCGACAACTGCGTGGTCGAAGCCGGCTGCTACGTCACGGCGGGCTCGCTGCTGACCCTGCCCGACGGGTCGGTCGTCAAGGCCGCGGAGCTGTCCGGCCGTGACAATTTGCTCCTTTGGCGCAACAGCGTCACCGGAGCGCTGGAGGCCCGACCCCGCACCGGGGCCGGGATCGACCTGAACGCGGCCCTGCATGCCAACTGAGGGGGGTACGGCGATGGACGGGGAACAGACCACGAGCAAGGTCACCCTGGAGGTGAACGGTGCCACGCACGAGCTGGAGCTCGACAACCGGACCACCCTGCTGGATGCGCTGCGCGAGCGGCTCGGCCTGACCGGCAGCAAGAAGGGCTGCGACCACGGGCAGTGCGGCGCCTGCACCGTGCTCGTCGACGGCCGGCGGGTGAACTCCTGCCTGATTCTGGCCGCCACCCAGGAGGAGCGGCACATCCAGACGATCGAGGGCCTCGGCGACGTGACAGACCTGCATCCCGTCCAGCGCGCGTTCCTCGAGCACGACGGCTACCAGTGCGGCTACTGCACACCGGGCCAGATCTGCTCGACGGTCGGGATGCTCGCCGAGCACGCACAGGGCTGGCCGAGCGCGGTCACCGAGGGCGAGACTCCCGGTCCGTTGGACGCGGCCGAGGTCCGGGAGCGGATGAGCGGCAACCTGTGCCGCTGCGGTGCCTACGTCAACATCGTCACGGCGATCCTCGAGGTCGCCGAATGAGACCGTTCGCGCTGGACCGGCCGGCCGACCCGGCGCAGGCGGTTGCCGCGCTCGCCGCGGATCCGGGCGCCCGGTTCCTCGCCGGCGGCACGAACCTGCTGGACCTGATGAAGCTGGGCGTGGAGCAGCCGCGACGGCTGGTCGATGTCAGCCGGCTGCCGTTGGACGGCATCGACGTGGCCGCGGACGGCACCATCTCGATCGGCGCCACCGTGCGCAACAGCGACCTCGGTGTACACCCCGAGATCCGCCGACGGCTACCGATGCTCTCGCAGGCCCTGCTGGCCGGTGCCTCCGGCCAGCTGCGCAACATGGCCACCACCGGCGGAAACCTGTTGCAGCGCACCAGATGTGTGTACTTCCAGGACGTCGGGAAGCCGTGCAACAAGCGGGTACCTGGCAGCGGGTGCCCGGCCCGGGACGGCGACCACCGCAACCTGGCCGTCCTTGGGGCCAGCCAGTCCTGCATCGCCACCCACCCGTCGGACCTCGCGGTGGCACTGGCGGCCGCGGATGCCGTCGTCCACCTCGTCGGGCCGGACGGGGAGCGCTCGCTGCCCGTTACTGAGCTGTACCGGCTGCCCGCCGACGACCCGCAGCGGGACACCACCCTCGCCCACGGCGAGCTGGTCGTGTCGGTACGGATCCCCCCGCTGGCCTATGGCGGGCGCTCGGCGTACCGCAAGGTACGGGACCGGGCGTCCTACGCGTTCGCGGTGGCCTCGGTCGCCGCCGCGGTGGACGTCGCCGACGGGACCGTGCGCGACGTGCGGCTGGCCCTCGGTGCGGTGGCGCCGCTGCCGTGGCGGGCCCGCGTCGCCGAGGACGCGCTGCGCGGCGGCCCGGCCACCGAGGCGGCGTACCGCGCCGCCATCGAGGCCGAACTCGGCGCCGCCCAGCCACTGCCGGACAACGCGTTCAAGCTGCCGCTCGTGGCCAACATCGTGACCCGGACCCTGCTCGACCTGACGGGAGCACCCGCATGACCCTGCTGGAGCGCCGGTCGGTCGGTACGGCGGTGTCCCGCATCGAGGGTCCGGAGAAGGTGACCGGCTCGGCCCGCTACGCCGGCGAGCAGGACCAGTTCGCCCAGGTGGCCTACCTGTGGCCGGTGCCGGCCACCATCGCCCGCGGCCGGGTCAGCAGGATCGACACCGACGCGGTACAGGCGATGCCCGGCGTGCTCACGGTGCTCACCCCGCGGACCGCACCACGCCTGCAACCGCACTCCGACGGCGAACTCGCGGTGCTGCAGGACGACCGGGTCGCCTATCGCGGCCAGTTCGTCGCGGCCGTCGTCGCCGACTCCCTGGAGACCGCACGGGAGGCGGCCGCGGCGCTACAGGTCGACTACGACGAGGAGAGCCACGACAGCGAGCTGACGTGGGACCACCCCGGGCTGTACACGCCGGACAAAGTCAACCCGGCGTTCCCCACCGACACCGAGCAGGGTGACGTCGACGCCGCCCTGTCCGCCGCCGCGACGACCGTGGACCAGACCTACCGGACGCCGGGGCTGCACAACAATCCGATGGAGCCGCACGCCACGCTGGCCGTCTGGGACCACGACGAGCTCACGGTGTACGACTCCAATCAGGGCCCGTTCCAGGCCCGGCAGACCCTGGCCACCCTGTTCGGGCTGCGCGCCGAACAGGTCACCGTCCTCAACCAGCACGTCGGCGGCGGGTTCGGGAGCAAGGGCACGATCCGGGCCAACGTGGTGCTGGCGGTGATGGCCGCGCGGATCACCGGCCGCCCGGTGAAGGCCACCCTGACCCGGCACCACATGTTCACCGTCGTCGGGTACCGGACGCCGACCATCCAGCGGCTGCAACTCGGTGCCGGGCCGGACGGCCGGCTGACCGCGATCGCGCACGACGTGGTGGAGCAGACCTCGACGGTGCTGGAGTTCGCCGAGCAGACCGCGCTGGCCACCCGGATGATGTACGCCGCGCCGAACCGGCGGACGAGCCACCGGCTGGCCACCCTCGACGTCCCGACCCCGCGCTGGATGCGCGCACCCGGCGAGTGCCCGGGGATGTTCGCGTTGGAGTCGGCGATGGACGAGCTCGCCGTCGAACTCGGGCTGGACCCGATCGAGCTGCGGATCCGCAACGAACCCGACCGTGATCCCGAGTCCGGACGACCGTTCAGCAGCCGCAGCCTGGTGGAGTGCCTGCGCGAGGGAGCGGCCCGGATCGGCTGGGCCGACCGGGACCGGCGGCCCGGCGTCCGTCGGGAGGGCCGCTGGCTGCTCGGCTCCGGGGTGGCGGCCTCGACCTACCCGGCCTACGCCGGAGCGTCGACGGCGACGGTCCGCGCCGAGCCAGAGGGGACGTTCGACGTCGCCATCGCCGCCACCGATCTCGGCACCGGCGCGCGCACCGCGCTGACCCAGATCGCCGCGGACGCGTTACGGGTCCCGACCGGGTCGGTGCGGGTCCGGATCGGGGACAGCTCCTTCGGCTCGGCGAGCCTGGCCGGCGGCTCGGCGGGGACCGCGTCGTGGGGCTGGGCGGTCACCCGGGCCTGCGAGGCGCTCCTGAACAAGCTCGCCACGGTCGGCACGGTGCCCCCGGACGGGGTCTCGGCATCCGCCGACACTGCCGAGGAGGTCAAGAACCGCGGCGAGTTCGCGTTCCAGGGCTTCGGTGCGCAGTTCGCCGAGGTCCGGGTCGACATCGACACCGGCGAGGTGCGGGTGCCTCGGTTGCTCGGCATCTTCGGGGTGGGCCGGATCGTCAACCGGCGGACCGCCCGCTCCCAGCTGATCGGCGGCATGACGATGGGCCTGGGGATGGCGCTGCACGAGGAAGGCGTCATGGACCCGGCGTTCGGCGACTTCGTCAACCGGGACCTGGCCGGCTATCACGTGGCGGCGTGCGCGGACGTGCTCGACATCGAGGCGGACTGGGTCGAGGAGCATGACGAGCGGGTGAACCCGATGGGGGTCAAGGGGATCGGGGAGATCGGCATCGTGGGCACCGCGGCGGCGGTGGCCAACGCCGTACACCACGCCACCGGGATCCGGGTGCGCGAGCTGCCGATCCGGCTGGACCGGCTGCTCCCCGACCTGCCGCGCTGACCGTCAGCCGGACACGCTGTCGAGGTGGGCCAGCAGCTCGGAGCGGAAGCGGTCCGGGGCCTCCAGGTGCGGGCTGTGCCCCACCCCGGGCAGGACCACCTCGCGATAGCTGCCGCCGGCAGCGGCGTACGCCTGCAGCACGGCCCTGGTCTGGGCGATCATCGGCTGCGGTGCGTGGGTGCCCTCACCCGGCCAGTCCGGGACGACGCCGAGCCGGCCCAGCATGGCCAGGTCGAACATCGAGGTGTCGGACACGATCAGGTCCTCC
The DNA here is from genome assembly GCA_038200385.1 of Mycobacteriales bacterium. Taxonomy (GTDB): domain Bacteria; phylum Actinomycetota; class Actinomycetes; order Mycobacteriales; family Geodermatophilaceae; genus JBBPYA01. The sequence goes on from JBBPYA010000196.1 coordinate 11,990, forward strand.
TCGCCGCGGATCCACAGCACCGCGGGCTTGGGATCGACGTCGGGTAGTGCGGTGAGGTTGCAGTAGACCGGCGCCATCGCGTTCAGGACCCCCGAGGTGCCCGGGGCAGCCCCCGGCCAGGCGGTACTCGGCAGCACGTCACCGGGATAGTTGCGCGGCCCGGTGCGGGTACTCAACATTCCGGCGACGTAGCTGTCCTCGTGCCCGTCGGTGAAGCCGGGGGCGACGTAGAAGGACCGGAACACCCGGCGGGGGCTGGCCTGGTGGTCCGCGCCGGTGTCCCCGGCGTGCAGCCGGGCGACGAGGTCCGGGTTCGCGCCACCAGCACCGGAGCCGGCCCCGTCCGGGCTGACCAGCCGGCCGTCCACCCGGGTCGTCGCACCGAACCCGTACGGCGAGACGGGCGCGACCAGGCTCAGGGTGGCCACCCGGTCCGGGTGGTCGAGGAGGTACTGCATGGCCACTCCCCCACCCATGCTCCAACCGACCAGGTGAACCGTGTCCAGCCCGAGGGTGTCGACGGTGGCGGCCACGTCATCGGCGAAGTCCCGCAGCCCCCGGGTGGCGTCCACTGGCAGCGGGTCGGTGCCGCCGAACCCGCGCAGATCAACGGCCAGCGGGCGGTAGCGCCCGGGCAGCGCCAGCATCAGCGACTGCCAGAACAGTGAGGAGCTGACATTGCCGTGGATCAGCACGACCGGCTCGCCGTGCTCGCGGTGGCTGTGCAGGACGTTCACCGCCAGCCCGCGGACGTCGATGCGCTCGGCGGTGATGCCAGCGCGGAGTCCTTCCCCGGCCACGTCGCCTCCCTGTCGCCCGACCCGAGGCTCCCGACCGGGTCAGTCCGTGTGCCGGAGTCTGTCGGACTCGGCGCCCGCCTGCCCGGCGGGCGCGAGTCGATGCACCGCCGCGGCGACCCGTTCGTCGGTGGCGCTCAGCGCCACCCGCACGTGCGCCGCCCCCGCCGGGCCGTAGAAGACGCCGGGCGCGACCAGGATCCCCCGCTCGGCAAGCCAGCCGACCGACTGCCAGCAGTCCTCGTCCCGGGTCGCCCACAGGTAGAGCCCGGCCGTGGACTGCTCGACCCGGAAACCGGCCGCGATCAGAGCCGGGCGCAGTGCCGCCCGGCGGCGGCGATAGCGCTCACATTGGGCATCGGCGTGCTTGTCGTCGTCCAGCGCGGCCACCATCGCCGCCTGGACCGGGCCGGACACCATCATCCCGGCGTGCCGGCGCAGCTCCAGCAACCGGCGGACGAGGTCGGGGTCGCCGGCGACGAAACCAGCGCGGTAGCCGGCCAGGTTGCTCCGCTTGGACAGCGAGTGCACCGCGAGCAGGCCGGTGTGGTCGCCGTCGCTGACCGACTCGTGCAGCGCCGACACCGGCTGCTCGTCGAAGCCCAGCCCCAGGTAGCACTCGTCGGCAGCGAGCACAGCGCCCCGCTCGCGCGCCCAGGCGAGTGCCGCCCGCTGCTGCGGGACGGCGAGCACCTCGCCGGTGGGGTTGCCCGGGGAGTTCAGCCACCGCAGTCCGACCCGCTCCGGTCCCACGGCGCTCACCGTGTCGGTGGCCACGACACGGGCCCCGGCCAACTGGGCCCCGATGCCGTAGGTCGGGTAGGCCAACCGGGGGTGGACGACGAGATCGCCCGGGCCCAGACCCAGCATGGTCGGGAGCCAGGCGATGAACTCCTTCGAGCCGATCGTCGGCAGCACCGCCGACGGATCGACCACGACGCCGTGCCGGCGCCGCAACCAGCCGGCGGCGGCCGCGCGGAGGTCCGGCGTACCGGCGGTGAATGGGTATCCGGGGCTGTCCGCGGCGGCGGCCAGCGCGGCCTGCACGACAGCGGGAACCGGGTCCACCGGAGTACCGATGGACAGATCGACCAAGCCGCCCGGGTGCCGGCGGGCCAGCTCCGCGGACCCGGCCAGCGTGTCCCAGGGGACCGTGGGCAGCGCGCCGTGGATCAGTGCTCGTTCACCTGCGGGGGCAGCGCCGCGACCAGCGGGTGGTCCTTGCCGATCTTGCCGACCTTCGCCGCCCCGCCGGGGGACCCCAGGTCGTCGAAGAAGTCGACGTTGACGTTGTAGTAGTCCTTCCACTTCTCCGGCGTGTCGTCCTCGTAGTAGATCGCCTCGACCGGGCAGACCGGCTCGCACGCCCCGCAGTCCACGCACTCGTCGGGGTGGATGTAGAGCATCCGGTTGCCTTCGTAGATGCAGTCGACCGGACATTCCTCGATGCAGGCCTTGTCGAGCACGTCGACACACGGCTCGGCGATGACGTACGTCACTGGCCCGTCCTTTCCGTCGGCTGGCTCGGCCGGGCGCAGCGCCGGGTCGAGCGTCACGGGCAAGCCCGCCTGCCTAGTATCTACGCCCGGAGAGAACCACACCGAGGCAGGGGGTGCGCGTGGCGGGCGGCGGGTTCATCTCCGACCGGGACCTGGAGGCGGTCGCCGCGCTCGGCTGGCGCGGCCTCGAGCAGGAGCGCCTCGGTGGCTGGCTGTTGCGGGCCGCGCACGGATTCACCGGCCGGGCGAACTCCGCCCTCCCGCTGGACCCTCCGGACCGGCCGTTGGCCGACGCCCTGGCCGCCGTTCGCACCTGGTACGCCGCCCGCGACCTGCCCGCCATCGTCCAGGTCCCGCTGCCCTGGGCCGCCGACGTCGACACCGCGCTGGCCAGGGCCGGCTGCACGGCCTACAACCCGACCCGGGTCCTGGTCTCCCCGCTGAGCGAGCTGGTCCGGCACTGCCCGCCCGACACCGGGCTGGCCCCGGTCCGGCACGAGGCCGCACCGAGCCCGCACTGGCTGGCCGGATACGTCTACCGGGGGCAACCCCTACCCGACGGCGCCCGCAGCGTGCTCGTCAACGCCGAGGTCCCGACGTTCGCCTCGGTGCCTGCCGACGCGTCCGGGTCGCAGCTGCTGGGGGTCGGTCGCGGCGTGGTCGACGACGGTTGGCTCGGGGTCACCGCCGTGACCGTCGCGCAGACCGCCCGCCGCCGCGGGGTGGCCCGGCACCTGATGCGGGGACTGGCCGTGTGGGGTCTGGACCACGCCGCCACCCGGGTCTACCTGCAGGTCGCCGAGGACAACATCGCCGCGCTCGCGTTGTACACCGGGCTGGGATTCCGGACCCACCACCGCTATCAGTACCGGCGCGAGAGCACCCGCCCCACGGCGTAGGCCGCAGCCAGCGCCCCGAGCAACAGGAAGCCGATCCCGCGCCAGGTCGAGCTGATGATCAGGTCGCCCTCGGGCCGCGGCATCGAGGCCACGACGGCGATGACGACCCACGCCACCGCCACCGCGACCCCAGAGGTGCGCCATCCGGTCGTCCGGTGGGCCACCCGCGGTAGCCACAGGTTCAGCGCGACGGCGACCGGAATGGACAGTGGCACCGGCACCGACCCGATCCGCAGCGGCAGCAGGAAGCACTCGATGACGGCGAGAACGGTCGCGCCGAGCGTGAGCAGGGTCGTGGCCGCGGCCCGGTAGGTACGCTCTGCTGCTCCGCTCACCCGGTGAGACCGGCGAACAGGTCGTCCTCCCACCCGTTGTCGCCGTGCCCCGCGCCGCGCACGCCCCGGACCAGGCGGTAGTGCTCCACCCCGAACGCCTCGAGGCCGACGTTGTCAGCAAGGGCGAAGAAGGGCCCGTCCACGCTGATCTGGGTCGCGTGGGCGCGCATCGCGGCCATCTTCGCCGGAAGCTGGTCGCGGCCGTCGATCGCGGTCGTGACGATGTCGTCGTCGACGACGAAGGGAAGTTCGTCCACGCTGTCGACACCGAAGAAGTCACCGCCGGCTTCCCGGACCGCGGCCAGGCCGCGGGCGAGCACCGAGCGCGGGACGCAGTTCCAGTACACCTTCGCGGTCTGCCAGACCGGTCCGAGCTCCGGGCGGTACCCGGCGTCGGCGGCCGCGGTACACGCCGCCATCGCCACCCGGTGGGCCTGAATGTGGTCGGGGTGCCCGTACCCGCCGTTCTCGTCGTAGGTGACCAGCACCTGCGGGCGCACCTCGCGAATGACCCTCACCAGCTCAGCGGCGGCCTCGCCGACATCCGCGCGCCAGAATGCCCGCGGCCCGTCGTTGGGTGCGGTCCCCATCATCCCGCTGTCGCTGAAGCGGCCCGGACCGCCGAGAAAGCGATTGTCGATGACGCCGAGTTCCGCGCAGGCCCGCGCCAGCTCACCGATCCGGTAGCCGCCGAGTTGGTCACCGTACTCGGCGCCCAGCTGCGCGAGTTCGGGAACGAGCACCTCGCCGTACTCGCCGAGCGTGCAGGTCACGAGCGTGACCCGGACGCCGTCCCGGACGTAACGGGCCATGGTGGCGCCGTTGCCGATGGTCTCGTCGTCGGGGTGGGCGTGCACTAGCAGCAGGCGGCGCCAGTCCACGTCGGTCGTCATTTCCCGAGCGTACGGCGGAGCTGGGCGCGACTCAGATGATCTTCAGCGCCTCGGCGTAGTGGCAGGCCGCCGGATGGCCGGTGCCCCGGTCCTCCAGGGCCGGCACCTCGTCGATGCACTTGCGCTGTTGGCTCTCCGACAGCACGTTGGCGAACTTCTGGCACCGGGTCCGGAACCGGCACCCGCTGGGCGGGTTGGCTGGGCTCGGGACGTCACCGGTGATGATGATCCGCTGCCGGTCACGTTCACGGCGCGGGTCCGGGACCGGGATCGCCGACAGCAGAGCCTGGGTATAGGGATGCGAGGGCTTGTTGAACAGGTCGTCGGTGGTGGCGATCTCGATGATCCAGCCGAGGTACATCACCGCGATCCGGTCGGAGATGTGCCGGACCACGGACAAGTCGTGGGCGATGAACAGGTAGGACAACCCGAGCCGGTCCCGCAGGTCCTCGAGCAGGTTGATCACACCCGCCTGGATCGACACGTCCAGCGCGGACACCGGCTCGTCGAGGACCAGCACCTTGGGTTCGAGAGCCAGCGCGCGGGCGATACCGATCCGCTGGCGCTGACCGCCGGAGAAGTCAGCGGGGAACCGGTTGGCGTGCTCGGGGTTGAGACCGACCAGCTCCAGCAGCGCACGCACCCGGGTTTTCAGCTCCGCACCCTTGGCGATCTTATGGATGATCAGCGGCTCTGCGACGATGTCGTAGACCGGCAGCCGCGGGTTCAGCGAGGCGTACGGGTCCTGGAAGACGATCTGGATGTCGCGGCGCAGCGGCCGCATCTGCCGCCGCGACAGTTTCGTGACCTCGGTGCCCTCGAAGATCACCGATCCGCTGGTGGCCGGTTGCAGGTGCATGATCGCCCGACCGGTCGTGGACTTGCCGCAGCCCGATTCGCCGACCAGGCCCAGGATCTCGCCCGGATAGAGCTCCAGGCTGACGCCGTCGACGGCCTTGACCTGGCCGACCGTACGGCGGATGAATCCGCGGCCCTTGATCGGGAAGTGCTTCTTGAGGTCGGTGACCTTCAGGATCGGCTCGCCGTCGGTTCGCTGCGGCTTGTCCAGGGTGGTCACAGGTTCTCCTCGGGCCGGCCCGAGACGTGCGCGGCCGGGATCGCGTCGCCGACGACCGGCTCGCTGATGTCGCTGGCGTCGGTGTCGAAGAACTCCGCAGGATCGGCGTGCCCGGCCAATTCCTCGTGACGGATACAGGCCGCGGAGTGGTCGTGCTCGACCTCGACGAGCTCGGGCTCCTCGTCATCGCAGGCTGTGATGTGCAGTGGACAGCGCGGACCGAAGGGGCATCCCGGCGGCGGGTTGACCATCGACGGCGGGCTGCCCTTGATGGGGGTCAGTCGCTGCTTCTCCGCGTCGTCGAGGCGGGGCAGCGAGCCCAGCAGACCGAGCGTGTACGGCATCCGCGGCTTGTAGTACAGCGCGTCCACCGCCCCGCGTTCGACGACGCGGCCGGCGTACATGACCAGCACGCGGTCCGCGACCCCGGCCACGACACCCAGGTCGTGGGTGATCAGGACCGTCGCGGCGCCGGTCTCGTCCATCGCGGTCTTGAGGACCTCGAGGACCTGCGCCTGCACGGTGACGTCCAGCGCGGTGGTCGGCTCGTCGGCGATGATGATGTCGGGCTGGTTGGCCATCGCGATGGCGATGACGACCCGCTGGCGCATCCCACCGGAGAACTCGTGCGGGAAGTTGTCGGCCCGGTCCCGGGCGTTGGGGATGCCGACGAGATCGAGCAGGTCGACCGCGCGCGCCTTCGCCGCCTTCTTGGACAGCTGCGAGTCGTGCCGGCGGACCGTCTCGCTGATCTGGTACCCGACCTTGTAGACCGGATCCAGCGAGGTCATCGGATCCTGGAAGATCATCGCGATGCCCTTGCCGCGGATCCGGCTGAAGTCCTTGTCCCCCATCCCCAGCAGCTCCTGCCCCCGGAACTTGACCGAACCGGTCACCCGAGCGTTGGACGGGAGTAGTCCCATGATGGCCAGCGACGTGACGGACTTGCCGGAGCCCGACTCGCCTACAACGCCGAGCACCTCGCCGGGCCGCAGGCCGTAGCTGACGCCGCGGACCGCCCGGACCAGGCCGTCCTCGGTGGGGAACTGGACGTCCAGGTCGGTGACCTCGAGCACGGCTCCGGAGGCCGGCTCATCGGTCTGGCGGGCCTGCGGGGTCACCGAGGTGCTCAAGTGCGGCTCCGTTGCGGTAGCGGTCGGGGTGGGGCGGCGGTCAGGCGCGGACGCGCTTGTTCGACGGGTCGAAGGCGTCGCGGATGCCGTCGCCGATCAGGTTGATGCACAGCGCGATCACCAGCAGCATGATCCCGGGGAAGTAGAACAGCCACGGCCTGGTCTGCGCCGCGCTGACCCCGTCGGAGACCAGCTTGCCCAGCGAGGTGTCGTTGGCTACCCCGAACCCGAGGTAGGTCAGCGACGCCTCCAACAGGATGGTGGTGGCCGCCGCCAGAGTCGCCCACACAATGATCGATCCGAGCATGTTCGGGATCAAGTGCTTGAACATCACCCGGCGGTCGGAGGCTCCCAGCGCATGCGCGGCCTCGATGAACTCGCGTTCCCGCAGGCCCAGGATTTGGCTGCGCAGGATCCGGGACAGGTCGAGCCAGCCGAACGCGCCGAGGATGATCGCGATGCCGATCGCGGTGCGGGCCTGGGTGAAATTGCTGGCCACGACGATGAGCACGACGAGGGTGGGCAGGGTGAGGATCAGGTCGACGAGTCGCATCAGCACGTTGTCGACCCACTTGCCGTAGTACCCGGCCAGCAAGCCCACTGTCATCCCGACGACCAGGGACAGCGCCACCGCGATCAGAATGATCAACGTCGAGCGCTGGATGCCGCGCATGATCTGGGCCAGCAGGTCGCGGCCGAGGCCCTCGGTCCCCAGGATGTGACCGTTGCTGCCGGGCGGGACCGATCGGGCGGTGCCGTCGAGTTCGTTGAACCCGAAGGGGTAGAACAGCGGCCCGATCCAGGCGACCAGCAGGATGATCGCGAACAGCAGCAGCCCGCCCATCGCCTGCTTGTTGCGCACGAACCGGCGCATGATCTGCTCACGCTGGCTGCGCGCCTTGATGGTGAACTCGCGCTCGACCTCCTGCTTGGCCTCCTCCTGGGGGACCTTGGCCAGGGTCGGCTTCTCGGCGGTCGTCACAGCACATGCCCCTTTCGGGCGAGCATCAGGTGAGCCTGATCCGTGGATCGAGCACGGCGTAGAGCAGGTCCGCGATGAGGTTGAACGTGATGATGAAGAACGCGGCGACCATCATCCAGCCCAGCAACGGGTAGAGGTCGCTGCGCTGGATGCTCATCAGCAGGTACTCGCCCATCCCGTGCCAGACGAAGACCGTCTCGGTGATCACCGCGCCGCCCATGATCAAGCCGACGTTCAGCGCGACGATGGTGGTCAACGGGATCAGCGCGTTGCGCAGCCCGTGCCGGACCAGGACGTTGCCGCGGCGCAGCCCCTTGGCCCGGGCCAGCCGGATGTAGTCCGAGCCGAGCACGTCGAGCATGGATGCCCGTTGGAAGCGACTCCACGCGGCGAAGCTGAGCATCGCCAAGGAGATGGTGGGCAGCACGAGGTGGCCGAGCCGGTCGTAAAAGATCTCCGAGCTTGTCCCGTACAGATTGATGCCGGCTGACTGCTCGCCGACGGTGTAGAGCACCGTCTTCCCGACCACCTGGTTGAACTGGATCGCGACGAATTCCTTGAGCAGGGCGGCGAACCAGAACGTCGGCAGCGCGATCAGGACGTAGGTGATGAACGTGAAGAAATAGTCCTCGGGCTTGTACTGCCGCACCGCGGTCAGGACACCGACGATGATCGCGAGCAGCACCGCCAGGATCATCGCGGCGACCACCATCCGGGCGGTGACACCGAGGCGCTGCATGAGGATCGGCCCGACGGGGGTCTGGCCGTTGCTCTGCCCGAAGTCCCCAGTCAGGACGCCGCCCAGCCAGGTGAAGTAGCGCACGAAGAACGGCTGGTCCAGGTGCAGCTGCGTGCGCAGCGAGGCGAAGAACTCCGGTGACGGCGCAGGCTGCCGGGTCCGGTACGGCGCCAGCGGATCGAAGGAGGCGACGGCCAGCGCGAAGACCAGCATCGAGCTGGCGAGCAGCACGACGACGGAGGAGATCAGCCGCCGGATAGTGAAGAAGAACACATTCGCACCTTACGCCGGGCCGGTGACCTGCACGGGACTGAGCAAACTATGCCCCACCGGAGGCCCGCTGTCTCTACGACGCCAACGGTGGTTAGCGAACGGTTGTGACCGCACGGAGATGGCCGTGCCGGTCAGCCGACGGTGGGGGTGTGGCTGCCCGCTGAGCCGCCACACCCCCACCGTCAACGCCGTGCCGGGCCGATCAGATCGGCCGCACTACTGCTGCTACCGACGAGCTGCGCCTACTGCTTGACGCTGATCTGGTCGGAGTTCCACACCGGACCGGCCAGCGTGGCGTTCGGCTCGATGCCCTGGAACTTGCTGTTCCACGCCGTGAAGATCGGCTTCTGGTACAGCGGGATCGTCGCCAGGTCCTCCCACAGGAAGCCGTCGGCCTGGTTGGCCAGGTCCGCCGCCTTTTGCGGGTCGACCTCGGTGGCCAGCTTGTTCAGCAGGTCGTCCACCCGCGGGTCCGACACGCCGGCGTAGTTCTGACCACCGCCGGTCTTGTACAGCGAGATGTTCTGGGACACGAACGGCGAGCTGACCCACGCGAACAGCGCGATGTCGAAGCCGCGCGCCTCGAGGCTGGTCGGCTTCTCGGCACCGGCGAAGATGTCCGGGTCGAGGAACTTGTCGATCTTGATCCCGGCCTTGGCCAGCTGCGACGACGCCAGGTCGATGGTCTGCTCACGCAGCGGGTTGTTCTGCGTCGTGGACATCTTCAGCTCCAGCTTGCCGTCCTGCGGGTGCGTGTAGACCCCGTCCGGGCCGAGGGTGTAGCCCACGGACTCCAGCAGCTTCTTGGCCCCGGCGGTGTCCTGGGTGTTGAACTTCGCCGGCGCGGTGTCGACGTACTCCGGCTGGTTGTTGACGAAGAGCCGGGCGTTGTCGACCTGCGCCCGGCTGTCGAAGGCTCCGACGGTCGCCGCGACGATCGCGCTGCGGTCCAGCGCCAGCCCGATGGCCTGGCGCACCTCGGGCTTCTTGAGGTGCTTGTTGGACGTGTTTAGGTCGAAGTGCTCGAAGGACAGGCCGAAGTCGATGGAGCTGGTGACATTCGGTTCCAGCGCCTTCACCTGGCTGACCAGGTCGAGCTGCGGCTGCGGGCTGACCAGGTCGACCTCGCCGTTCTGCAGCGCGCTGACGGTCACGCCGGACTCGCTGCCGATCGACTGGTAGACCATCTGCGCCAGCAGCGGTCCGTCGCCCCACCACTTGTCGTTGGGGACCAGGGTGAGCACCTGGGAGCCGGCGTCGATGTTCTCGCGCTTGAGCTGCCACGGCCCGTCGGAGATGTCGCTAGGGATGCCGTCGGCGATGGGCCAGCCGGCCGTGGTGGCGGCGCAGCTGGCCTTGGGGTCGCCCTTGTCCAGGATGTGCTTGGGAAAGAGCGTGAAGATCGACTTCCAGTCCGGGTAGGGGGTTGCGTAGGTGACTACCGCCGTCTTGTCGGTGTCACCCATCGCGACGGACTCGATCTGGTCGTAGCCGGTGGTGCCGAGCAGCACCGCGCAGCCGCCGTTGGCCGGGTCGGAGGACTTCTGCAGATCCGCGGTGAACTGGAAGTCCTCCCACGTGATCGGCTGTCCGTCGCTCCACACCGCCTTGTCGTTCAGGGTGTAGGTGACGACCTGCTTGCCGCTGCTGGAGTCGCTGGTGGGCTCGGAGGCCATCAGATTCTTGTCGTACTGCACCGTGAAGTCCGGCTGCAGGACGAATGGCGCCAGCAGCACCCGGATCAGGATGTTCGCCGTCGCCACCGAGTTGCCGGCCGCGATCAGCGGGTTCAGGTTCTCCGGGAACGCCGTGCTCTCGCCGTAGATCAACCGTCCGCTGCGCTGGGCCTCACCGCCGCTGGAGCTGCCTGTACTACTGCCGCTGCTGCCGCCACCGCAGGCGGCCAGCGCCAATGCCGCGGCTGCCATCGTCGCGGTGAACGCCGTCCGGCGTCTCGTTGCCTTCACGTTGTTGCGCCTCCCTCTCCCGCATTTCGCGAGGAACACGTGCCCGGCGGAATTCCACCGGGCCTGCCAGACCGTAGTAGCGGCCGGCGGCGGACGGAAACCACGCCTCGCCAATCGTGACCATAGAGTGACCCAACAATCATCAGATCGTTGCGCGGCCGGCCGCCTTGCCGCGCTGCCTGCCCCGGACGGTCCCCGCGAGGGTCACCTTGCGCAGCCGCACCTCGGCCGGCGTGACCTCGGCACACTCGTCGGGCCGGCAGAACTCCAGGGCCTGCTCCAGCGACAGGTTGCGGTGCGGGATCAACGGGACCAGGACCTCGGCCGAGGACTGCCGCATGTTGGTGACCTTCTTCTCCTTGGCCGGATTGACGTCGAGGTCGTCCCAGCGGGAGTTCTCCCCGACGATCATCCCCTCGTACACCTCGGTGCCGGGACCGACGAACATCGTCCCGCGCTCCTGCAGGTTGGCCAGCGCGAACGCGGTAGTGCGACCGATGCGGTCGGCCACCAGGCTGCCGCTGGGCCGGGTCCGGAGCTCGCCGTGCCACGGCTCGTAGCCCTCGTGCACGTGGTGCAGCAGTCCGGTACCCCTTGTCTCGGTGAGGAACTCGGTGCGGAAGCCGATCAGCCCGCGGGCCGGCACGACGTACTCGATGCGCAGCCAGCCGGTGCCGTGGTCGACCATCTGCTCCAACCGCCCCTTGCGCAGGGCCAGCAGTTGAATCACGACTCCCTGGAAGGCGACCGGTACGTCGACAGTCAGCCGCTCCATCGGCTCGTGCACCCGGCCGTCGATCGTGCGGGTCACCACCTGCGGCTTGCCCACGGTCAGCTCGAAGCCCTCACGGCGCATGATCTCGACCAGGATCGCCAGCTGCAGCTCGCCGCGGCCCTGCACCTCCCAGGTGTCCGGCCGCTGGGTCGGGCCAAGCCGGATCGACACGTTTCCCACCAGCTCGGCGTCCAGGCGGGCCTTGAGCAGGCGGGCCGTGAGCTTGGTGCCGCTGCGCCCGGCCAGCGGGGACGTGTTGATCCCGATCGTCATGCTGATGGACGGCTCGTCGATGGAGATCACCGGCAGCGGCCGCGGGGTGTCCGGGTCGGTGAGGGTCTCCCCGATGGTGATCTCCGGGATCCCGGCGATGGCCACGATGTCGCCGGGGCCGGCCTCGTCGACGGGGACCCGGTCCAGCGCGACGGTGCCGAGCAGCTCGGTGACCCGCACCCGCTGCACGCTCCCGTCGGCCCGGCACCAGGCGACGGTCTGACCGCGTTTGAGCTGACCGTTGTGGATCCGGCACAGTGCCAGCCGCCCGAGGTACGGCGAGGCGTCCAGGTTCGTGACGTGCGCCTGCAGCGGGGAATCGGGGTCGAACGTCGGGGCGGGGATGGTGCGGCGCAGCACGTCGAACAGCGGTTCCAGGTCCGGCGAGTCGGGGCTGTCGCCGTCGGCCGGCCTGGTCAGGGAGGCCTGCCCGGAGCGCGCCTGGCAGTACACGATGGGGAAGTCGATCTGCTCCTCGTCGGCGTCGAGGTCGAGGAACAGCTCGTACGTCTCGTCGACCACCTCCGCGATCCGCGCGTCGGGCCGGTCGACCTTGTTGATGACCAGCACCACCGGCAGCCGGGCGGTCAGCGCCTTGCGCAACACGAACCTGGTCTGCGGCAGCGGTCCCTCGCTGGCGTCGACGAGCAGCAGCACGCCGTCGACCATGGACAGCCCGCGCTCGACCTCGCCGCCGAAGTCCGCGTGGCCCGGCGTGTCGATGATGTTGATGGTCAGCCCACCGTGGCGCACCGCGGTGTTCTTGGCCAGGATCGTGATGCCCTTCTCCCGCTCCAGATCACCGGAGTCCAGCACGCGGTCCACCTCGGTGCGCC
>JBBPYA010000197.1:0-5322 GCA_038200385.1 Mycobacteriales bacterium
CCGTAGTGCAGCGCGCTGCAGCGCCCGGCCGCGGCGTGCACCATCGCCGCCACGGCCGCCGTCCCGTCCGCGGCCAGGATCGCCTGCGGGGTCTCCACCTGGATCTCGAAGCGCAGCCGCCCGGCGGGCAGTGCGTACTCGACCTCCAGCCGCTCGCAGGCCAGCGCCATCGCCCGCACCTGGGCCACCGAGGTGACCTTGGGAAGGGTGACGACCAGCCCGTCCGGCAGCCCGCCGGCGGCTACCAGGGCCTCCACGAGCTGGGTCAGGCTGCGCAGCGCCCGCCGCCGGGTGGGTGCCTCGAAGCTCTTGATCCGGACCCCGGAGCGCAGCGGTCGGCCCGGCGTTGCGGCCACCAGGGTCAGGGTCTGCGCCGCCGAGGCGATCGCGGCGTCCTCCTCGGCGTCGGGCCGGTGGCCGTACCCGTCCTCGACGTCCAGGCGCAGGTCCTCCACCGGCTGGTCGGCCAGCTTGGCCCGGACCGCGTCGTACGCCGCGCCGTCGAGGGCATCACCCAGGCCGGTGACCGCCCCCGCCCGCCCGACATCAGGGGCGTAGCGGTCCAGCAGGGCCAGCGCCTGCGCTCCCCAGTCGCGGCACACGTCGGGGTGCGCCCGGTCGGCAGGGACGTAGACGGTGTGTACCGGCTGGCGGGACCCGAGGACTCCCGGGTAGCCGTTGCGCAGCTCGCGGTCGGCCTCGGCCAGCGTCCGGTCGAGGTCGTCGGCCAGGCTCGCGGCCAGCGCCGCGGCATCGGGTCGGGACGGCCCGCTCACCGTGGTGCCGTCCCGAGCGTGGACGGCCACCCCCGGCTGGTGGAAACCATGTGACTCCCTCCGGTTCTGCCGTGCGGACACCATATTCTGCGATACGGAATAGTCAATGCCGCCCGACGTCCGTGACCGGCATTCGGTAGTCTCCTTCCGTACTGCGGAAGTTCTCACACGGAGGCCCAGGATGACCGCTGCAGACAAACCGTCCGGCGTGCAGTCGGTCACCCGTGCGCTGGACCTGCTGGAGTACCTGGGAGACGCCGGCGGCCAGCTCGGGCTGTCCGAACTCGCCACCCGGTCGGGGCTACCGTTGCCCACCATCCACCGGCTGATCCGCACCCTGGTCGACCGCGGCTACGTCCGGCAGCTGCCGAACCGCCGCTACGCGCTGGGCTCGCGGCTGATCCCGCTCGGCACGGTGGCCGACGCGATGTTCGGGACGTTCGCCCGCCCGGTGCTGGCCGGGTTGGTCGACCAGCTCGGGGAGTCGGCGAACCTGGCCGTGTTCGAGGGCGACATGGTCGTCTATGCCGCCCAGGTCCCGTCCCGGCACGCGATGCGGATGTTCACCGAGGTCGGGCGCCGGGTCTTCGCGCACAGCACCGGGGTCGGCAAGGCCCTGCTGTCCCGGCTGCCCGACCAGGCGGTCCGGGATCTGCTGGCCCGCACCGGGATGCCGGCCGCCACCCCGCAGACGCTGACCGACGCCGACGCGCTGCTGGCCGACCTGGACCTCATCCGGTCCCGGGGCTACGCCGTGGACGAGGGCGAGCAGGAGATCGGGGTCCGCTGCGTGGCGGTGCCGGTCGGCGAGGGTCGCGATGCCGTCGCCCTGTCGGTGTCCGGCCCGGCGCCCCGGATGACGCCGGAGCTGATCGAGCGCGCCGTGCCGCTGCTCACCGGATCCGGGCGGCAGCTGTCCGCCGAGTGGGCCGACCCCGCCTCCCCCGAGCGGATCGAGCGCCCCTCCGCCTGATCGGATCCGCCGGCGCTGTCACTTCGCACAACCCGGCCGTGTCCAGGCGGCCCGGTTTTGGCGGTTTCGCGGCTGGGCCGGCCGGGGCGCTGTCCCCGACTCTGTGCATCGGATCACACCGCTCGTCCAATCCGGTCCGAGTCGCGAGGTGCACATGAGCAGGTCCCCGGCCTCCCCGCCGTCCCCCACGTCCCCGGCCACCGCGCCGCGGACCCGCAAGATCGCGCACCCGGTCGACGAGGTGCCCCCGATCCCGAAGCTGGCGGCGTACGGCCTGCAGCACGTGATGGCCTTCTACGCCGGTGCGGTGATCGTCCCGATCCTGCTGGCCAACGCCATCGGGCTGAGCACGCCCCAGCTGATCGCGTTGATCAACGCCGACCTGTTCACCTGCGGGATCGCCTCGATCATCCAGTCGGTCGGATTCTGGAAGGTCGGCGTGCGGCTGCCGCTGCTGCAGGGGGTCACGTTCACCGCGGTCTCCCCGATGATCACGATCGGGCTGGCCGCCGGCGGCGGGACCGAGGGGCTGGTGACGATCTACGGCGCCGTGCTGGTGGCCGGGCTGGCCACCTTCCTGGTCGCGCCATATTTCAGCCAGCTCATCCGGTTCTTCCCGCCGGTGGTCACCGGCTCGGTGATCACGATCATCGGCATCGCGCTGCTCCCGGTGGCGGCCGGGGACGCCGTGGGCGGACCGGCGGGTACGCCGGGGTACGCCCCCGGCAGCGGGCGGAACCTGCTGTACGCGCTGGGCGTCCTGCTGGCCATCGTCGCCGTGCAGCGGATCTTCAAGGGCTTCCTGGCCACCATCGCCGTCCTGGTCGGGCTGGTCCTCGGGACGCTCGTCGCCTGGTTGCTCGGCGACGCGCAGTTCGGCGCGGTCAACGACGCCGCGTGGGTCGGCGCGACCACGCCGTTCCACTTCGGCTGGCCCAAGTTCAGCATCGCCGCGATCATCTCGATGCTCGTCGTCATGGCGATCACCGCCGTGGAGACCACCGGCGACGTGTTCGCCACCGGTGAGATCGTGGAGAAGCGGATCGTCAAGGATGACATCGCCCGGGCGCTGCGCGCGGACGGCCTGGCCACGTTCATCGGCGGGGTCTTCAACTCCTTCCCCTACACCTGCTTCGCCGAGAACGTCGGGCTGGTCCGGCTGACCTGGGTGCGCAGCCGGTGGGTGGTGGCCACCGCCGGCGGCATCATGATCGTGATCGGCCTGCTGCCCAAGATCGGCGCCGTCGTGGCCAGCATCCCGTCCCCGGTGCTGGGCGGGGCCGCGCTGGCGATGTTCGCCACCGTTGCCGTGGTCGGCGTGCAGACGTTGTCGCGGGTGGACTTCAACGACCACCGCAACATCGTGATCGTGGGCACCAGCATCGGGCTGGCCATCTACGTCACGGTCGAGCCGGGCGTCTCGCAGGCCGTACCGTCGTGGGCCGGCATCCTTCTCGGCAGCGGGATCACCCTGGGCAGCCTGTCGGCCATCCTGCTCAACGTCGTGTTCCACCATGTCGGCAAGAGCTTCGGTCCGGCCGTGGCCGGCCGCCCGGGGACCGAGTCGGTCCGGCTGGACCAGGTCAACGACATGACCCGCGATCAGTTCGTCGGCACCTTCGGCCGGCTGTTCCAGGGACCGTCCTGGGTGGCCGAGCGGGCCTACGACCGCAAGCCCTTCACCGACACCGACGCGCTGTGCCATGCGTTCATCGACGCGATGTTCGCCGCCGACCGGGACGAGCAGCTGGCGCTGATGAGCTTCTACCCCGACCTCGGCGCGGACACCGTGGGCGAGGGCGAGCAGGGCGCGGAGTCCCTGGCCGACCAGTCCGCCGCGGGGTTGACCAGGCTGTCCGACGAGGACCACGCGGAGTTCGGCGAGCTGGCGGCGGCCCACCGGGAGCGCTACGGCGTACCGCTGATCATCAGCGTCCGCGACCACGGCAGGCGGGCCGCCGTCCTGGAGGCCGGTTGGGAGCGGATGGACAACTCCCCGGGCCAGGAGCACGCGGCCACTCTGATCGAGATGGCCAGGATCGCCCGGCACCGGTTCGCGGACCTGATCGCCGAGGCCAACCCGATCCAGTCCGCGCGGACCCGGCGCTTCGACCAGCTGGGCTGACCGCCACACCCCATCCCCGACCCCCGACCCCCGACCCTCCAAGTTACTCGCGAGTAACTGAGCAGAAACGGGCAGCCGGCGCAGGGTGTGGCCGTCCCCTGGTGCGACGTTACCGGTGAGTAACCGGGCGATCGGGGGTCACAGGGAGCGCAGCGCGAGGAACACGTCGACCCGGTCCTCGAGGCTGGACAGGTCCCGCCCGCTGAGCTCCTCGACCCGGCCGATCCGGTACCGCACCGTGTTGACGTGCAGGTGCAGCTGCTCGGCCGTGCGTGACCACGAACCGGAGTTGGCCAGGAACGCCTCCAGGGTCTCCCGCAGGCCGGCGCCGGTGCGCGCGTCGTGATCCAGCACGGCGCCGACGATCCGGCCGGCGAACGCGCGCCGCAGCTCATCGGGGACCAGGGCCAGCAGCGCCCGGTGCGAGGCCACCTCCTCACCGGCGACCAGGCTGACCGGGCCGGCGCGCTGTTCGGCCAGCGAGCTGGCGTGCCCGGCCTCGCGCAGCGCTCCGCTCAGCGCGTCCGCGGTGATCGGCGCCGCGACGCCGACGACGAACCGGTTGCGGCCCAGCCCGGGAGCCAGCCGCGCCAGCCCGGCCCGTAGCGCCGGCAGCGCGGCCTCGGTGGCCGGCAGCAGCGCCGCCGCCCGGCCGTCGGCGAGCAGCCCGACGACGGGGGGCCCGACGTGGGCCGCCAGGTCCTCCAGCATCGAGCGCGCCACCTCGCCGAGGTCGGGGCGTCCCACCATCGCCGCGACCGCCACGAGCAGCGGGGCCCCGGGGTCGACGCCGGCCTGCCGCAGCCGGACCAGGGTCTCCGGCCGGCCGCCGCGGTCCCGGTCCAGCAGGGCCAGCGCGTCGTCGGCGATCCCGCGCGCCAGCCGCTGGCTGTCCGAGCTGCGGATCCGTTGCAGCGCCGCGATCGCGGCCAGCTCGCCGACGCTGTCGACGAGCGCCGGGTCCCACTGCGCCCAGGCGCCTTCGACCACGACGAACCACGTCGAGGGCCGGTGCACCAGCGCCGAGCCGGCCGGGAAGACGCTGTAGGCGACCTGCCCACGCCCGGCCGTCACCGCGGGGAGCCGGTCGGCGGTGAGGAACGTGCGCGTCACCCGGTCGGCATCGGCGGCCGACAGCGGGCCGTCCCCCACGACCACGTGCCGCCCGGACGGGGTGAGCACCCGGCAGACCAGGCCGGTGTCCCGGCCGAGCAAGCGGGCGATCTCGGCCAGCTCGGCGCCCTCGGCAAAGGCGCCGAGCAGCCTGCGCTGGCGGGCCAGGCTGGTCTTCAGCTCGGCCTCGCGGGTCATCGAGACCGCGCCGACCACGTGCTCGGTGATCTGCGCGAACGCCACCTCGGTCGGAACCCACAACAGCGGCAGGTCGTGGTGTCGGCACGCCTCGATCAGGTCCGACGGAAGCACCGCGGCGGCACCCGCACTGCCCG